>JBCCBI010000557.1:0-3062 GCA_039034155.1 Deinococcota bacterium | reverse complement strand
CTCCCCTGTCAACCCCTGTGCTTTCAGTACCTTCAGTACTAGCATCGGTACCTCAGCACTTTAGTGTTTTGCTGTTTTCGTTATCTTTGTTAGGTCGTTGGATGACCGCTAAAAACAAATGCCAAAAACACCCGTCTAGAGCTTTACAAACAATTGGATGTTTGCAACGGGTTAAGCAGTTTGACTACAAGTTGTCATCGTTCACCGGTCTTTACTAAAGACCTATCGCCATCACTTCAGCGTAATGCCTCGGTGAGTAGCAAGTTGTGATAATACGGAACTTGGGCGGGGGCTGTCAAGGGGTGGGTGAACATCGCCTCAATCAAAAAGCTTAGCCTTTCTCTTAAAAGCCTTCACAGTCGCATTTACCGATAACAACATCACCGAGGTTATTCACGTTGATAGCCTCGAGCCACCTCTATCAGCCCTACGAGATTACTCACTAAGCGTCTGCTGCCATTAATGTATGTGAGCACGCAATTTCATACAGCACAGTAGGCAAAAATGAAGCTGAAAACAAAAATACTGACATCTTTTGTGGCGCTTTTGTGTAGAAAACAGTTTCCACAATTTGTTTTTGGGCTGTGCAAATTATGCACAGCCGCTAGCATCATTTAGAGCTATCTCTAAAAGCCTTAACTAGAGTGGTCTTTTCAGCTTGATGCATAGCAGTACCGTCAGTATGAAAGGGGTTATTCATGCAACTCAAAGTTTTTGGTCTTGCCTGCTTACTTGCAAGCTTGCTCACAGCTCACGCCCAAGAATGGAACTTAGCAACTGCCGCTGCACCTTATGAAGGCACAACTGTTCAAGCATTGTTCTTAGACCGCCCAGGGTATGCGGCTGCTATTGAGCTCATCCCTGAATTTGAAGCACAAACTGGTATTAACGTTGAGTGGGAAATTTTGCCTTACGAAAACTCGAGAGAACGTCAAGTTCTTGACTTTGCAACAATGTCTGCTGAGATCGACGTTGTGCTGATTGATGTTGTGTGGATCGGTGAATTTGCCGAAGCAGGCTGGGTTATGCCTATGTCGACATTTATTAATAATGCTGAGCTGGCTGATCCTAACTTGAACCTCGAGGGGTTCTTCCCATTATTGCTTGACTCGTTCGGCACGTGGAACAATGAAGTCTACGGTCTTCCTTTTGATAATTATTCAGGACTTCTTTTCTACAACGAGTGCATGTTGCAAGAAGCTGGGTTTGACGGTCCACCAAGTACCTGGGCAGAACTTCTTAACGACTACGGTCCTGCGCTTACAAATGATGGTCAGTATGCATTTGCACTACAATCTCGCCGCGGTGAAACGCAAAGTGCAGATTCGTTTATGCGTGTACTCTGGCCATTTGGTGGCTCACTGATTGATGAAGAGACCTTTGAACCTAACCTCTTATCTGACGCATCTCAAGAGGGCTTACAGTTTCGCCAAGATTTGATGGCTTACATGCCTGAGGGTATTGTTGATTACGACCATAACGAAGCTGTGCAAGCCCTTGCCCAAGGCAACGTTGCTATGATTACCGAGTGGTCCTCGTTTTTTGCCACACTAAATGATCCAGAGTCATCTACCATTACTGATTGCTTGGCAGTTGCCACCGAGCCGTCTGGTCCGGCTGGACGCAAACCGGCCCTAGGCGGGTTTAGCTTAGGGGTTAACGCATTCTCGAGCCAAGACGAGCAAGCGGCTGCGTGGTTACTTATTCAGTGGCTTACCTCTGAAGAACTTGCCAAAGACTACGTGCTCGCTGGCGGCGTAAGCGGTCGCACAAGTGTTTACGAAGACCCCGAAATTGCTGACCAATTTGCCTATGTTGCCCCGCTCGTTGAGTCCTGGCAAGAAGGGGTGCCGTTTTTCCGCCCCCGCTTCCCCGAGTGGCCCGAGCTTTCTGAGATTGTGGCTGACTTTGGTACGCGTATGATGCTTGAGCAAATTGGCGTTGACGAAGGTGCCGAGCAACTTAACGCACGCGTGCGCAGTGTGCTCGAGGACGCTGGCTACTACAGCGGCGAGAAAGACAAACTGCAGTAATGACGACCTCTGACATGTCTGCGAAAGACATGGCCAGCAAGGCACTTTCTGAACTGGGCGCGGTGTTTGACGCGCTCAGTTCTAGTGCAGTGACAACCCTCATCAGCGAAATACGTCAAGCTAAGCGGTTGTGTTTGTATGGCGTAGGTCGTGAAGGCCTGATGATGCGCGCGTTTGCCATGCGCCTTTTCCACCTTGGGCTAGACGCACACGTGGTGGGTGACATGACCACGCCACCCGTTGGTTCAGGTGACGCGCTCATTGTAAGTTCAGGGCCAGGTCAGTTTTCAACCGTGCTGGGACTCATGGGTGTTGCTAAGGATGCCGGCGCACGCACGGTTGCCATCACCGCACAACCTCACGGTGAGGCTGCTAAGCACGCTGATGCTGTCGTCCATTTACCAGCGCAAACCATGGCGGATGACACGACTGGAAACGCCGGTATTTTACCGATGGGCACAGTCTACGAAGCTGCTCAACTTCTCTTTTTTGAACTTATCATCATTCAGCTTCGTGAGGTGCTAGGACAGACGGCTGATGATATGCGGCACCGTCATACCAACCTCGAGTAACTTCTCGAGCATCTTTTTTAATTAAGTTGATGCTTTATTCTACTACTAACCTAATACAAATCCACTGACGTTTAAGACAACATCATCTATCAAGTAAAACAACATTTACAAGATGGCTTTTGAGACATTGGTCTTGTTTTTTATTTCTATCAAAATACTCTCTGGAAGGTAATCCATCATCATGTGGCGTACACGTTGGATAACTTGGACATTCTTGCTGCCTGCAGTGTGTACATTGTTGGCAGTTGGTATTTACCCGCTGCTGTTTGCACTTAGTATCTCGTTTAGACAATACGAACTCACCAAACCCAACTTGGGCTTTGGCTTTACTGGGCTGAGTAACTATGCCCAAGTTTTTAGTGATGCCACCTTCTGGGGCTCGTTAGGTCGTACGTTTGCGTTCTTAGGAACCGTGCTGCCGTTTCAAGTTTTGTTAGGACTTGCCATTGCCTTACTG
>JBCCBI010000556.1:0-3065 GCA_039034155.1 Deinococcota bacterium | reverse complement strand
TCGAGGTCGCTACTAATCTGGGTACGGCGTTCGTCACCAAAGCGCTTTTTAATGTCTCGTAATTCGGTTTTGATGACTTTGCGCAGTTCCTCTACGTTTTCCAAAATAGCGGTAAGGCGTTCGATGTCTGCTTGCACGCTAGTGTATTCATTTTGAAGTTTTTCGCGTTCCAAACCAGTTAAGCGCTGCAGACGCATGTCCAGCACAGCTTGCGCTTGAATCTCACTAAGGTCGAACGTAGCAACCAATCCAGCACGTGCAGTAGGCCCGTCTGGTGAATTGCGAATAAGCGTGATGACTTCATCTAGCACGTCAAGTGCTTTGAGGTAGCCCTCTAAAATGTGGGCGCGTTCTTGGGCTTTACGCAGTTCAAATTGGCTGCGCCGCGTCACCACATCGGTGCGGTGCTCGAGGTACAAACGCATCATGTCTTTGAGCGAGAGCACCTTGGGTGAGCCGTCAACAATGGCTACGTTGTTGACGCTAAACGTGGATTGTAGCTGCGTGTATTTGTAAAGCTGATTTAGCACCAGTTCAGGGTGAGCGTTGCGCTTCAGTTCAAACACAATACGCATGCCTTGGCGGTCGGACTCATCGCGGTATTTGGCGATATCTTCAATGCGCTTGTTGCGCACCAAGTTGGCCACGGTTTGAATGAGCGAGGTTTTATTGACCTGATACGGAATTTCGTTAATGACAATCGACGTGCGGTTGTTGCGTTCTTCAATGCGCACGCTAGCCCGCACACGAATGCTGCCGCGTCCGGTTTCAAAAGCGTCACGAATACCCGTTTGGCTCATTACGCCGCCGGTGGGAAAATCTGGGCCTTTGACGTACTTCATAATTTCGTCAGTTGTCATCTCAGGTTTGTCGATGAGGGCAAGTAGTCCGTCGATAACCTCAGACAAGTTGTGGGGTGCCAAGTTGGTGGCCATCCCCACAGCAATCCCAGAAGCACCATTGATGATCAAATTAGGCAGACCTGCCGGCAGAACTTCAGGCTCTTCGGTCGTGTCGTCGTAGTTGACGCGGAAATCAACCGTTTCTTTGTCAATGTCGGTAAGCATTGCCTCAGCTAGCGCGCTCATGCGTGCTTCGGTGTAGCGGTGAGCTGCAGGTGGGTCGCCGTCAATAGAGCCAAAGTTACCTTGACCGTCAACGAGCATATAACGCATGTTCCAGTCTTGCCCCATGCGTACCATGGCATCGTAAATGGCGGCATCGCCGTGGGGGTGGTACTTTTTCATCACCTCACCCACGACAGAAGCTGATTTAGCGTGTTTGTTGTTACTAAACAGTCCCTCTTGGTACATGGCGTAGAGAATGCGCCGCTGAACTGGCTTGAGGCCGTCGCGTACATCGGGCAGGGCCCGGTCGACAATGACCGTCATGGCGTAGTTCAAAAAGCTGGTTTTAATTTCGTCGGTAATGGTTACCGGAATAACACGTCCCTCGTTCAAAAGTGCCTCCTCTGTAGGATGCTTATGAGATGCTCGAGTCAGAGCATACTAGCCTCGTCCCAAACGAGTTATTATAGCATATTTAAGGTACTTTTGAGTACCCCTTTTTGACGCTGCGATGACACTGCTGGTAGACCCTTTACATGAACTTGTATGAATCCGCGCGAAGCAACGTTTAGGTGTCATTAGCAGCTTATAATTGCGGTACAATTCACGCTCAATCATTCGTCTTAGAGGTGGCGCAACTATGCTGCACGCGAGCTTGCAAAATTCGATTACTACTTATCTCATCTAACTTGTTTTTCCATTTGGATGCATTTGCAGATGCTAGCTCAACATTAATAATGAGGTTGATGATGCTTAGGTTGATGATGCTCAGGTGGTGATAATGGCGTTATGCTTTCCTCAACATAAATCTATTTACCTCTTGAAAGGGTCTATATGAAAATAGCCTGCCTCAACTACCAAGGCAAACCGCAGTGGGCAGTAGAACAAGATGGTATGTGGCTCGAGCTGCATCAATCTTTGGACGGTCTGTTGGCGTCAGGTCATTTTGAACTCTCTATAAACCAAGCAACTGGCGGGCCACTTGTACCCGTTGCAGATGTCGTAGATGGCGTCATAGATGAGGTCATCAGCAGTGGTCAAGATACTAATACGACAACCTATTTACCGCCCTTGCAAAGTCAAGAAGCGTGGGCGTCTGGCGTAACTTACACGCGTTCACGTGATGCCCGCACGCGTGAGTCGCAAGGGCAAGAAGTTTATAACCGCGTCTATGATGCCGAGCGCCCGGAGATATTTTTGAAAGCAAGTCGCAATAGAGCCGTGGGGCACGGCGGGGCTGTGGGTATTCGCCAGGATGCAAGCTGGAGTGTACCTGAACCTGAACTGGCCCTTGTACTGGACCTCAAAGGTACTATTGTTGGCTATACCATAGGTAACGACATGTCCTCGAGGGATATTGAAGGTGAAAACCCGTTGTATTTGCCACAAGCGAAGGTCTATGACCGCTGTTTGGGACTTGGTCCAGTCATCGTCACAGCAGATGAAATTGACGATCCTATGAATCTTGTTATCTCGCTAAACATCAGCAGAGACGGTGAGACGGTTGCTAACGGCGAAATCTCTACGGGGCAACTTCACAGGAAGCTCGAGACGCTAGCTCACTACCTCTACAGATCGAACCGCTTTCCCCACGGCGCTATTTTACTTACGGGTACAGGCATTGTTCCAGACGATACCTTTAGCTTACAAGCGGGCGACATTGTCACCATCAGCATCGAAAGCATCGGTACGCTTATTAACAGCGTGACGACCGTATAACTTGCCCTTACACCCCAACTTCCCCTTGCAACTTGCATGAAAGAGAGACAAGCATGAGCGATATTCCAACCCGTCAACTTGGCAACACGAAGGCCGTCATCAGTCAATATGGTTTAGGTACGGCTCCACTGGGCAGTCTTTACGACAACGTGTCTCAGGAGCAAGCGAGGGGCTGTTTTGAAGCCGCTTGGGAAGGCGGTATCCGCTACTATGACACAGCACCGCTATACGGTCACGGCAAAAGTGAACGCCGTATTGGGCAGTTTTTAGAGCTGCAAG
>JBCCBI010000555.1:0-3070 GCA_039034155.1 Deinococcota bacterium | reverse complement strand
TTCGGCAAAGCGGAGGACAGCCGCGCGCGTGATCCCGTGCAGGATGTCGTTGCTCAGGGCGCGGGTGATGATCCTCTGCATCGGTTACGTCTAGGTGCAGCGTGCGGGCGTGAACGTCTAGCTCAATCATGTCGCCTTCTTGAACTAGCGCTAACGTACCACCAGCCGCTGCTTCGGGTGCGCAGTGCAGTACTACAGTGCCGTAGGCCGTGCCGCTCATACGCGCATCTGAAATGCGTACCATGTCGGTAATGCCGCGCTCGAGCACCTTGGGTGGCAAGCCCATATTGCCCACCTCGGCCATACCGGGGTAGCCTTTGGGACCGCAGTTTTTAAGCACCATGATGCAGGTTTCGTCGATGTCTAAATTGGGGTCGTTGATGCGCGCTTTGTAATCCTCAATGGTTTCAAACACCACCGCCCGCCCGCGGTGCTTCATAAGTTCAGGAGATGCTGCTGAGGGTTTGAGGATGGCCCCGCGCGGTGCTAAGTTACCGCGTAGCACGGCAATACCACCATTTTCAGTCTGTGGGTTGTCAATCTGGCGGATGACCTCGGTATTGTAGTTAGGAGCATCTTTAGAGTTGTCCCAAATGCTGTGACCGTTGACGGTAAGGGCATCTTTGTGAAGGAGTCCCTGTTCACCCAACGTGCGAATCACCGCAGGTAGCCCGCCCGCGTAGTAGAAATCCTCCATCAAAAAACGGCCCGAGGGCATCAAGTCAACGAGGGTCGGCACGTCTTTACCGAGCCTGTCCCAATCGTCCAAGGTCATGTCAATACCGATACGCCGCGCCATAGCGATGTGATGAAGCACCGCGTTAGTAGACCCACCTACCGCACCATTGATGCGAATCGCATTTTCAAAGGCTTCGCGCGTCAAAATATCTTTGAGCGTAATATCTTCTTTAACGAGGTCAACAATACGTCGCCCGGCCATTTGTGCAAGGACTTTACGACGTGAATCGACCGCTGGAATGGCTGCGTTATGGGGTAAGCCTACACCCAATGATTCGACCATGCAGGCCATCGTGGACGCTGTACCCATCGTCATACAGTGGCCGGGACTGCGCGACATGCAGGCTTCTGCTTCAGCAAACTCCGCCATGCTCATCTTGCCAATTTTGAGGTCTTCAGCAAAGCGCCATAGGTCGGTACCCGAGCCAATATCTTGCCCTTTGTACTTGCCGTTGAGCATGGGTCCGCCGGACACGGCAATGGCCGGGAAGTTGCAACTAGCTGCACCCATGAGCAAGGCAGGCGTAGTTTTATCACAACCTACTAAGAGCACCACGCCGTCAACCGGATTGCCTCGTAAAGATTCCTCAACATCCATACTGACAAGGTTGCGAAAGAGCATGGCGGTTGGGCGCAAGTTAGTTTCACCCAAGGACATCACGGGGAATTCTACGGGAAAGCCACCCGCCTCGAGCACACCCCGCTTCACCCGCTCGGCAATATCCCTAAAATGCGCGTTACAAGGTGTAAGTTCCGACCACGTGTTACAGATGCCAATCACCGGACGACCATCGAACATATCGTCGGGTAGGCCTTGGTTTTTCATCCACGAGCGGTGGGCAAAGCCGTCTTTATCGCGCTTGCCAAACCAGGCGCCCGAGCGTAATTTTTTTGTCATGAAGTTTCCTTAGGATAAAGATTTAGATGATGCTAGGAATGATGCTTGCGTGTCCGCTGTTTGTGAGGATGACGTTTGCCTACAGTGACAACCGCCCGCTGACGTTTAGGGCACTGTTGTGCAGCTACTTCTGCCGCAACCAAGGTGGCGGTGAGTCCAGCAAGTCCTACAAGTGCAGCAAGGTGCATATTCATCCTTCCCAGGGCGAGGACGCCCGCATGTCAGCTCAAACACCATTATTAATAGGTTGTTGTGTCGTTAGCATATAAATATCGGTTTACTAACGGGCGTTAGTTGATGTAGTAACTAACATTGTCTTACAACGTGATAACGACTCAGGCTTGATGTTGTTCACATTATTGTTGACAAGCAACCATCGAACTACTTGAGCGTGAATCCGTAACTGTAATGTTCTACCTATTCTAAAGGACAAGCTCAGCCTGTCAAGCAGCTCGAGCTAACATCTCCCTAAAGTTAGCTCGAGACCTCGACCCTCATTCGAAACATCATTGGGTCGAAAACTTGTAAATCGTCGTGTGGCTGTAGCGCGCACCCGGTTGCAAGATGATAGACGGGAAGTACAAGTGATTGGGGCTGTCCGGGTAGTGTTGGGTTTCCAAGCACAACGCACTGTGCTGGTTGTACGTGCGCCCTTGTTTACCTGTAATACCATCTAAAAAATTTCCGGTATACACCTGAATCGCTGGCTGATCGGTCACAACCTCGAGCCGCCGCCCACTAGCCTCATGCCAGACGAGCGCAGCCCGTTTGAGGCCGTCACCTGCCAGAACGTAACAATGATCAATACCGCCTACTGCTGCGACATCTTTGTGGTGAAGGTGTTTACCTAAGACGCTGGGGGTGCGTAGGTCGAGGGCGCTACCTGTAATATCTAGTAATCTTCCAGTTGGGATAAGCCCAACATCCACATCCAAAACGTGATCCGCAAAAACTTGCATAGTGTGCGCGTCAATTGTGCCCGAACCAGCCAAGTTGAAATAGCTGTGATGGGTCAAGTTCACAGGCGTTGGTTCGTCTGTGAGTGCATGATAGTCCAGTCGCAGGTGTCCATCATGATTGAGGCTATAGCGCAGGCTAACCTCGAGCTGTCCCGGGTAACCCTGATCGCCAGCTTCACTGACGTGCTGTAAAGTCACTTCGGGTCCGCCCGCTGTTTCTTGGGTATGTGCCTGCCAGACAACTCGGTTAAAGCCAACCTCACCGCCGTGTAAATGATTGGCACCATCATTTTGACTAAGCTGGTAGGTAGTGTCGTCCAGCGTAAACTGCGCGCCACCCATGCGGTTAGCAACCCGCCCTATGGTTGCGCCAAAATAGATGCTGTGGTTGTGCTGGTGGTAGTCCTCCAGCTTATCAAAGCCCCACACCACATCATCACGCTGACCGTCTTTGCCTGCCACAAATAGGTGTGTA
>JBCCBI010000554.1:0-3087 GCA_039034155.1 Deinococcota bacterium | reverse complement strand
CACACAAAAGTGACACCTCAATATGATACCCATGCTTAGCAAGTTGTCGTTGTTCGCACATGTCTAACACACCATTCACACCATTGAGGCTTACGGCATTGAGGCTTACGGCATTGAGGCTTACAACATTGAGGCTTACAGCATTGAGCACACTAATGAAAGCAGCTGATTTAGGAGTTTGGTTAAGCATCTTGATGATTATTGGTATATACCTAGAGTTAACTGAGGCTCGAGACTCACCCATACACAACCACTCGCAAAACCAAACAGACCTTATTTTTGTAACCTAACAAGCGCGTGTCAGCAACCCGTAAGCCCTGATAACATGCTTCACCTCGAGGTCAGCAGTTAGAGGTCAGCAGTTAAAGGTGTGTGAATAGTTTCAACAATAGCGCCTTGTCTGTGATACAACCGAGTGTGACTCAGTTTGGCGTATCATCACGTTGGCAAACTCATCTAACCGTTTTTATATTCAGCTTTTGCGTGTTGCTAACATTTGCTAGCGCGCAGGAGGTGGCAGTTGCAACAACGCTGCTCGAGCAAAACGGCCAAGCTACAGCTGACGATGGCTTTGGCATCGCCATAAGTTTAAATGACCTCGAGCTGTCTGGTTGGACGATCGGCGCACGCGCGGAAACAGCTTGGGAGAGTCTAGCACTTACGTTTAACGCGTCACGACGGACGACCTTTGGCCCCTTAGGTAACGTGCAGTTAGCTGGTGAAACGGGCATCACAACTGACTTAGACGGCTTTGTGACCCTCGGGGCACGCGGCACGCTAGGGCCAGTAGGTGCCAACCTCAGTTTATTTGCCTACAACGCGCATCCAGTGGTGTTTGACAGCCGTGAGCTAGCCAGTACCGCCCGCCCACACTACTCACCTACTTTGCTCGAGGATGAAGTTGCATTGGGGCTGCGGTTTGGGGCCACCTACCGCTTGTCACGGTTTTTGATTGCCTCGGCTGAACCCACGCTTATTTACCTGACAGATAGCGGCTTTGGCGGACACCTGCAAGCTGGCGTGAGCTGGCGGCGCTTTATTAGTACAGATAATGTTGGGGCGTTGCTCGAGGGCGACCTGCACCCAGACGGCGATCAAGGTTACTTAGCCAGCGGTTTGGAATATCAACTAGCGCGGCGCGGCTTACCCGTCATCACCGCCTCGGTATGGTTAGGTCGCAGTTGGTTAGCTGCAGATGATGGTTTTGACACAGGTAGTTTTAACCCTGGCGTGCGTGTGCGTATTGAAGACCGACCTGGTTTGTTGCCGCTTGGGTATGCGCTCGAGGCTGCAGTGGAACCCTTCCGCACAGATGCCCCAAATTACCGTCTTTCACTTGATACAGGCCTAGCCCTTCCGTTTGGAGATATTGATGTCACCGCGCGCAGTGTGTGGGGAGATACAGCGGACGTGCTGGGACTAGCGGAGTTTAGTTTGAGCGTGCAGTACGAGGTTGGTTTCTAAGCGTTCCTATAAGTATCAATTGTGATTTAGCTCACAGCATATCCAAGTAAATTCAACAAATATATGTAGATACATGTTTTTATGTTCAATCTCACATGAAAGGAGAGTTATCTAACTTAGCGATGGACACACAAGACCTCAACAAAACTAATAGACGTCATTGTGTTCATGCTAGCTTACGTCAGTCCAGTCGGCTCATCACTAGCTTTTATGCTGACGCGATGCATGATTCAGTATTGCAGGGGACGCAGTTCACTCTGTTATCAACAATTGCTGCTATGCCACAGTGCACGGTTAGTACCCTTAGCGACTACTTAGTGATGGATCAAACTACCGTAACCCGCAGTGTGAAGTTGCTCGAGCAGGCAGGCTTTATCCAGTTTAAGAAGCTTAAAGATCGCCGCAAACGACAGTTAATTGTGACTGCCCAGGGTCAACAAGCCCTCGATGATGCTTATCCGCTCTGGCTGGCTGCCCAAGAACACATCTGGGCGCATCTAAGTGAAGACGACATCAAGCAGATTTTAACGCTAGGAAATAAATTAGCCGCGCTTTCTAAAGAGAGCACTATCAAATAAGTTTTTTTTAACACAAGCATGTATATACATGTAAATTCGCTAGGAGTAGACAATGAAAAGATTGATGACATTAGTTTTGGTGATGAGTTTTGGGTGGAGTTTGGCGCAGCTCGAGTTTGATTACAGTGACTACGTTGCTGAGTACGATGCTGCCTTTCTAGCCGCTAACCCTCACACCATTCATGAAATTGAACGTGATGGGTTCATGCTTCATGCACGTGAATTTGGCAATCCTGACAGTCCCAGTTTTGACGCTGATACTACACCTGTGATTGCCTTACACGGGTTTCCTGATAACTTGCACCTCTTTGATGGCATCGTGCCTTTTATTGCCGAGGAGCGCCGCATTATCACCTTTGACCACCTTGGCTGGGGGCGTTCAGATAAACCAGTTGCAGCCGCTGACCCTGAAAATCCTCAAACAGATGAGCACATTTATGATACGGGTAGCCTATTGCGTGACCTTGACGTGGTGGTTGACTACTTTGGTACGGAGCAGGTTGTCTTAGTTGCACACGATCTATCTGCGTTCCCCGTTATTGACTGGTCAATTGCCAACCCAGATCGCGTAGAGCATATGGTAATTCTCAACAGTGTTTACTTTAGCAGCGAAAATTTGTTCCCACCTCAGGGTATCTTCATTTTTGGCTCGCAAGAAGCGCGCTATAGTCGTGAATACATGGTGACAATAGCACTTCAATATCCCACATTTGCGCAAGCTATGGTTGAAGAACAAGTCGGGCGCTTTCATTCTAACGACGACGCACGCGAAATTTACACCCCACTTTTTGTCAACTTTGCACCTGGTATCCTGCCAGCCTTTTTTCAAATGAACAGTTTTTTAAGTGCCGAGGTTGAAGCGCGCACCATCCAGTTTTTTCAAGGTGGGGGTAGTCTTGCATTTGACGGTCCAGTAACAGTCATTTTTGGTGTAGACGATCCTTACCTCACCGAAGAACTTAGCTTTGAATTTGGTGCTGCATTTCCCAACAGCAATGTTAGAAATATTGAGAATGCCGGACATTACGTTCAACTAGACGCCCCT
>JBCCBI010000553.1:0-3102 GCA_039034155.1 Deinococcota bacterium | reverse complement strand
GTCAAGAGTCCCGTCTGGCGGCTGGTTAAGGCACTCAACAGCTTGTTTGACGTCGACACGGGTCAGGTGCTCATTGAAGGTTGGTATGACGACTGGCTCGAGCCAGATGCCGACGACCTCGAGTTCTTAAAGCAGGAAGCTGCTTGGTTTGACCGCGACGAGTACAAACGCCAACTTGGGGCCACGCATTTAAGTCATGACGACGACTTGGAACTGCTTAAACGCGCCCACTACGGCGCTAGTGCCAACATCTGCGGGTTATCTGCGGGTTACACAGGCGAAGGTTCCAAGACCATTGTGCCAGCTGAGGCGATGGCGAAGCTAGACTTCCGCTGCCCGCCCAACTTAGAACCCAGCGTGCAACTGGACAAACTCAAAGCACACCTTGTTAAACACGATTTTGAGGATATTGAGGTGATTGTCCATAACGCCCGGAAAAATCCATACAAGGTCTCGAGCCGCGCGGCCATTAGCCAGGCCACGTTCAAAGCTGCCGAGGAAACCTTTGGTACCCAACCTGTTGTGCACGGCGTGTCCATTCAGGGCATCATCATGCTGCACATTCCGCATCCGGCGGTGCTATCTGGCTTTGGTGCGCCGGACAATAACTTACACGCACCCAACGAAAATATGCCCATTGACCGCTATTTACAGGGGATTGAATACGCTGCACGGATTATGGCAAACTACGCGCTCGAGCCAGAATCAAGTGCACCAGATGTACTTTAGGGGGAATTGATGATTACCGGAATTAAACACATTGCCATTGCGGTCAAAGATGCTGAGGCTGCCCTCGCCCGCTACCAACAGACGCTGGGCGCAGGTCATGATGCTGCCGTCAAAGTCTCTGACGTCACCAAGCAAAAAACAGCTGTATTTATGGTCGGTGACGTGCAGTATCAACTGGTGCAGTCGCTCGAGCCAGATGGACGCTATGCCCAACACATTGCCCAGCATGGTGAAGGCATTCATCATATTTGCTACACCGTTGACAACCTCAAACAAACCGTACAAGATGCCCTTAACCAAGGTGCTACCATGCGCGCCCAAAGTTGCCGTATTTCAAATGATGCCGAGGACATCACCGCATGGCAAGCTAACGTCACAGATGACACCATCTGCCCTAACTGCGGTATTCAAGGGCGCTATGAGCATCCCGAAGGCTGGGTTGCTTTTTTAGAAAACGACGACGTACCCGGCGCAGGTGTAGAACTCATGCAGGTCTACAAGCCCGACGAAATCCCTGAAGAGTACCGTACAGGACCCCTCGACCTGTAAACTTAATCGTCTTTATCGTCATATCCACGGACATACCAATACAGACATTTGTATCCAGCAATCCTAAGATGACGAATGCGGTAAACTGTTAACTGCAGACAGTATGATAAATTGACTGCATCACTCGAACCTTAATACATACCCTAGTCTCATCCAAACGCAGGATGAGATAGGTGTATACATCATCTATCATTATTCATCCGTGTATAAATTGCGTAATGATGTCCACGCTCGAGTTCACATAAATGTCTTACGGCTCAACTGTCTTACACAGACTGTCTTACACAAGATGATTACGTTGCAACACATTATCTCAAAATCTTAGGAGGTTGCATGTACGACACGCTTATTGAAGGTGCAATAGTCATGACTCCCAATGGTGGGCAGCAAGTTGATGTTGCTCTGAATGGCGGCAAAATTGCTGCCTTACTCGCACCTAGCCAGCGACATGAGGTAGACGTGCGTGAGCGTATTGACGCACGTGGGCAAACGCTTCTTCCCGGTGCCATTGATATTCACTTTCACGTGCGTGCGCCTGCCTATCCTGAGCGTGGCACGGTCGCCTCAGAAACTGCTGCGGCTGCGGCTGGTGGGGTAACAACCTTGTTTGAGATGCCTATCTCTAAACCCTGCTGTGCCACGCCAGAGATTTTTGCGTCTCGTCGCGATCTTTTTGCTAAAAATGCCGTTGTCAACTTTGGACTGTACGGGGCACCCGGCACACTTAACCCGGCCGATGTTAAGGGCATGGTGGATTTAGGCGCCATCGGCTTTAAGATTTTTACAACGGCTGCCCCCAAAGGCCGCGACGATGAATTTGTGGGGTTGTGCTTACCTGATGAAGGTGAGCAGTACGAAGCGCTTAAACTTATCGCTGAAACGCCCTTGGTGACAGTCATTCACGCTGAAAGCAATCCACTTTTGCAGCACTTTAGCCAGAAACTTATTGCTACTGGCAGAAACGATGCTAAAAGCCACGGCGAATCGCGCCCGCCGGTTGTGGAAGCGCTGGCAATTGCCAAATTACTCACGATGAATGAGGATGCTAATGCGCGCTTGCACATTGCCCACGTGACCTCGAGGCACGCTGTCAATGCCATTGCCCGCTTTCAGTACACCGGCATGGATGTGACCGGGGAAACTTGCCCGCAGTACTTACAGCACACCGAACAAGCCCTCGAGGACTACGGTGCTTATGCCAAAATTAACCCTCCGCTACGCACTAAAGACGATCAAGCAGCCCTCTGGAAGGCCCTTGCAAACGGTACACTAATGGCAGTAACGACAGACCACTCACCGTTTACAGTTGCCGAAAAAGAAAAAGCTAAAACAGATATTTGGGCGGCACCGCCCGGTCATCCTGGCGTAGAGACGTTGGTCATTGGCATGTTGGACGCAGCTGCTAAAGGCAAGGTGACGCTCGAGCAAGCTGTCAATCTCATCAGCACCAATGGTGCCAAACGCTTTGGCATTTACCCGCAAAAAGGTGTCATTGCCGTAGGATCAGATGCCGACCTTATTTTGGTTGACACTCAAGCTAGTACAACGATTGACCGCAACAACCTTGTGAGCCAGTCACGCGATACAGAGTACTTCTCGCACGGTAAAACCTTCCAAGGGCAGGTGCTACGTACCTTACTTGCTGGTCAAACTGTCTATGCAGACGGCCAGGTGACGGGTCAGCCTGGTCAGGGTAAGTTTGTACGTCCAAATGCTACAACATAGCGCCACCATGATGTTTTGATCGAAAGGGATGTAGCCTAAAATACCGTCGGGTACAATGAGCAATTGTTTACTCAGAGCTTGTTCTTTGGCGATGGGGTG
>JBCCBI010000552.1:0-3143 GCA_039034155.1 Deinococcota bacterium | reverse complement strand
CGAAGCCCGTCGCGCCGTTGCGGAGGCAACCGTCGCGCTGCTACGCAACCATGCTGACCTGCGCGACGATCCGGCGCTTGGACACGCCGCGAGTCTGCTCGCCGCTCTGACTGACATCGACGACGAAGATGATGAGGGTGACATGATCGGCGAGCGGCCGGCGACGAAACGTCGGCGCTCAACCAGCTAAGCTTCTACTTGTGACGGCAGTACACATGTACTTAAGGCTGCTAAGTACATGCAAGGTTATGGTCTGCTTATTCGTCACAGACATGACGTATTTGGAAACAGCATATTTAAGAATATAGCTTATATTGGAACAATTTAGAGATGTTTTGAGTACTCTATGATTGACATATGCAACTAGCATCAAGCTATGTGACACTAAACACTTGCCTCAGGAGGCGCGTATGGCTCGTAAACCTAAAACACTTGGCATGGTCTTAGCAGGCGGCAAAGGTACGCGCTTGCACCCCCTTACGTGGAAACGTACCAAACCAGCTGTACCGTTTGGTAGCAAGTACCGCATTATTGACTTTGCGCTGAACAACATGATTAATTCTGAGATTTACGGCATGTACTTGCTAACGCAATTTAAAGCGCAATCGCTCACCGAGCATATTCAACGCAATTGGCGTTTTGGGAGTTTTTTAAGTGATTATTTTATTACCCTCGCCCCTGCCCAAATGTACCTGTACGAAGAGCTTGGGGCCGAATGGTACCGTGGCACTGCTGACGCTATCTACCAGAACATCCACCTTATCCGCGGCCAAGAAGCTGATTTTGTAGCTATCTTTAGTGGTGACCACATCTATAAAATGGATATCTCTCACATGATTCAGTACCATATGGAACTTGGGGCAGATGTTTCTATTGCTGCTTATCCAACACCCGTGCAGGATGCGACCCGCTTTGGGGTGCTACAAGTCGACAACAACTATCAAATTACCGAATTTCAAGAAAAGCCAGATAATCCCAACCCTATGCCAGATAACCCCAACATGGCACTAGCCTCGATGGGGAACTATATTTTTAATGCTGACGCACTGTCAGAACTCCTTCAGCACGATGCTGCAGACGCAGAGTCATCACATGATTTTGGTAAAGATGTGCTGCCCTACGCACTTCAAGAAGGCTACAAACTGCAAGCTTACGACTTTGCACAAAACCCTATTCCCGGACAAAGTGGTCCCAACACCTACTGGCGTGACGTAGGAACGCTAGATAGCTACTGGGAAGCCAGCATGGACTTAGTCGCTGCGCAACCCGAGTTTGATATTTACAACAACGACTGGCCGCTGCGCACGTCTAGTGAGTTTTCGCCACCAGCTAAATTTGTACACGAAGAAAGTGACCGCCGTGGACAAGCCTTTAACAGCTTAGTTGCTGGCGGGGTGATTATTTCTGGGGGGACTATTCGCAAGTCGCTTCTCTCGAGACGCACCCGGGTCAACAGCTATAGCGTGGTTGAAAACTCCGTGCTTTTTGATGATGTCACCATCAACAGACACTGCAATATTCGTAATGCCATCATCGACAAAAACGTTGAAGTTCCCGAAGGTACAGACATAGGCATCAACCTAGACGATGACCGCGCTCGCGGCCTTACCGTGACCGACAAAGGGGTCGTAGTTATTCCTAAAAGTTACAGTTTTACCTAAATTCACCTGAATAAGCTGATGAACCCTAAACCGCCAGCACCTTGGCGGTTTTTTGTTAGAAATATCACAGCTTCCGTTTGAACCAGCAATGTGAGACATTCCTGTTAGCAAGAGTATATTGACTCTGGCTAATATGACACCTGACAAGGTGTTTCTTGGTTGTGTCCTATCAAGCGGGTAAAGGTACATCGTCATTCATATGTGGATGAACACGCCTCGAGCCACCTTTTGAATCATTCTTAAACCCATTTAGAAAAGAGGCAGCCATGACCCTACGCCTTTGGTTTATCTTGCTAAGTTGCTTACTTATCCCAGCAGTAAGCGCCCAACGCACCCCGTCACTTGTCACTCCAAATAACATCCAAAATAACGTTGAACTTGGCCTAAGTGAGGCTGCTTTGGAGGCTCTAGACAGCGGCCGCGAAGCTGCCCTTGAAGCCTTGGACACCTACAGCGAGCACTACCTCAACTTGCCTCTCTGGCAAGACGCCATGTTTCACGGGCAAGAAGCTGAAGGTTTAGCACCTGGCCACCCAGAACCCTTGCGCTTTTTAGCAGAAATTTACACCATCACCCGCTGGTACGCACCTGCCTGGGAAGCGTGGAACGCCTACATCACGGCGGGTGGCACGCTGGACGCCACTGCCCTCACCTATTTAACTGAGGCTGGCAACCAACTTGCCTATGACTACTACAACCGCGGTGACTTGGTGACATCTGCTAGTTTTTATGAGCAGGTGATTGGCATTGTCCCTGGTGGGATTGAAGCTTATGCTGCGCTTGGGCAGATTTACCTTGACTTGGGGCGTCCCCAAGACGCTGTGCCGTTTTGGCAGCAAGTTCTCAACCTCAACCCTAACGACAGCCGCGCTTCTTACTTTTTAACGCTTGCTAGTGACCAAGCCATTTTTGGAATTGAAGCTGCCAACGCCTTTCGCAACGGCGTCAACCACTACAACCAAGGTGATATGAGCAGCGCCCGCGACATGTTCAGAAACGCCACCACCCTGAATGCAGAATATGCTGAAGCCTGGGCATGGCTTGGACGCACTGCGTTTGAGGCTGGCAATTACACGGGTGCTGCCGATGCTTATAGTGAAGCTGTGAGCCTAGCACCAGATAACAGCACATATATTTACTTTTTGCAAGAATCGCGCCGTTTACAGCATTAGGTTAAAACGCTGGGCTTGATAGCCTTACAACATTTGCACTTTGATCGTCGAGGACAGGTTAACGCCTGTTCTTCTTTTTTGGCTTAGGATCTTTATTTCAACTTGCCTCGAGCCTTACGTCATGCTGCAACACCCACACGCTTGACAACCTCCGTGTATAGAGGATGTCAACATCACCATCAACCGTCTCACAGACGCAAACCACGCTGTTCAGATGCGGTACGATAACGTTATACAACCATGCAGATAAACGCCCCGCGAGGCATCAACTACAGTTTGATAGCGTAGGCAGATTTCAATCTTGTAGAGG
>JBCCBI010000551.1:0-3159 GCA_039034155.1 Deinococcota bacterium | reverse complement strand
TGTCATCCGTAGGCTCAAAGTCTTCAGGGTCTTGAAAGAAACCTATCGTCATCGACGGCGTCGCTTTGCGTTAAGGCTTACCCTCATCGCTGCGCTTTACAACCTTGATCTAGTTAGTCCTTGACTTTCGCCGGAGGTCTACTAAGGGAATCTGGTAGCTATCAGGTTTGTGTGAAGATGTTTAAACCTCGTCGCTCGAGGCCGTAAAGTGTTGAGGTGCCAAGTAGAACCTCATTCGTTAGGACAATGACACTACAGGGCAATGACACTACGCGGCAATGACACTACAGGGCAATGACGTTACGCTGAGGCAGTTTCAGGTTGCTGGGCTAACCAACCTTCATAGCTGCCCTCGAGCTCATAAACTTTGTCATAACCCGCTGCACGTAAGGCACTGGCGGCAACCGTGGCACGTCCACCTGTTTGGCAATGCACAACCACCATCTTGTCTTTAGGTAGCGTGTCTAGGTTGTAAATAACGCGCCCTACATGAAGTTGCTTTGCGTTAGGTAGGTGTCCGGTCTGATGTTCGTTGGCGGTACGCACATCAAGCACAAATTGTTGTTCGGGGTTGATGTCTTTGACGGGGAGTACATCGGATGATACAGAGGGTAATCCTTGGGTACTGGTTAAGTAGCCTTGTACATTATCAATGCCAACATAGCTAAGGCGGTCGCGCATAGCGTGGGCCATGACTTGGTTATCTGCCAGTAGCACAATAGGGCGATTGTCGTGTTCAGGTGAGATGCTGTAGCTTGCATAAGTCGTAAATGATTTGCCCCAGGGAATAAAAAGCGCGCCTACCGGATGTGCATCAAGGTGCCGAGCACGATTGCGTGTGTCTACAAAGATGAGGCTGCTTTGCTCGAGCCCTTGCTGAACATCTTGAACGGATAGCTCGAGGAGGTCAGCACGCGCCCCCAGTAGCGCAGGACCTTCTTTATTTTGCTTTTTCATGCGCCCAAAGTAAAGGGGCGCGTCGGGTTGACCTGCTAGCAGCGCGTCTGTAAACCCTTGCTCATCACCACGTTCTATATAGGGTGCCCACCACGCAAAACTGCGTTCGTACCCCACAGTGGTGCTGGCAACAGCGCCTAACGACTTGCCACAAGCACTGCCTGCACCGTGTGCTGGCCATACTTGAACATAGTCTGGCAGGGTTAAAAAGTGGTCGCGCAAGCTAGCAAAGAGTTGCTTGGCACCCACAAAACGGGTATCAATGCCACCAGCAGCTTCGTCTAGTAAATCGGGGCGGCCAATATCACCTACAAAGACAAAATCACCGGTCAAGTAATAGCCGGGCTGGCTAGCTGCTGCACCGTCTGTCACTAAAAAAGATAAGTGCTCGGGGGTATGTCCGGGCGTGTGAACTGCCTCAACAATAATATTACCTAATTTAATACGTGATCCATGATAGAGCTTGTCACCTTCAAAGCTATATTTCCAGTCAGCATTGCCTTCGTCGGACAAATATAGGGTTGCACCTGTAGCGTTGGCAAGTTCACGTGAGCCAGATAAGTAATCTGCGTGAATGTGGGTTTCGGTAACAGCACTAATTTTAAGCCCTTGACGGCTTGCTTCTTCAAGATAAACCGCTATATCGCGGCGAGCATCCACCACAATAGCCTCACCTGTTGTTTGACAACCAATAAGGTAGCTACCCTGAGCTAAGTCCTCATCGTAAAAGTGTTTAAAGAACATAGGTTCTCCTTTCGTATGATCCGAGAATATACACCCACCTGGTATTAGGCAAATTACTTAGCCACGTCCAATATCAAAAACACTTATAGCACGTACCTGCCCTAGAGATGTTGTTAGCTAACTTAGTGAATACAGACCTTGAATTTGATCTTTAACAGAGTTGCGGGATGTTTGTGCGTACCCTCACATTACAGAAGCCAATACCTTATATATCAAAACGTAATATCATATTTGTCCCGATAAAAATAACTTATACTGATGGGTTAGGGTGTCACATGGTTTTACTGTGCCTCGAGTGATGTTGATATCAACTTAGGGATAGTCATCACGTGAGGCATTGACAAAAGGAGCTATTCTCATCATGGCACAACGTCTTAAAGCTGAAGCTTTGCTAGCATTTTGTAAAGCTGCGCAACTCAATAGTGTAAGTGAAGCCGCTCGAGCGCTTGGCATCAGCCAACCTGCTGTGAGTAGTCAACTTGTGAGTTTGCAAACCCTTGTAGGGCGTGAACTTTACGAACGTAGTCCCCATGGGATTCGCCTAACTGCTGCTGGCAAGCAACTTTTGCCCTACGCCTGTGCTGTGGCTGAAAGCTTGTTGCAAGCGCGCCGCTACCTTAAAGGAGATGCTCAGCACGGCTTAGTCGAATTAAAACTAGGCTTAAGTCATCACCTTGTGTCGCGTTTTACGGTGCCTTTATTGCGTGCTGAGCGCGATTATAATCAACAGCAAAGTTTGCAAAGTTTACTTAGTGAAGGCTATTCTCAGCAGCTTACTGACAGCGTACGCCAACGCGATTTAGATGCCGCCATCATCCTTGGTGAGCCTAAAGATGTCGCGCCACCACTTATGGCGAGCCGCGTAGGTGAAGATGAAATTTGTTTACTCGTCAAAGAAGATGATCCGTTTGGCAAACAAGCTTATTTGCCCCTTACAAGTGTTGAAGGTGAAACCTTAATTTTGTCGTCGTCAATTTCCCGTGTGTACAAGCGGGTGCAAGACTACTTGGCTCGAGCCCAAGTAACGCCGGGACGTATAGTTGTCGTAAGTGGTCCCGCCGCAGTGCGGTTAGCTGTCCAAGAGGGTATGGGTATTGGCGTGACCTTACGTTCGTTTGTCGCTTGCGAGGTGCACGCTGGTTGGTTGCGCTGTATTGCTTTGGAAGATCCGGGCTTTACTGTAGGCATTACTCAAATCCATCATGATCTGGCAACCTTTGAACCTGCTAAACGTCAAGCTCTGCAACGTGTTCTAGCTGACCTACATCACTAATTTCTAGATGACGTTGAGATGAGTGAAATATCAACCTCAGCAATGTACTTAAGTTATTGAGGTTGATATTTGCAAACAGATGTTTGTATTAGCAATGCCAATATCACTCTCTTGCGGAAATGTAGATAAATAATATACCCTTACCCGGTATGGGTATATTAGCGTTTTTACGACAACCTTGGGCC
>JBCCBI010000550.1:0-3172 GCA_039034155.1 Deinococcota bacterium | reverse complement strand
CAAACGTATCTTCACTAAAGTTTTCCGGGTTGTAGGCTTGCCATAGTTTCAGCTGCACATCGTAGGTCGGATCATTTGTCATCCCCCCGCTGTGGTTACAACCCGGCTTTGATGCATTTTTTGGGCAGCCCACTAGCAGTGACGACATAACCAACCCCAACACGTCTGGCACGGAAGATACTGCCACTGCAACTACTGGAACCACCACAACTACTGCAACTACTACTAACGCTGACGCAAGCCCAATTCCTACCATTACGCCAACAACGGCAGCGGCAACCCCAGCCGCACCCACGTTACCACTCCCAACACCTTCGGCAGATGCCGCCAACGCGCGCAACATTACCATTCGCTTTGACCCTAACAACTACGGCTTTTTGCAGTCCCAGGAAAACGGGTTCCAGCTCATCGTGAGCGATGACCGAGGCGAACGTGAAGCTATCAGCCAGTTGCTACAAGAAGGTGACACAATTGACACAGTTATTACCGTCTATGGACGGGCTGAGTTGCGCACATACATCAACAACAACTTGTTCCAAGCGTGGAATCCATGAGATTATCAGTTGTGCGTTAAGGTGATGCTGCTACTAGTATCTCTATAAACCCCGTCGTCTGTTAAACCCCGTCGTCTGTGACGTTATTTGAGCTAGTGGTAGGTGTAACTAACAAGATAATACCCGCTACATCTATTTGCCGACGCAGAAGTTTGCAAAGATATGTTCTAGAGCATCTTCCGCAATCTCACTGCGTCCGGTGAGGTTTGCGAGTGCTTGCAGAGCATCAGCCAAATCTAGTGCTGCTAGATCATCTGGTGCAACAAGGGCATTTTCAAGTAACGTCTTGACAGTAGCGAGCACCTCTGCTTGACGCTCACTGGAAAGCCATAACTCGCTGCTGCTAGCATCACCTAGTAACTTATCCCGCACGTGTTTGCGTAAATTTTCTAAGCCAGTGGTCTCATCTACAATAGATAACGACAAGCAGTCTAGAGCTGCACTGTGCGCGTGAATGTCATCGCATCCCCAAGCAGCAGCTAGATCTACTTTGGTCGCCACCACCAAACTGCGTTCAGACATGAGGTCTTTGAGCAACCGCACATCCTCAGCGCGGAGTGGCTGACTGCTGTCGATGAGGAGCAGACTTACATCCGCATTTTGAGCAATGTCTTTAGCAGCGCGTACGCCGGACGCCTCAATTGAATCGTCTGTGTCGCGAATACCTGCCGTATCAATTGCGGTGATGGGAATACCGTCTAGCTCGAGCACAGCCTCCAAATAATCTCGAGTTGTCCCCGGCGTATCACTAACAATCGAGCGGTCATATCCTAAAAGTGCATTCAGCAAACTCGATTTACCTGCATTAGGCCGGCCAATAATCGCCAGCTTCGCTCCCTGCTGCATCAACCTGCCTGCGTTGGCGGTCGCTAAAAGCCCGTCAATTTTGTGAATAACTTGTCCTATAGGCTCTCTAAACGCTGCATCTGGCACGCCTTCTTCGGGGTAATCAAACACCGCTTGAATGTTGCCGTAAACTTGCGTAAGCGTTGTTTGAAGTTCGTGCAAGGTGGCAGATAGCGCTTTGCTTAGTCCCATGCTGGCGTTGCGGCGAGCCCGTTCCGACTGTGCGTTCACCATCGCAAGTACGGCCTCAGCTTGAACCAGATCAATACGCCCGGAAAGATAGGCACGCAGCGTGAATTCGCCCGGACCAGCTAACCGCGCACCACGCGCCACGCACATGTCCAGCACACGGCGTAATACGGCTGGGCCGCCGTGGGTTTGTAACTCGAGCACATCCTGCCCGGTGTACGAATGGGGCGCGCGAAAGGTGAGTAGCAAACTTTCATCTACCAAATCGCCGCGCGTCGTTGCATCCCCATCATGAATGTGTCCAAACACAACGCGGTTTGCTGATAACTCATCAACATGCTTGCCATTGGCAGGCGCAAACATACTGCTCACTAGCTCAAAACTATCCGGGCCAGAAACACGCACAATACCCACAGCAGCTTGCCCCGGTGCGGTGGCAATGGCGGTGATGGTGTCATTGAGGGGAGGTAGTGCCATTTATCTACGCTAGCACGATGGTCTTAGGCAAGGTTGTTGCAAGGTATCAGGTGATTTTTTGAATATTGAGGTATTGAACAGGTAGAGACATTGAGCTTCTGGTAGTCTCGAGGTCATCATCTTACAGCATCACAAAATTGACTAGAGAATGTTGCTCGAGCGCCGCTCCATCAGCAAGACATCCCGCCAAACGCCTTTGAGTTTACCAAGTTTTTCGCGTGTTCCCACAATCCGAAAACCCAGTTTTTCGTGCAAGCTCACACTAGCAGTATTTTCTGGAAAAATACCCGCTTGCAGTGTCCACAAGCCTGTATCTTCAGATGCCTCAACCTCGTGAGCTAAGAGCGCACGCCCCACACCTTGCCCACGGGCTGCACTTGCCACGTAAACAGAAACCTCCGCCACACCTGCGTACACACAACGGTCAGACGTACCCGAAAGCGCTACCCAGCCCAGCACTTCACCCGTATCATTTACAGCTTTGAAGCTGAGGTTATCAAGCTTAGCTGCAAACCAACCGTCTGCAGATGGCAGGTCATCCCCTGTTTCAAAGGTGGCGTGACCCGTTTGAATGCCTTCTAAATAGATGTCTTTGATGGCGGGCCAGTCGGCTGGGGTGGCTGCTGTGATGGTAATGCTCATGGGTTAGTTTAACCTGATGTTAGCGTTTCGAGATACTGGCCAAGTTATGTCAGACAAGTTCAGCAACGGCTTGGTCTAACGTCAACTTAGCAGAGATAGTTTTGTCTGCATGTCCATCTCGAGGTTTCTCGACATTAGCTATAAGTTCTCGAGCTTTTTCTTTGACCCAAAACTCGGCTGATTCATGCTCTAGAACAAGATTCAGCCACCCATACGCTGTTTCATACCGCTCTTGTTTGAGATTTAGCTCACCTAAAAACGCAAGCGCCGTTAGTTGCGTTGAATACGCCATGTGTGAGCGAGCTAGTTTAATTGCGTCCGCTAAATGTTTGTAGCTAACATCAAGCTCATCTTTTGCTAGGTGGATGCGTCCCAAGGTTACAAGTGCTCGAGCTTCGTAGTATTTTGCCCCACGCAATCTTGTTAGTTCAATTGCTTCGTGAGCAAGTTGCAAGCTTTTGTCT
>JBCCBI010000549.1:0-3195 GCA_039034155.1 Deinococcota bacterium | reverse complement strand
CAGCAAAGAGCGTGTAGGCACCCTCTTCAAAGCTAAAGCTGGTGACTGCCACAACGTAGAGTGTGTCTGCATTAATCTCCGTCTGCAAGATGAGTAAGCCATCATCGTCGGGAATGTCAGCAAATTCAACAATGCCACCTTCAGCAATCACCAAGAGTACTCCTTCAAACTCACTGTCAAGTTCTAGGTAGAGGTTTTGATCCTGGTCAGAACGCACCAGATAGTAATCTGCAAAACTTGCGTCGTCAAAGACGTTATCACCCTCGCCAAGGCTGCCGCTAACTTCTTCAGCTGAGCGCAAGAGTTGGATGTCAGTAGCGTCAGGAATGCCTTGCGTAGGATCGTCATAGTCAACAAATACACCGCGATCGCGCAGCACGTTTAGCACGCTAATACTTGCCCCCGTGAGCGGGTTACTGTTGATGTAGAGCTCATCATTATCACCAAGTCCACTTTGTAACAGCGGCGCTATATCACTTATAAAGTTCGCCTCGAGATCAAGTAAATTGAGGTTGGCAAGGCTTGCTAAAGGTGAAATATCTTCGAGGAAGTTACTGTACAAACTCAAGAGCTCGAGGTTTTCCAGTTCAGCCAAAGGACGTAAGTCGCTGATGGAATTATCCCCTAAGCCTAAGCTGGTGAGGTTATCAAGCCCAGCTAGGGGACGTAAATCCTCAATGTCGCCATTGTCTTCTAGATTAAGGGCTTCCAATGATGTCAGGAAGGGTAGTGGGCTCAAATCACTAAAGTTATTGCCAGATAAATTGAGTTCAACAAGATTCACAGCTGCTTCTAAACCACTGATGCTATCAATCTCGTAATAGCTAGCATCTAGCGACACCAGGCTTTCAAGATCAACTTTGGTAAGTTCACTGACAGGTTTACCAATTGTATCCGCAATGGCTTCAGCAAGGTTGGCGCTAGCGAGTTGCGCAGGTTCGTTGGCAACCTCTTGCACGTTTAAGCTGTATGCACCCAGCGTATCTTCATTGGTGGCGCTTACAAATACCGCATAGCCAAGCCCTGGGGTGCTCGCAAAGCGTAGGTTGCGGTCACCTTCGGTTACAAAGTCGCCTTCTTCAGTCAGCACAAACACATAGCTATCAACATCAGTCGTAAGTTGCACGTTGATGCCGCGACTCACGCCACTTTCAGCAATAGCGTAGATATCAACGGGTAGGCCGTAGAATGTTGAATCTGTGACCTCGAGGCTACCCTCAACATTTGCTGGTAGCGTAATAGGCGTTGCGTCAGCAAGTAGACCGCCCTCGTCCAGCCCGTAAAAACAGTCGGCACCCGCGTCTAAAATAATCTCAATATCAGCGCGGTCGGCCGAGCCATCTTCTAGGTCGAGGTCGTTGTCTTCCACAAAAATGGCGTCGCCAGCACCAAGTCCGCCAGCTTGTACATTGCGCACTAGCGGCCCAAGGTCGCTAATCCGGTTCCCGGCAATATCCAGTTCGGTGAGGTTCAGCAGAGTTTCAATGGGGCTTAAGTCGCTAATTTGGTTATCGTAAAGAAGGAGTTCCTCGAGGTTGACAGCTTTTTCTAACCCGCTTAAATCAGCAACGTCTGCTAGTGAGGCATCTAGGAAGCGTAACTTACGCAAGTCTGCTTCGGTGAGGTCGCCCTCAAATTTCTCGAGCTCGTCGCGAATAGCCTCTTCTAACGCGCTATCTGCAATAGTAACCGTGGGGCTATCGGCTGTGTCGGCTAAGTTGAGAACAAAGTCTTCACCACGTAATGAGTTGGCGTCGTCAACAACATAGCCGTTACTACCGGCACTGGTGCGGGTGGCAAAGACAAAGTCATCCTGCACGGGGTCGTAAGCTTCAGCCACAAAGGTATACGGCGTGGTGCTAGTAGGCACCAACATGCGGTACTGACCGTTGCGGTTGGTAAGCGCAATGTTGTACGCGAGGATGTCGTCGCTGTCCAGCACGATGTACACAAGTGCGTCAGGAATGGGGTTCCCGCGCTCGTCAGTAACAGTTCCTTCGCGGAAAGCTAAGCCGAGGGGAACGTCACCAAATTCGGTTGTATTAGCAGGGCGCCCCGCGAACTGAGCTAAGTCAAAGGTGGGGTGGAGCGGAAAGCGCACCTCACTTGTTTCATCAAATAAAGCCGTGTCGGTAAGTACCACCGAGACGCTGCCGCTGCTGGTTGCATCTGCCCGAATGGTACGGCTAAAGCGCCCTTGGGCGTCTAGGCTGGTAGCAGCGATAAATTCGTCTTCTTCGGTAGTAGCAGCAGGCTCGAGCAACAACGCTACGGTGTTGGCATAGATAGACCCTTCAGCTATACCGTCATTACCGCTTAAAATGCGCCCGCGCCAATTCAAATCACCAGACACCGTCAACCGTTCAGGTTCTTGTCCGCAGTCAATAAAACTGCCGTCTTGGAACCCTGTTGGTGCGCTGCGCAGTGGCACCACGATGCTGTCGTCCCGTAAGCGAGTGGCGTCTTGACTTAACTCGCCTTGGTTATTAAAGCCAAACTCACCTATGTTAAGCGCATCTTGCCAACCACTGTCAGGAAGGTCAATGAGCACAGGCTGCACCTCACCACTGCGGTCATATTGCAAGGGCGCAAGGCAAATCCAGATGTCGTCACGAAGCTCAGCAATGACCAGTGAAAGTACGCTGTCAGCCATGTCCATAGGCGCAGGCACGGCAAAACGCCCAAGCTCGTCAATGGGACTATCTGCTACAACTTGCCCGGCGGCAGTTACTGCGACGACAGATTTACCTGCAAAATCTACCAGGCCTCTGGTGCCCCGGGTATCGCCATTATTTTGTTGCAACATGCGCCCTAGCACGGACGCGTTTTTACCACGTATAGGCGCGTTGCCACTAGCACTCTGCACGCTCACGTTGAACCCTTTGTCTTGTCGCTTTAACGATGAATCTGTAAGAATCACAATGACATTGCGGCTTTGTTCGTCTACAAAGCCGACCAATTCAGGCGCGTCTTCCGTAGGAGTTTCGCTGACAGTCACAGTGGCGGTACGGCTCGAGCTACCCACACTAAGTTGCGCAGTAAACGTGCCCGTGCTGCTGTAAGTATGCGTTTGACTGGTTACATTCGCACAGTCGTTTAAGGTGATAGTCGCACTGCCGTCACCTGTTGTTAGTTCACAACTAACAGTCTCTGTATTTCCCGCAGGTACGCTAAGTGTCCAATTAAAGGTGACAT
>JBCCBI010000548.1:0-3199 GCA_039034155.1 Deinococcota bacterium | reverse complement strand
GCGAGTAGAAATAGACACCTAGCCCTACTGGAACGTAATAAACTCCATAGGTATTTACGGTGTGTTGTGTTGGACTTGGTTTTACGTTAGATCGAAAGGTCAATGTATTGCGAGCAGGCTTCTGCTTTGAGCTTGTCATTTGTGCTAATGTGAAAAAATGATGGGACATGGCACTTTTATTTACGTTTTCATACTTTCATCAGGTTTATTTTTCCTTTCAAAAACAAAAACTCACGTCACTAAATTCAAGTATGTACATGTTGTATGCATGCTGGTGGGTGTGCTCGGCGGTCTCAAGGGCGTTGCACAGGGGCAAGAGCTTATCGACTTGCAAGGTATTGTTGAAATATCTGACGGGGGTGCGTGGCGACCTGCGTTTGATAATACAATCCTCGCTGAGGGTGACCGCTTGCGCACACTAACCAACGGCGCTGTGCGTCTGCAATTAGACGATGAGCGCTATCTTCGGTTACACCGAGACACGGTCATTGAGCGGCTGCCTTCTGGTTACAGCCTCGAGCAGGGTAGTCTCTATGGTAGCGGGCGTAATATCGTCATCTTTATGGACATTCCTGCGCTACGGCTAGACGGTGAAGCCCGTTTTGATGTGGATGGTGCCAGCCGGCGAGTTGCTAGCTTCGCGGGGACGGCCGTGGCCTCTCCGCAGGGGACGGCTATTTTGTTGACCCCAGGACAGCAGTTTTTCAGGGTAGATGAAACGTCTGACGTTGAAGTATCAGAGTACTTTGAACGCGATCCTTGGTACTTAAATATTGTGCCTGTTGAAGATGATGGCAGCACAATTAACGCTAGTAATGGCGAAGCTGAGATCTTATTGGCAGGTGAAGCTGAGTGGCAACCTGCCAGCTTGCAAAGTGGGTTTAATCTTGGCATGAGCGCGCGCACGGGTCCAGATAGTTGGCTCGAGCTGCTCTTTGAAAGCGGTAATATCATCCGTTTGCAAGCGGACACACAGGCTACCTTCACCAACTACGAAGACCTAGAAGACGGCAGCCGTCGCACGGTACTCAACCTGAGTAGAGGCACGTTGTGGAGTGTTGTTGAAGGTGAGCGTGAGCGCTTTGAAATTGAAACGGTGGGTTTAGTTGCTGGGGTACGTGGGACTACCTTTCGTACAGATGCTGCAACTGCGGGCGGCGAAGCTCAAATTAAAGTTTTTGAGGGGAATATCATTGGTTTAGTGGATGGTATTGGGACGAGCATCTTAGAAGGTCAGCAGTTTGACCCAGAAGAAGGTGTTGAGGTGCTCGAGCCAGATGCCCTGGATGAGTTTAACCTTACGCGGGATGAACTTTTACAAAATGCCGTGACACCGCAAATTCAGTTTGACCCCAACGTAAGTACGTTTATTTTGGTGGATACCGAGGTACTTGAATTGCGTGGTCAAAGCCAGGATACGCTCGAGCTTGTCGTGAATAATGTAATTATCCCAGTTGCAGATGACGGTACATTTAACTTCACGCTAAGCCCACCTGAAGGTACAACAGAAATCACCGTTATAGCTCGTAACGAAGCGTTTAGTATCCAAAATGTTATTACTGTGACGCGTAGTACAACGCCATAGCAGGAATAGTTCGCTGTAACTTCAATAATCGTTAACGCTGAGATGCAAAAAAATCTTGCAGTAGCTTAGTTGCTTCCGCTGCTAAAATGCCACCGCGTACCAGAGGTTGCCGCTTCCAATTTTTGGCAAGGACGTTACTCACCCCACCAAGTGCACCTTCACGGGGGTTGCGTGCGCCGTAAATTATGTTGCCAATATGGGCTTGCAAACTTGCACCTAGACACATTAAACAAGGTTCTAGCGTAACAACCAAAGTGCAATTACTAAGCCGCCATGATTGCAAGACCTGTGCCGCTTGTTTTAAGGCGAGCAGTTCCGCATGGGCGCTAGGGTCGTAGTCGCGTTCGGTACGGTTGCCAGCTCTGGCAATAATTTTCCCCCCGCACACCACCACAGCGCCCACGGGCACCTCACCAGCCTCGCCAGCGCGGCGTGCTTCAGCTAGGGCGGCTTGCATCCAGACAACTTCAGGTGGAGGTTGCCACGGTCTCGCCACCCGCGCATCTGCCCGCACCCCTTGAATCCATAAAACCTCCTGCTGATACTCGCCCTCGCGACTTATGAGGACGAGGCTATCTCGTTTGTAGGACGGCACTTTGCTGTCGATGAGAATATCACTTAATTTTTTGTGACCTTGGGTGAGGTGTAAACGGTCACCGGATAAGCGTGTGCGCACACTTAATGGTGTTAGAGAGGCTAGTGTCTCGAGGTTCAGTGGGGGAGAGATAGAAATGTGATGCTGCTCGAGCAACTTGATAACAGCCTCAGTAGAAAGACCATTAACTGGCAGCCAACTAGGTGTAGTGAGTGGCTGTTTAAGGATAGTTAATCTGTCATAGGCAAGGTGTACCTGAGCATCTCCTGGCAAACTATGCTGCCAAGGTGATGTGACTGTCTGCTGGGTCAGTTCAGTAAGTTTACTGATGATAGTCTCAACATGTGCAAACTCAGGTGCAATACCTGCCTGATTGAGCAAGCTTGCCACAAGATGACGCTGGCTAGCAAGGTCGTGTCTGTATAGGTCTTGCAGGTTCATATTGACATTAGCATCCTGTAGAGATGACAAAACAGGCGCACTGATGGCATCAAAATGATCTTGATGCGCACGTTGCACCTTGGCGAGATTGGCAAGTTGGATGATGACATTGGGATTGCGCGTTGCGAGCAAGGGAATAAGCACGTGACGGCACCAGGCCCGTAAGCGGGAGGTGTCTGCGTTGCTGGCATCTTCCCGAGGCTGTTGCTCGAGGTCGTTGATAACTGTCTCGAGTTTCACCCGTGACACGCTTAAAAGTGGCCGTACAACGAGTCCGCGTACTTCAGGCATCCCTTGTAAAAAAGCTGTCCCACGCAACAGTTGCATAAGCACCGTTTCCGCCTGGTCGTTTTGGGTGTGGGCAGTCGCGATTGCCTGTGCGCCAGTTTGTTTGGCAACTTTGTGTAAAAACTGATACCGAAGTGTGCGGGCAGCGTGCTCGAGGTTCCAACCTTGTACCTTGGCAACTTTTCTAACATCAACCGTGTGCTCGTGATAATTAAGACCTAACCGCTGAGCTTGAGACCGAACAAAATCAGCATCGTCTTGAGCATCTGTACGCAGTTGATGGTTGAGGT
>JBCCBI010000547.1:0-3202 GCA_039034155.1 Deinococcota bacterium | reverse complement strand
TAAGTACCTCCTATCTGGAAACCGCAGTTTTCGTGATATGCGTTTAGCGGTTAAGGATGGGCGCTGCTGAGTTTGATACTTAGTGTGTTTCAACTTGGAGGTACTTATCTAACCCTGACCTTGGTATATGTTTCTGCTTGCAAGTTGTCTTGCTAACGTCTGCCACTGCTTGGGTTGCTTCATTTTAAAAATATTATCATATCTACTTAATCATCTGATCCCGTTGCCTTGTCATTTTGAGGTAGACAATACCGCACTGACATCATGGTGACGTCGTCAAACTGGTCTGTGTAGGCATCAAAGGCCTCGAGTGCGTCTTCAACAGATTGTAAAACGGCTCCTACCGACGAGGTATCTTGACTAATCGCCGCCATCATACGGTCATCCGTGAAAAACTCACCCTCTGGCGAGCGCGCTTCAGGCACGCCGTCGGTATAGGCAAATAGAACATCACCCGGTTGAAGTTTAGTGTGTGCGTAGCGGAACTTGGCATCAGGAAGAATCCCCACAGCAGGCCCTGTGGGTTTTAGTTTTTCATGACCGCCAGCTGCCCGCAACACAATAGGCGGGTTATGACCGCCGTTTACATAGATAAGGTCGCCTGTGCGCGGGTCTAAAATGCCAAAAAAGAGAGTCACAAAATAGGCGTCTATCCCATGAGTGTTGGCCATGTAAGCGTTGGTACTGGGCACGCTCTCAAGCTGACTTAAGCCAATAGTAGGTAATTTACGCGGGCGCTGACCGGGGCGCTCCACCGCCCAATCTTTTTGTGCTGGGATAGGTTCCATTGGCTCACTTAGCATGTCTTCACCAGTACGAATACTTTTCATGCCGTACAGCGAGCCAGCCCGCAGCAAGGTACGAAAAATTGCCATAAATAATGCCGCTGGAATGCCTTTATCGCTCACATCTGCCACAATAATGGCCACGCGGCGTTTATTCCAGACATAAAAACTATCATAAAAGTCGCCCGCGACTTCCCGGGCAGGGTGAAAGCGGGCCGCGATTTCCCAGCCTTCGGGTTGCGGCAATTTAGAGGGTAAAAAGCTAGCTTGAATCTGCCGACCAATTTGTACATCGCGCTCGAGCTTGGTGAGCATATCCCGCTCAGTGTTATTACTTTCATGGGTGCGAAAGGCACTCCGCTCGAGGGCAATCTCGACCCGCTGGCGCAATAAAGACGCGCGCGTAGGCAACATCAAGTAATCATCAGCACCTATTGCAAAACAAATGTCTAGGTCGGTATCACGCTGAAGGGTTTGCAGAGGTGTCTCGAACATATCGTCACCGCTAGGTAGCACATCTTCAACAATAATGATAGGCAGTACCACGGTATCATCACTAGCTTTGAGTGTTTCCACTAAACTAGCCCGGCTCGTCCCATGACGGCCTAGTAACAACACGGTAATATCTTGTAACAACGCTGTAACAGTTGGGGCTTCACTGTGAATATCAACACTTACGACGTGGTAGCCCAATCCAGTGAGCATGTCTGTCAGGTCATGTTGCTGATCAGGTAGTAAGCCTGCAAGTGCAATGTTAATTCGCTGAGTTGTCACACTTGCACTCCTTGAAGGTATTGCTGGTCAACATTTACCATAACGAGACTAAACACTCCAAGACTAGCTAGGACAAGATTAGCTAGACCGCAGTGCTCGAGAATCAAGTTTAACCAACGTCGCCATGAACTAGCTGAGCCTGAGGTGAGTTGTTTGGACGTCAACGTCATGCTGAATTAGGGCGGTTCATGACAAAAATGTTGTGATTTTTGCCGTCTTTCCACACATAGTCGAAGCGGTCAACGTTGTGCAAGGTGAGGTAAATACCGAGTCCGCCAATGTCACGGGTCTCGAGCGGGTCGTCAAGATTGCTAGGGTCCGGGCGTTCACGCGGGTCAAACGGTACACCACTATCTTCCAAACTAATCGTGAGGGATGTCTCTTCAATCCTTGCCTGAATGATGACATCTCCGCTGAGGTCTGCTTCTTCATAGCCATGCGTGATGATATTAGTAGCAACCTCATCAACTGCTAACACTAAGTGATAGGTTGGTTTAGCTTCTAAGCCAGCTTCTGCTGTTGCCTCACGCACATACTCCCGCAAGGCAGCCAGCGAATCCAACTTGCCCGCTACCGTAAGGGCTTGCACGTGATACTCACGAGTAGTCTCAACATTTGAGGACGCACCTAGTTATCATCACCTCTAAATACATGTTGCTCACCCTTGATAATCGTCAACCATATCCACACTGTGGTGAAACCCGGTCATCTCAATAGTTTCACGAACAGCTTCTTGCGCGCCCACCACAATAATCTCAACATCTGCACCCATTTTTTGGCGGGCAAACACTAGGGTACGCAAGCCTGCACTTGCCATATAACTTAGTTCTTTGATGTCAAGCACCAACTTGCTAATGTCTTGGCTAGCAGCAGTTTCAATTTTGTTGCGAAACTCAGGTGCAGCATTCGCGTCTAATTCACCACTTAAAACAATAACTGCAGCATTAGGTTCAGTGCGAAGTTCAGCTTGAAAGCTCATAGGTTTCTCCTTCAGTTCAACTCAAATCATCGATAGGCAGGAATAGGCAATATCCAAATTACAAGTAACTGGGTGATGCTGCCAAGATATCTGTAACCTCTGTAAGATCTGAGGCTATAAACGTATTATCAGTGCTGAGTAATTAAATTTGTGACAGCTTTGAGGCTAATGTCCAACCAATACAACCGACGAACGATCTGCGAGTAATATATGGCTTTGTTCTTCTAGGCGGGGTTCTTCGCCAAGTTGCCAAATGCCGCTCGAGCCTACTGCACCTGTGTTCACTGCCACGTGCCACTGCCGCCCATCTGGTAACTGGGGCAGTTCAAACCCGTGTGTTTGCCAGTCGCTATTAAAGGCAACATAAATATAATCATCTGGCTGCTGGCCGCCCCGCGCGTGTTTGCCGCATAGCATAAACGCCACACTGCGCGACTCGGCTGACCAGTCCGGATACCAGGCTTGCCGCCCGTGCCAACTTATGTCTGGGTAGCCTGTGCCGAGGGTATCCCGACCTGTCAAGTGCCAACGGTTGCGGAGTGCTTGGTGAGCTTTGCGAAACGCAATAAGTCCTTGAACAAACGTTAGCATCTCACTGTTTTGGTCAACCAAATTCCAGTCGAACCAAGTAAGTTCACTATCATGACAGTAGGTATTGTTGTTG
>JBCCBI010000546.1:0-3204 GCA_039034155.1 Deinococcota bacterium | reverse complement strand
GTGTGGCCGTTACTGCCATGCGGATCCCAAATCTCTACCGGGCACGACTCGCCCACACGTCGTTTTATCGCCCACATGCTCACTGAAATGGCCCGCATGAGTAGCGATGACGGGCTAGTGATGCAACTCCATGTAGGCTCGCTTCGCAACCACAATCAGCCTGTATTTGAACGTTTTGGCTTAGACAAAGGTGCAGATATTCCAATTTTTACCGAGTGGACGCGCAATTTACAGCCACTTTTACAGGCTTATGGCAACACGCCAAATTTTCGGCTTATTTTATTTACGTTGGACGAAACAACCTACTCCCGCGAACTTGCGCCGCTAGCTGGGCATTACCCTGCCTTGCGATTGGGACCGCCTTGGTGGTTTCATGACAGCATTAATGGCATGGCACATTTTTTTGACCACGTCATCGAAACGGCAGGTATCTACAACACTGTGGGCTTTAACGACGACACGCGGGCCTTTCCGTCGATTCCAGCCCGGCACGATGTCTGGCGGCGCTCTATAGCGCGTTGGCTGGCTGGGCAAGTGCTCGAGGGCATCATCGACGAAGATGATGCTGGTCAGATGGCGCAGGCACTTGCGTACGGGCTTGCTAAATCGGCGTATAACTTGTGAGTTATACCTGCTAGAAGCCTTTACAAATGACATACTTACCAACATCTTACACACGTTCATATCAACCTCAACACTTAACAGGGGTTGAGGTTTTTGTGTCACATAACGTCGTCCACGACTACCCTAAGCACAGCCACAGTGGCTACACCTTTGGGGTGATTGACCGTGGCATTGGCGGCAACCTATGCCGTGGTAAAAAACAACTTAGTCCCAGCGGCACGGTTGTCGTTATGAACCCTGAAGAAGTGCATACAGGGTTTGCAGTTGAAGGTGCCTGTAGTTACCGTATGCTGTACGTGAGTGAGGTAGCGCTGAAAAGCTACTTACCTGCTAAAACATCACTACCGTATTTCAAGAATAACGTTGTGGAGAATAACCAGATTGCAGCAGCACTAGCGGCGTTACACGAGTGTTTGAGAATGTCAACGGAAATACTGACCTACCAAACACAATTTGTAGTGGCGATGCGTAGGATTGCTAGGCAGTATGCTCGAGATCATACAGATGTATCTACAACATCAACCGCACCACACCAACCACTTCAGGTGCTACGTGATTATCTTGATAGCTGCTACGCTCAAAACATTAGTCTGGATGATTTGGTGAGCTTAAGTAACTTACACCGGGCAACCGTCATTCGCCAATTTCACAAGCATGTTGGCTTGCCACCGCACCGCTACCTGGTGCAGCGCCGGGTGGAAGCTGCCAAGGGTTTATTACGTCGTGGTGAAGCAGCAGCAACAGTTGCACTGCACGTGGGGTTTAGCGATCAAAGTCATCTGACGCGGCACTTTAAGCGCTTAACTGGGGTGACGCCTAGCGCCTACGCCAAAGGCGACTTTTGTTCAAGACAAGTTAGGAGCTAATTTGCCATGCTTAATGGGTGACAACAAAGCTTGTACTCATCATTGATAAAGACTTGCCGCTGGGGTTAATTGCCAATACCGCAGCCTACTTGTCGCTTGCCATGGGGCAGTGGCTCGAGCCTCAACTCGAAGCTAACGTACCTGATGCCGCCAACCGCGAACACTTAGGCACTGTGCCGTTAGCCATTCCTATTTTGAGCGCTGAACGCAGTGTGCTAACAAACTTACGCGAGCAAGCTTACAGCCTACCAGACGTCCTCACCGTTGACTTTTCTAACGCAGCACAAAGCTCCCTGACTTACGCGGAATATCAACGCAAATTAACAACGATGCCTTTGGAAGACGTGTCTTATCTAGGGCTAGCTTGCTACGGCCCCAAAAAGCTCATCAACAAACTCACGGGCAGTCTTGCGCTACTTCGCTAGGCCGTAACTTGATACGTGCTTAAAGTTTAGTAAGTTACTTGGGATTTTCACGTGACAACCTCACCTATAATAACAACGTGATGTTAAATTTTACAGATAACGCCATCGCCCGCGTTCAGCACTACCTTACCGTGCAAGCGCAACAGGGTGTGACCGCTGTACGTGTAGCAGGAACTGTGCGCGAACCCAAACTGTGGCTCGCCAGACCAGACGACGTAGAACCCACCGATCATATTTTCCGGGTAGACGACTTTGATGTCTTTATGGATACCGTCAGCGCTGAGCAACTCAAAGGTGCCACCGTAGATTTTATGGAAGACATGATGGCGAGTGGCTTCCGCGTGTATTTTCCCAGCCCAACTTGGGATGATCCGCTGGCGCAGCGTGTGCAAGATGTGCTCGACAAGCAGGTGAATCCTGGTGTGGCCAGTCACGGCGGGCGGGTGTCACTGTCCCGTGTTGAAGGGGATACAGCGTATATTGTGCTCGAGGGAGGCTGCCAAGGCTGCGGTATGTCGCAAGTGACCCTTAAAGAAGGCATTGAGGTCATGGTTAAAGAGGCTGTGCCTGAAATTGTCAATATTGTGGATGTTACCGACCACGATAGTGGCGAAAACCCTTACTACGCACGTGAGGATGTTGGTGATTCACCGCTGATGTCATAGGTAGATATTAAGCAAACGATGGTACAAATGACGATGCAAACGAGCGGGTAGATGCCTGCTCGTTTTCTTTGGCCCGTTAGCTACCTTTTAGAAGGAAGTGTCTGTGGCAAGATATCGTCAAGTGATTTTAGATACTTGATTTTTTCACCTTCTTGTTGCTGAGCATGGTAAACATCCCAAGCGGTTTGCAAATTCATCCAAAACCCTACAGAGTTCCTAAAAAAGTGCGCTAGGTGCAGCGCCGTACTAGCATTAATACCTCTGCGTTGATTCACAATGTCGCTAAGGTGTTGGTAGGGCATGTCTAATGCCTCAGCAAGTTGCTTTTGACTGATGCCAAGTGGTTTTAAGAATTCTTCCAATAACATTTCGCCGGGATGTGTAGGCGGACCATGCGTTGGAATACGTAACATTCTCAGCTCCTTTTATGTTCGAGTTAGCCGATAGCATTTCTAAAGCTAATGATAGTCGCAAATCTCAACGCTGTCAGCCGTGTCGATATGCCCTCAAAGCAGATGCGGTATTGATCGTTAACACGAATACTATGCTGACCTTGACGATTGCCCGAAAGCTCTTCGAGTCTATTTCCAGGTGGTACGCGTAAATCATTTAAGTTGGTAACAG
>JBCCBI010000545.1:0-3225 GCA_039034155.1 Deinococcota bacterium | reverse complement strand
CTGTATCATTGGGTCGTGGTGTTGCTATGTATAGCTGAGATGCCACCTGTATAAGTTCTATATGTGCTTGAATTGTAATGAGAGCATTTGAGTGATGATTGTGCATCATTGTGATGTGGCTCGAGCCAACAAGTAACAAGGTTCCATCGTCAAGGCGACATTGCCTCTAATGCGCTGACGTTATCTATAAAAAATGTTTAATCAGCATCCAAAGTACGTATCTTGCGATAGTGGCTCGAGCCACGTACTACATCTAGAGTGTCAGCAGATATGCCGCTATCAATATAGCTGTACTAACAGGTAAACCCTAAAAAAGACTTTCTTTAATACTGCGCAAGCTGGCGAGTAGGTCGATGTTTTTATCGAGTTGCTCGCCCACCTTTTGAACGGCGTACATAACTGTTGAGTGGTCACGCCCGGAAAAAAACTGCCCAATCTCTGGAAACGAGTGCTCAGTTAAGTCACGAATAAGGTACATGGCAACTTGGCGAGGCACAACAAGTTCTTGACGCCTGCCCTTGCCAAGTAAGTCAGCCGTGTCAACCTCAAAATGACGGGCTGTTGCCCGCAAAATATCATCCATACTGAGTTCTAAGTCGCTGGGCGCAAACACATCAGATAAGGCTTTAGCAGCCGTCTGGCGAGTGATGCTCACCTGATTCATACTGGCGTAGATAATAAGTCGCACGAGCGCGCCTTCGAGTTCACGAATATTAGATGTCACCTGCATGGCGATATACTCAATGACATCCGGCGGAATTTCCACGCCTCTGTACTCAGCGTTCATGCGTAAAATGGCCAAGCGTGTTTCAAACTCAGGGGCTTGAATGTCGGTAATTAAGCCCCACTCAAAGCGGCTCCTGAGGCGGTTCTCGAGCGTTGGAATATCTTTTGGTGGACGGTCCGATGACAAGATAATTTGCTTATTAGATTCATAAAGCGCGTTGAAGGTATGAAAAAACTCTTCTTGGGTGCGCTCTTTGCCAGCGATAAACTGCACATCATCAATAAGTAATAGGTCAACGCTGCGGTATCTGTCCCGAAAGGCCATCATCTTATCTTCGCGGATGGCGTTAATCAGGTCATTGGTGAACGTTTCCGTAGTTACGTAATCAATCAACAAGTTCGGAAACCGCTCTGACACAGCGTGACCTACCGCGTGCATAAGGTGGGTTTTACCCAAGCCTGAATCCCCGTAGATAAACAGTGGATTGTAAGCCCGGCCAGGAGCTTCACCAATGGCCAAAGCAGCTGCGTGAGCTAGGTTGTTGTTAGTACCCACCACAAAATTGGTGAAAACATACTTGGGGTTTAAAACAGGTTTGCGCTCTGCTGTTTGCGTTGTGCTAGACCTTGCTGAGGCTTGAGCTGGTGAGGTTGTGTCGTTAGCGGGTTGACTAAAGATATCTTGTTGTTCAGCAGCTTGCTGAGGGACAACTTGAAAGCCAACCTTGGGTGATGGTGCACCGAGGTCGCGCAGGGCTTGCTCGAGCACCTCACTGTAATTGTTCTTAAGCCAGTCGCGGGCAAACGAATGCGGCACACCAATCATAAAACAACCGTCTTGAACACCAAGCGGGCTTACCTGTTTAAACCACGTTTGAAACTCAAATTCGGGAATTTTGTCTTGGACAAATGTCATTAAATCTTCCCAAATTGCATTGTCGTTTTGTTTCATGCTGTGTCCTTCGTACCTGCGACGGCGTTCAGAGCCATCCTAAAATGCCTATTTGGTGACAGGTCACCAGATGACAACTTGCTTCGGTGTGTCACTTAAACCATGATTGAGAATCAGGGTTGAGAATCAGGGTTAAGCTGACAGTCAGTTAGAGCTGAAAGTAATGCTAGTTAACCTAACATAGTTGAAGCGGCCTTGTTGGATAAACCTGCGAAACAGCGTCTCTGACAGGTCTGGTCAGTTTTAAAAAAGAGTAGCTTAGTAAGGCTGCAAACTATGCAAACGCTATACTACATTAGATTTGGCTAGTTGTGCAGTGGGCTGATTCAGTTGGCGTAACACAAAATAGTGCTAGAGGTTAGGTAGCTCGAGCATGAGCTTACATTGTCGCTGATTGTCTCAGTAGCTTGCAGGCGTTCGTAGATATCTATATTGCTCGGTTAGATCGTGCTGAAGTTGATGAGAACTCTTTTGTTATGGACTCGATTACTGACAACACGCGACTGGTAAAGCTACTTAATGTGATGCGTGCGCTGTGTGGTGTGCGTGCTAATGTCCTACTATAAAGGTTGGTTTTGGAGTGGTTAAAACTGGCTCTAATCTCTTTGAACACCTCAGTAGCTTCAACTGAATTAAATACTTTGATAGATTAATACCCCTAAGAAAGCTAACAGAATTTATGAGTAAAGGTACATCACAATTTGACGTTATTGTCGTGGGCGGCGGTCACGCAGGTATTGAAGCAGCACATGCCGCTGCCAAACTAGGGGCAAGCGTAGCGCTGACCCTACCCAACCCGGACAAAATTGGCTTAATGCCCTGTAACCCCGCTATTGGCGGACCGGGCAAATCGCAACTGGTTTTTGAATTGGTAGCGCTTGGTGGGGTTATGGGGATGCTTGCTGACCAAACTGCCATCCACGCGCGTACGCTAAACGCGAGTAAAGGCCCCGCTGTGCAATCTTTGCGGGTTCAAAACGAACGTGATGGTTATGCAAGTGCTGCTAGAGAGCTAATTGAACAAACCCACGGCATCACTATTGTACGGGCGGAAGTTGCTGGTTTGCTCACAACTGACCAACACATAACAGGTGTAACTTTGAGCGATGGTCGCCAGTTGAGTGCGCCAAGCGTAGTGCTGTGTACCGGCACCTTTTTAGCAGGTGTGGTTTGGTACGGCAAGCAGCAACGTGAAGCTGGCCGCCAAGGTGAAGCACCTGCTCGGCATTTATCCCACAGTTTGCGGGAAACCAGGCATGACTTGCGCCGTTTTAAGACCGGTACACCGCCGCGTATTCGTTCGGATTCGGTAGATTTTTCGGTATTAGACATGGTGCCTGCGGATGATCCGGTGAGTTCGTTTACGGGGCAGCCCGGGCCTAAAATGAACAGCTCACCCACCTGGCTGACCCACACTACCCCAGCTACTCATGCGCTTATTGAGGGAAACCTCGAGCACTCTGCGATGTACGGTGGTGACGCATTGATTCTAGGGAAAGTGAACCTGAGTGAATGGGCGTATTACTTCTGTGGAAAATGCCCTGTGG
>JBCCBI010000544.1:0-3228 GCA_039034155.1 Deinococcota bacterium | reverse complement strand
TTGTCCAGCTCACCTTAAACCGGGCTGCAACCTCGCGGCTACTTGCTCCTGCTGCCACTGCTTCAACAATTCGTTTGCGTAAATCTTCTGAGTAGCCTCGCATCCTCCCATCATAGCCCTTTACTTATGGATGGCGCTATAGTTGTCAAGCGTCCTATCAAGCCTCGTATTAGTTCATCGAGTAATCCTTATCATTTTCCAAAGAAAAAGTCCCAGTAAAAGCTGGGACTTTAGATAACTCATTACGATTAGTCGTTTGCAAATAGAGGTCTAAGATGCAGTTGGCCGGCTGTCACCTTCTTGAACTGGACGGGAGGCTGGTAGCTCGCCACGTTCACCAGCGCCTTCTTGACGGCGCTCGAGCAACTCTTTATCCGCAACTTTGGTCTCGCGAATCATCCGCAAACCCGTACCTGCTGGAATGAGACGTCCTAAAATGACGTTTTCTTTAAGCCCAACCAAGTCATCTGCTTTACCACTTACAGCAGCCTCAGTAAGCACGTGGGTGGTGTGCTGGAAGCTAGCTGCAGATAGCCACGACTTGGTGGAAAGGCTCGCTTTGGTGATTCCCAGAAGTACAGGCTTCCACTCTGCAGGGCGCTTATCTTCGTTAAGAAGCGCTTCGTTGGCATCTTGCACGTCAAATTTTTCGACCACTTGACCTTCCAAGAAATCTGAATCACCTGAGCCAAGAATCTCCACGTATTTGAGCATTTGCCGCACAATCACTTCAATGTGCTTGTCGTGTACACTCACACCTTGGGCGCGGTACACGTTCTGAATCTGATTAACGAGGTAGTTTTGTACGTCTTCTGGACCGCGGGACTCGAGCAAATCGTGTGGGTTAATAGCACCCCGTGTCATTTGCCGTCCAGCTTCAACTTTATCGCCGTCGCGCACAAGTAGGCGCTTGTCACGGTCAAGTTTGTAGGTTTTGCTGAGGTCGCCAATTTCACTAGTCACGGTGAGGCGGTAGCGCTCGTCATCATCTTCAATAGACACAATACCGTCTAGATCAGCAATGATTGCTTTAGACTTAGGCTTGCGGGCTTCCACCAGCTCAATAACCCGAGGTAAACCTTGGGTAATATCGCCAGCACCAGCTACCCCACCTGTGTGGAAGGTACGCATGGTGAGCTGCGTGCCCGGTTCCCCAATCGACTCAGCTGCAATCGTACCAACCGATTCACCCATAGATACTAAGCGCATCATCGACATGTCCATGCCGTAACATTTGCGGCACACACCAACCCGAGTTTGGCAGGTCATGGGGCTGCGGATGGGGACGTCACGCACTTCTGGAAAGTCGGGTAAACGTGCGTAAATCGCTTTGAGGATGTCATTGGTGAGGATGGTTCCCTCGTCGTAGACATCACCACCGAGTTCAAAGTCGTCAGCAAGCACGCGCCCATATAAACTCATGTGCAATTGGCTTTGCGGGCGGGCACGGCCGTTTTCGTCGTAGATGGGCATCTCAATGTAGTCGGCAGTGCCACAGTCTTCTTCACGCACGACAATCTCATGGGCCACATCAACTAATTTACGCGTTAAGTAACCTGAATCTGCCGTCCGAAGAGCTGTATCTGCCCCACCTTTACGCGCGCCGTGGGTCGAGATAAAGTACTCGAGCACGGTAAGTCCCTCACGGAAGTTGGCGCGGATGGGTAGCTCAATGGTTTCCCCCGAAGGTTTGGCCATAAGCCCGCGCATCCCCGCAAGTTGGCGCACCTGCTGCGGATTACCCCGCGCACCTGACTGCGCCATGATAAACAGTGGGTTAAAGGTTTTGTTGTCTTTAAAGTTATCAAACACCGCTTGTTTAACGTCGTCGGTGGTTTCGTTCCACAGGTTCACCACTTGTAACTTGCGCTCTGCTTCAGTCACAAAGCCGCGTTCAGCAGCTTTACTGATTTTGGAAAGTTTGGTTTCAGCTTCAGCAAGCAGGTCTTTCTTTTTCTCCGGAATGACCACATCATCAATGCCGATAGTGATGCCCGAAACAGTCGATAACTCAAAACCAGCATCTTTAAGCGCGTCTAGCAGTTTGGCAGTGCGGTCAACACCTAAGTGCTTAAATGCGTCAATAACGAGGTCGCGCAGGGCACCTTTTTCGTAAGCAGTGTCGTAACGAATCATCGAAGGTGGCAAGATGGTTTCGTCGTCCTCGAGCGTTTCTTTAACCAAACGTGCAAAGTACATGCGGCCGGGACTAGTTTCAACAAATTTTTCGTCAATCACCACCGTGACAACGTCTTGCATGTCAATCTCACCGCGTTCAACGGCAAGGAGTGCTTCGTCTACGTTGCTAAAGCGGTACTTGATGCGCCCCGCGCTAGTTTCTTCGCCAGCCACCTTGATTTCTGAGTTGAGGTCGATTTTGCCGTCAGCAAGTGCTTTGAGCGCGTTTTGTTTGGTCTTAAACGACATACCAATGCCTTTGTGACCTTTGTGGACTTGGGTGAGTACATACAAGCCCAAGATAATGTCACGACTGGCACCTACGTTAGGTGAACCATGCGCGGGTGACAGCAAATTGTGAGACGCAAGCATCTGTAAACGCGTTTCTGCTTGTGCGTAAACAGAAAGCGGCACGTGAATGGCCATCTGGTCGCCATCAAAGTCAGCGTTAAACGCTTCACAGACAAGCGGGTGAAGTTGAATGGCTTGACCTTCAACCAAGACAGGTTCAAACGCTTGAATACCAAGACGGTGCAAAGTGGGCGCACGGTTAAGCAGCACCACGCGGTCTTGAATGACTTCTTCAAGGGCGTCCCAAATTTCGTCTTTGGTGTCGCGGTAGCGCTCGAGCAACTTGCGGGCGCTCTTAATGTTTGAAGCAATACCGCGCTCTTCTAAAACTTTGAAGAGAAACGGCTTAAACAGCTCGAGTGCCATGCGCTTAGGTACTCCGCATTGGTGTAACTTAAGCTGCGGTCCCACCACAATGACCGAACGCCCGGAATAATCCACCCGTTTACCCAACAAGTTTTGCCGAAAGCGCCCTTGTTTGCCGCCCAATAAGTCGGTAAGCGAGCGCAGCGGACGGTCACTGCCAGGGTTCACTACAGCAGCACCACGGCGGCCGTTGTCGATAAGTGCATCCTCTGATTCTGGCAACATACGTTTTTCGTTGCGCACAATCATTTCCGGGGCACCCTGCTGCATGAGATTTTTAAGGCGGTTATTGCGGTTGATTAAGCGGCGGTAGAGGTCATTTAAGTCAGACGT
>JBCCBI010000543.1:0-3230 GCA_039034155.1 Deinococcota bacterium | reverse complement strand
CCGCCGCGCACGTGTCCCGCGGACGAGGTGCAGCGCTATGTGGGGCTGACGCAGCTCAAGGCTTTTTTCCTCCAGGCCGTTTGGTTATTTAGCGTCGGATGATTTACCAACATCACCCGAAGGAGCTTTAATGATGCCCCATGTTAGAAAATGTATGCTCTGCGTGCTCGTTGTGTTGTCCAACGGTTTTGCCCAGATGCTAGGCCCGCAAGATGTACTCACGCAGCTTTTTGTGGAACCCTTACGCGAAGAACAGTTTAGTAGCGCGTTTTTGGATGCTGTGCCCGTGGGTCAGCTTGAGACTATCCTCAGCCAAATTGAGGACGAACTTGGCGCTTTTGAACAAGTGGAAGGTGATGCCAATCCGTATACGATTGTGTTTACAGAGGGCACGGCTCGAGCTCAAATTAGTTTAAGTGATGGCGTCATCACAGGCTTATTTTTTGACCAGCTCGAGCCGCTCAACGTAGACCTTGCCGAAACGCTCAAAACCCTTACTGACCTTCCCGGCGAGGTTGCTGTCATCATCAATACTTATCAAGCTGATGATATTGAGGTGCTCACTCAGGTCAAAGCGGATACACCCCTCGCTGTCGGCTCAGCCTTTAAGTTGCTAGTTCTTAATGTGTTGCAAGAGCAAATTCTCAATGGTGAACACACTTGGGATGAGGTCGTTTATTTACGAGAAAGCTGGCGCAGTTTGCCAAGTGGCGTCATACAAGATTGGCCTGTGGGCACTGCGGTGACGCTCGAGACCCTCGCCACACTCATGATCTCTATAAGTGATAACACTGCTACCGACGCGCTTATTGACATTCTTGGGCGAGATGCACTTGAAGCTCGCACGGCACGCAACAAACCGTTTTTGACTACCGGAGAAGCATTTAGCTTAAAATTAAACGCTGATGCCTTAGCTCGTTACCGCAACGCGGATACCGCTGACAAGTACGACATTTTAACCGAACTTGCCCCTCCTGACCTTGCAGGATTTACAGGTGAACCAATGGCACTTGACATTGAGTGGTTTTTCTCCATACGTGACCTTTGCGAGCAGATGCGTACTGTTAAAGACCTCGAATTGATGCGTATTAACCCCGGCTTGGCTAACGCGAACCGCTGGCAGAAGGTTGCATATAAGGGCGGTTCCGAACCAGGCGTGCTGGCGTTTGTGACGTGGCTCGAGGCAGCAAGCGGTGAAGCCTACTGCGTGGCAGTTGCCCAAAACAACCCCGACGCTGCACTGGACGAGGCAGTCCTCTCTCGCTTGTACAGAAATTTGCTAGCTTACGTTGCTACGTTGCCCTAAGGTACAAGTTGACAGGCATTCCAGAATACCTTAAATTTTAATGTATGACTCGAGCCGAACTTGAAACATTTTTAGCTACCTTCAAAGGTGCTGAGGTAAGCGCGCCCTTTGGCCCGGACTCCCTTGTCTACAAAGTGATGGGCAAAATGTTTGCGCTAGTCTCTCAAACAGAACCTCCCAACAGGGTTACGCTCAAATGCGACCCAGAACAAGGCGAGTTATTGGTCAGCCATTACGATGCTGTGGCACCAGGTCGCTACATGAACAAAAAGCACTGGATTACCGTGTCCCTCACAGGAGAACTCGCTGATGATGCGCTCGAAGACTTGGCATTGACCTCTTATGAGCTTGTGGTAAAGGGTTTACGCAAAGTTGACCGCGAAGCTTTAGCAAGCTTGTAAGCTGACGCAATTCACCTTACAACCTGCTGGCCTTTGAGGATGATGAATCATGTAGACTAAAACGTCACGAACAAAATGAGCTTGTACGAATTATCTGCATCGTTGTAGATAATATAACTGGGGAGGCATGATGGCATGGCAGGTGATCTTTTTTTAGAAGGCTACAGCGGCGAATCACTCGCCGAGATTCTTACTTTAGAAGCTACTCACCGCCTTGATTCACTTGTGCTTGCCGTGGAAAGTGCCCTCTAAGATCGCTATGAGGCTGGCGAGATACTCACTGCGCACCGTCCTCACCGTAGAAGCGTTTGAACGTGAATTCAACAACGGCGGCTTTGCTCAGTTTTTCTATAATCCTTCAGCCGAGTTTGCAGATGTTTTGGTTGCGTCGCTCGAGACCATTGGTTGCCCAAGTGCTGCTAGCCTTGCCCAAGAAGCTATCAATACACTTGCTCTAGATTCTCTAGATGCTGCTAGCATTGAGGCGCGTATGGACGACGCAGATTCACTGCTTGAAGATAGCCTCAGTCAACTCGATGGCGCTTTTTTCAGCAGCAATGAAGACATCGCCAGCGCATTGTTTGGATTTATCAACGCACATCAAGTTAACATCACCTTAGTCGGTAGGCACTAACGCCACTTGCAACATGTATTGCTTAGTCGCTACCTGCTGAGTTGATGTCTGATTTTGAAGAGACGTTTGATACGCTTTAAGACAAATTTCTCTAAGTGTTGTGGCTAGTTCGTGAGCATCTTTTGGGGCAAGTTTCAAGAGTAGATCACTATAGTAATCATCATATGCGGGTGTCTCGTCAACATCATTGTCGTCTAGTGAACTACTCAGACTGGTAAGCACGGTGCCATGTTCATCGCGCATAAGCTTGCGCCCTTGGGTGTGAGTCTGACTATAAACATGTGCGAGGCCATGTTCAATCATGCGCCAGACAGGACTTAATTGCTCATGAATGCCTTCTTCAAGTGTGGCGTAGGGTGTGAGCGCAAACGGAATAAACACATTGGGCTTAATAGACGTGTAATATTTGATGGCTCGCCCAGACCGCGCTTGCTCCCGAGCGACTTTCAAAAGTCCAACTGTCACTAACTGCTTAACTCGGTAATACACGGTGCTAATGGGCGTATCCAATTCCAAAGTAACCTCTTGCACGGTTTTCTCAGCAGCTAAAAATGGCTTAAAAAACTCCACGGCGATGGGATCAGTTAATAAACGCGCTTGAGCTGGCGTTTGTACCACATAAATGTCGTCAGTATAAATATCATCGGGTGGGCTACTTGAATCTGTCACTTTCATTCAAAGTAGCACAACATCCATGCTGAGTGCATGACATCTGCACCTTCTACAAATCCTGTACGGCACCTTCAGCGTATTTATTACAGCATTTTGTTTTTACGATGGTTTGCCGCTGCACTGCCGCTTCCGTTCGTCATCTTAATTATGCAAGCGAGTGGTCTAAATTTAGCTCAGATTGGGCTCATTTCGGGCTTGTATTCACTAACCATTGTGG
>JBCCBI010000542.1:0-3242 GCA_039034155.1 Deinococcota bacterium | reverse complement strand
GACTATCAAAGTAAAATATCAAGGTAAAGCCGTCTTAGCTGGTTATTTACTCGATCTTGAGGTTGCCGACAATAAAGAGCTGCTAGTTAACGTGTCATTGCTAGAGTCACTCCCAAAGGCTTGCCCTCATTGTGGCAGTGAAGCATTACGCGTTGAACACATGGTTAACGACGGCAATCACTTTTACAACATTGAATGTCAAGCTTGCCATAAACAGGGCAAAATCGGGCAGCTTAAAACTGAAAAAGCACCTGGTGTCAACCTCTATTATGACCAACGTCTTGAATGGCATTTGCCGCCGCAAGCAAATACCCACTACAACGTTATAAGTGACCAAGCTACTGAACCCTTCTGGCAACGTCACACCACCTGCGTACAACAGCTTGGCTTCGGTAAGAACAACAAAGATGAGTTCAAACAGTTTGTTGAGTCGTTACTAGGTAGACAGCTCGAGGACATCCACACGCTCACACCAGACAACGAAATTTTTTTGGCCGCAGTGTTCCAAAATTGTGAACAAGCTAAATCACTCTTAAATTTATTCCGACAGGCTCGAGCCGCTCAGTTGCCCGTGAACACCCCTACAAGTGACGACATGCGGAGTAGTGGGGCTGTTTCTCGTGAGGGCAGTAAGTTGTCGCGCACAACTAACGCTAGTGCAACATCCGAAAACGCCTTAGATCTTTTAACAGAACTCAAAGACCGCCTAGATGATGCTGGTGTCCCCAGGTCTCGGTGTTCCGAAATTGTGAACAGATTGACCGGCAAAGCATCATTAAATGAACTCACTGAACTCGAGATCAGCAAGGTCATTGAAGCCGCTAATAGCGTTTTTGTTGGTGCGTGTACATGGAAAGACTACGGCATCACTTTCAACAAGATGGGTATTGACCCCATCGCTGAGGGTGAGGCGCTAAATATTCATGAGGTGCCTTCCGAATGATGACACCTGCCATTGACCAATCACAACTACAAAGCATGTTGAAGCAGCTAGACGTGCTATTGCGTGAGCGTGAAGCGGATGTACGCAAAGCTGTGGGCATCCGGCTGAGTGACCATGTTTGGCTCGAGTTGGGCTTTTTCAAGTATCAGTATAGTCGCTTGAGTGTATCTGGCTTTTGCCGTAAGTATCAGGTGACTGAGTCCGAAATACAGCTTGCACTTGCAGCACACCGCCGCGCCTGCCTTGACTACGCTGCACAGTGGCACAAGAACGATCAGCTAGAAGCAATCAAAACGCAAATTGATAATTTAACCCCTACGAGTGGGTCCATGGTGGTGGAAGAGGCTAGTTATGTCTAACGATCAGCGAGGCATCTTTGTGCCAGCAGAATATGTGCGGGCTTTAAATGGCAACAGTAATGCCGCCATTTATTTGGCAATGCTTGTCAAGGGACAGTCTTCTGAAGACTGTTGGTTTGGTTTTGCCGAAGAAGTTATTGAATCTAACACAGGGTTAAATAAAGGGGGCCAAGCCAGTGCCAGAAACCTACTGACACGATTAGGTGTTATTGACTATACGTATAAAGGTTCGCCTAGGCTGCCTTGGGTTCGTGTAAATAAGTATGTGCTGGCAGCTTTGATTAAAAGAAGTCATGGTGAAAATCATGGCTAACTCTGGCGTGCTTGTGCCCCCCGAGTATGTTAAAGCTTTACGCGGTAATGGCAACGCCGCCATCTACTTATCTCAGCTAGTGTATTGGCAAAAACAATATCCAGGGCAAGAGTTTTATGTAAAAGCTGCACAACTCGAAGTCCAAACAGGTTTTGGTAGAGCAACACAAGCTAAAGCGAGAAAGCTATTAGTCAGTTTAGGGCTTATCAGTTATCAACGAAAAGGCTTACCAGCCATGCCTTATTTCAAGGTAAATTTTGAAGCCCTCGAGGCCCTCATAAGTCCCTTCGTAGCAGATGCGCAATATGTTGAACCTATTGATGGGCAATATGTTACGCATCAACGAGGTGAGCAAGCCAACAAAAACTCGTCGTTTTTGCCTTTGCGAGCAGATGCGCAATATGTTGCGCCTATTGATGAGCACCATATTGAGACCACTAAGGCGCACCATGTTGCGCGCCAAGTTTTCATTACATCTTGCGACTCCTATAAGGAAGAAGAGATTAAAGATAAGACTAAGAAGAAGAAAGACCAGCTAACTCGAATCACTTCAAAACCTCAACCAGCCAAACAGCCCCCTCTTTCTGCTGAAGAAAAATTTCATGAGCAAACCCGTCGCCGCTTAGCGGGTGAGCATATTGCCAAAACCAGCCTTGATGAATCCCAGTGGCAACGTCACTTGCAAAACCTCATCGGTTCTAACTTCACTCGCAAACAAGTTCAAGAGAACTGGCAGCGCTGGTATCGTGATTTTGGCGTAGACTTCGTTGAGGCTGCTTGGAAAATAGCTGCTGAGACTGCCGCTGATCACAGAACGGGCAAACCAGTGTTTGCCTTTGTTGATCTGTTCGACTCTTACGGAAACTACCGTGAACTAGCCTCGCTAATGTACAAAAAGCGGCAGGGCGAACAAAAACATACCCGCGCCGCGCCGCCGAAAATTGAGCGTGGGCAAGATGCTTTACTCAACGGTCAACGTGTTCATGTGCAGGAAGTTGATCACGAAGGTTACTTTGCTTACCTAGGTGATGCTGAGGGTACTAGGGTGCTTGTGGAACAGCTCGAGGCACTTTCATGACCCTTGCTGAACGCAACCCCACACCGGAATCACCCTTTGACTTCACGTCAGAATCACCCTTTAACATCAAAGCTGAAGAATGCGTTATCACTTCTTTGCTACTTGACCAAGAGCAACTTGCCGATGTTGAAGACATGCTCGAGCCTACCCACTTTTACATCGAAAAACACCGCCGTTTTTACAAAGCGATTTTAAGTCTGTGGCGCAAGCAAGAGATTATTGACAGCGTTACTTTGTTGGAAGAACTTCGCACAACCAATCAAGTCGAATCTGATGATTTTCTTAATATAGCTCGACTCATGATGGACTACCCTGGCTACGGGCTAGCTGTTGGCCAGTACGCCACAATCGTCCGGCGTGATGCCCTACGCCGCGAGATGATTCAAGTGAGTAAACAGCTTCACCAGCTTGCACGTGACGCTGAGAATGCGACTGATCTTGTTGACAAAGCCGAGTCGGTCATTACCCAAGCGACCCAAAGCTACCGCATTGGTAGCAAGTTCTCAGATATGCCTGAGATTGTCGGTGAGATCAAGCACTACATCCATG
>JBCCBI010000541.1:0-3247 GCA_039034155.1 Deinococcota bacterium | reverse complement strand
CGGCGCTGCTCGAGCGCAGTCACATAACTTGCATAATCGTGAATATCTTGCCCAGATACCTCAGCAAGGGTGTCAATAGCCTCGCGCCAACCTGCTTGATCTATATTCACCACCGCATCTGGTCGGAATGTCGGCATAATGCGCCCAGGCCAGTCTGAATCGCGGATAGTTTGATGATGCTCGAGCGTGTCCGTAGCCGCATCCGTTGTACACAGCACTTCAATGTTAAAACGCGCGTAAAGCTGGCGCGGACTAAATTCCGGCTCGAGCAACTTCATGCTGATCTGGTCGTAGATGCGCTGGGCAGACTCGCCAGTAAGTTTCTCGCGAATACCAAACAGGGTGTACAGTTCGTCGTTGAGCCACACACCCGTGGGCGTGCCTTGAAACAAATACGCGTGTTCAGCAAAGGTTTGCCAGATTTTACGGTGGTCGCTTTCGACATTAGTTCCGTCTTGGCTAGGAACGCCCAAAGCCTCGAGGCTCACGCCTTGCGAATACAGCATCCTAAAAATATAGTGGTCAGGAATAATTAGCAACTCGGCTGGGGAACCAAATTGATAGTCTGGGTCGCTAAAAAGTTGCGGATTCACGTGACCATGTGGGCAGATGAGCGGCAGGTTGGCGATTTTTTGGTAGATGGGTAGCGCCGTGTCGATTTGGGGTTTGGTGCTACCTAAAAAGCGGGTTTTAGACAGGTTTAGGTCGGGCATGACCAACTCCTTTGATGGGTGGTTTTTTTAGGACGAGGTATTGAGGATGGCTCGAGCCTCTTCTGCATTCACTCATGTGCTAGATGATGTTGTCAACGATGTAGCGCAATCTTCACTAGCAACATCGACGTTCTTACGATAGTTATTTAATAGCTTCAGTTATTTGATAGCTTCGAGAATAGTTTCAACTTGATGTGAGATCTACGTATCCACCACGTATCCACCACATTGATGAAATCTTCCTTTCTCCCTTGGCTCCCCTTCTCCCTGACGTCGCACACAACCACATGATGACTTGTAATGTCACCGTGTGCATTTGCTACTCAGATCAGCGCGAGGTCGTCACCGCATACAGCAAAATCCCCGCCGCTACCGAAGCATTCAGCGACTCCACCTGGCCGCGCATAGGAATCGCCACCAGTTCATCACACTTATCGCGCACTAACCGCCTCATCCCAGACCCTTCTGAGCCAATCACCAGCGCTACATCTCTATCCCAGTCAATGTCACCGGGTGCGCTGTAAGCCGCCCCGTCTGCACCATAAACCCAGACATTGCGTTTTTTAAGTTCGTCAATGTAGCGCGGGAGGTTTTTAACCTGTACCAAAGGTAAGTGGCTACTTGCACCCGCTGCCGTTTTGGCAACCACACCCGACAGGGGCGCACTGCGGCGTTCTTCGGTGATGACGCCGTGGGCGCCCAAGACCTCCGCACTGCGAATAATCGCGCCATAGTTGCGCGGGTCGGTGATCTGGTCGAGGAGTACCAGCAAAAGTTGTTCGCCACGTTCTTGCGCCCTCGCAAATGGTGCGTCTGGCTCGCTGTATTTTAGGTCAGGAATTTCTGCCGCCACACCTTGGTGCCGGGTTGTACCGGCTGCTTGGTCAATTTTGATGCGTGGAACTTGGTCAACCTCAACATGTTTAGTAGCAGCTAGCTTCTCAACCTCTTGAACCGTTTGTGGATGCAGGCCTTTGGCGAGCAAAACCCGCTCCACGTTACCGTCTTGCAAGGCCTCGAGCACTGCTTGTTTTCCATAAATGAGCATGGCGTATGCTACCTTGACAGGCGCAGGTCATAACGTTGTACACAATAACGTTGTATACCACGAGTTGAGGGGCGAGTTGAGGCGATGCTGGCACTCAAATGTGCTACCATTCAAAGGTGATATTTTACGTGCCTCACAAGTTATACCTCTATTCAATTGGTATTCGAGATAGCTAATGAAAAAAGTTATCCGCTACACGCTGGGTATTATTGGCATTTTGCTGCTGATTACCAACGCTCCTCTAGCGCTCACTGCATTGTGGGATGTGTTCTATCCACCTGAGGACAGTAGCCAGGGAATCACTATTGGTGTGACGCTCTTTTTTATGGCGTTGGCTGCGTGTGGTGGAGCGCTTGTTTGGTATCAGTTGTGGTTGCCTCGGCGTAACCGCGACAGTACGCAAGCACGTGAGGATGCCAGACTACAAACCATTCTCGAGCTAGCCCGCGATAAAGGCGGCAAACTCACCGTTTATGACGCCGCGCTCCACCCAGACATTACCACCGATGAAGCCAAGCAGGGGCTCGAGGCCCTTGTGAAAGACGGCTTAGCCTACAACTACGTCACACCAGAAGGCACTATGTTGTACATTTTTGGGGATGCCAAACCGCACGGCGAGTTACAAGACATCTAAATGCTCAAGGTGTCGCAATAATACAAAGTGATACATATGGTATTACACACCTTCACATCATCTTTTACTCACACACGCGACTGCCCACAACGCCGCTATCAACAAGGGTCAAATTTTAGATGAATACGTCCGCTGGAATTTTCATACTTGTCGTTGTCATCATTGTTTTAGTCAGCATCTTTTCGCTCTACAACCAGCTCGTAAGTCGCCGCAACCAAGTGAAATTTGCGTTTGGTACGGTAGATGTGCTGCTGAAAAAGCGTCATGACCTTATTCCATCTTTGGTCAATGTCGCTGAGGCTCATGCTAAGCATGAACGCGAGCTGTTTGAGGAACTTGCCAGCTTGCGCGTTCAAGCTGAAGACACTCGCCATGCTATTGGTCGGGAAGATGCACGCCGTCTAGGTGCTGAGGTTAATCTGGGTGAGCGTTTAAACACGCTTTTAGCTATTGTTGAAAACTACCCAGAACTCACCGCACATGTCAGTTTTCAAAACGTGCAGCACGCGCTTATCGACAACGAGGCTCAGATTGCTGCCGCCCGGCGTTTTTACAACTCTGCCGTGAACGACTACAACAACAGCATCGACATGTTTCCAAGCAGTGTGATGGCGAGTTTAATGAGCTTATCGCCGAAACCATATTTTGAGGCTCGAGCAAATGAGCGTTACGCGCCTAGAGTAAGCTCACATATTGGGCATCCATAGCATATCCACGAAAGCTGGTAGACATAACATATGATGAGAAGGTCCCCACTCTATAATTTTTACAATGGCGAGTTAAACCAAGTTATAACAATTTTAGAACGGCTGCGTATAAGGTCTCTCAGATTAGTTGATGTTCTCACAAGCG
>JBCCBI010000540.1:0-3272 GCA_039034155.1 Deinococcota bacterium | reverse complement strand
CAGCTTCGACTGCCTCGCACAGCTCCTCAAACTGCTCAACACTCAACCCTGTGAAGTTGTACAGATGCTTCCCTTTTCGTTTCAGCACACGCGCTTTCATAGCCCACTTTACCTCTTATTTCGCAGGGGATTTATAGTGTGGTGTTTATGATGTGGCGTCGATATAGCACTGATAGGGCGTCAATGTTGGATTGACGAGATTACCTTAATATCTGTGTGTACTGCCATAGTGTTTGCTGAGGTAGCTCTATGGGCTATAACATTTTTGCTCATTTTTGCGTGATAAACTAACGCCGATGGAAGTTGAAGGGGCACATGGAAGTTGAGAGGGCACTGCGCCCACGGTCACTAGCTGAGTACGTTGGGCAGCGTGCGCTCAAAGATAAGCTCGAGGTCTACCTGCAGGCTGCTAAAAGCCGTAGTGAAGCCCTTGATCACGTGCTTTTATACGGCCCACCAGGTTTGGGGAAGACTACCCTAGCGCATATTATTGCCTACGAACTTGGCGTGGGTATTCAGATCACCAGCGGTCCGGCCATTGAAAAACCGGGTGACCTAGCTGCCATTCTTACTAACGCACTAGATGAAGGTGACGTACTCTTTATCGACGAAATTCACCGCCTCAGCCGCATTGCCGAAGAGCACTTGTACCCTGCCATGGAAGACTTTAAGATTGACATTATTTTAGGTCAAGGACCTGCTGCGCGCACCATCCGTTTAGACTTACCGCGCTTCACCTTGGTAGGGGCAACCACCCGACCTGGACTCATTACTGGGCCCATGCGCTCACGTTTTGGCATCATTGAACACCTCGAGTACTATACGGACGACGAACTTGCCCAAGGCATCAGCCGGGACGCGCGTTTGCTTGGCTTTGGCATTCAGCCTGAAGCTGCCCTTGAAATTGGCCGGCGGGCGCGGGGGACCATGCGTATTGCCAAGCGCTTATTACGGCGCGTGCGTGACTATGCAGATGTGGCTGGTGAAACCGAAATAAGCCTCGCTCGAGCCATTCAAGCGCTTAACGAACAAGGTATTGATCCGCTTGGGCTAGACGCGCGTGACCGGACGATTTTAGACACCATGATTATGAAATTTGCAGGTGGGCCTGTGGGACTAGAAACACTTGCAACTGCCGTTAGTGAAGATAAAGCAACGCTCGAGGAAGTCTTTGAACCGTTTTTAATTCAGCGTGGGTTATTACAGCGCACACCGCGCGGCCGCATTGCGACATCTCGGGCTTATGACCACCTCGGCTACGCCCTGCCTAGCCATATGATGAATCAGGAACAAAAGTTATTATGAGGCACGCATGATTGAGGGAAATTTACGAGATGCCCCTTTGTCTGACGTGCTGCAAATTGTTGTAGCCGGGCAGAAGTCAGGGGTTTTAACGTTGCGTAGGCGCTCGAGCCGGGCGCGTATTTACTTTGACCGCGGGCGTATTGAATATGCGTACCTACGGCCGGGGATTCACTTAGGTGAAATTTTAGTGCGCCTAGAAATGCTTACGCATGTGGAGGTGCAAAAAATTTTACTCGAGCAAGACCGTGAAAACCCCGGCACGCCCCTCGGTCTTATGGCTGTGCAACGTGGCTTTTTAAGTGACCACGAACTGCGTGACGCCCTGCAAGCACAAGTGCTTGAAGCACTTACTGAGCTTATGACTTGGAACAGCGGTACGTTTAGTTTTTCTGAACGCCCGCAAGAAGCTTCCCAAGTACCTACTGCCCACACGCTAGATACAACAGCATTGATGATGGAAGTTGTGAAGCGTTTGGATGAGTGGCAAGCAAGTGGTATCAAAGGCTACATGCGCTTTGAAAAAGTGGGCGATCCAACCAAAGTTGATGTTCCTACAGGTGGTTGGGAAGTTCTAGGCTTGTTAGATGGTAAACGCAGTACCTCGAGCGTCGCTGCCGAGCTCGAGCTGCCCGAACGGCAGGTCTACCGCATCTTTCAAGATTTACTAGATCAGCGGCTCATTGCCTCTGTAAAGCATGACATCGAAGACCCACTGGTACTTGTTTTTTCTGCTAGTGAAGCCATGCAACGGCTCATGCGGCTATCACTGCAGCGGGCGTCACTACGGGTAGCAACCGCCTTAGAAAGCGATAAAGCTAGTGAAATCATTGATAAATACCACCCCAAAGCAATTGTCATTGAGGATATTCGTGGGGAAGGTTGGGAACTGGTACGCGAACTTCGCAAACTCCCTGCCCAGGGTCACTTGCCGATTTTGGTGTTAAGCAGCGATCAAAACGACGGCTTACTTGGGCGTATGCGCAGACCTAAAGCGATGGTGCTCGAGAAACCCTTTTTGGAAATTGAATTTCAACAAGCTGTAACCCAACTCCTCGGACGCAGTTTATAGTCACCACATCATCATCTGGGTTGTAGGCAAAAACTAAGCGGATGTTGTGTCCAGCATGGTGGCTCGAGCCGCTTTCACAAGTTTATCTAAAAAAAACGCGTGAATACGGTCGTCATCTGTAAGTTCAGGGTGAAACACTGTCGCCATAGCTTTATCTTGCATGACCATAATGGGGTCGCCAGCATACTCAGCTAAGACTGTAACCTTGTCACTTATACTGATGATGCGCGGCGCACGAATAAAAATAGTCCGAAAACTAGCGCCTTCCAACAAAGGTTCACCACCATCAGATGATATTGATACTTGGTTGACACGCGGATCAATCGGCACATCCGCTTCAAACGAGGCCACCTGACGACCGTAAGCGTTACGTGACACCGTCATCTCAATCATATTTAAATGCAATTGGTCAGGATGGTCTTCGATTGTGCTCGCAATAGTGATAGCACCTGCACACGTACCCCAAATGGCCGCACCCGTGCTGTAAAACTCGGCAAGTGCCTTATCGAACCCATAGTTGATAATGAGTTTTGCCATAGTTGTGGATTCACCACCAGGAATGACTAATCCATCAAGTCCTGCAAGGTGCTCAGGCAAACGCACCTCGCGCACGTGTGCCCCAAGGCGTTCTAGAGCCTGCTTATGTTCCCGGAAAGCACCTTGCAGCGCTAACACACCAACCTGTAAAGGTTGCGCAGTGGTGTCATGATTTGCTATAGATTGGGGTAACAAACGAACTCCTTGTATATCTATTAACTTGTATATCTATCAACATTTAATTCCTCGTGGAAATCCTCCATCTGTGATGGAGGTAATGTATGTTTGGCTGAGCCGTAGAATGGGATGTGGCGAAATACCGAAAACTAACACATGTAGTGTACCAATGCGATTATCACAT
>JBCCBI010000539.1:0-3293 GCA_039034155.1 Deinococcota bacterium | reverse complement strand
GTTGGAGCATCAAGCTGAACTTAGTACACAACGGTTAGAATATCAGGCTGAACTTCGTGAACAATTGTTGGCGGCATCACAAGCTTTGGCGATACAAAAAATTACACCTAGAAAGTTACTCACTAGAGAACTTCCGCCGAGTTCACGGACGTGGTTAACCGAAGAGCATAGCCGCTATGACCCCGAAGGTGTTAATGGGGATCACGTCATGATTCAACTTGAAGGGGGTTACGGCTACTCACCAAACGGCGGCTTCGTTAAGTTTGCCAATAGCCAAATAAACCCGTTGACGATGACCTTACCTAGTCATACACACGTGAGTGATTCCGTGTGGCGGGTTTACCCTTACAGACACGTTGAAACTGTTTTTGGTGACTGGCGGTCTTTGCATAAACAACTAACGCTAGGTGACTTTTCAGGGCTTGACTCGAGGGGTGAAACTGCTTACGCCATGCTAGGACTGGACTCTGCTGTAGCAACAATTGACGTAGGATTTTTTGCCACCTACGCGAGCGATAGTTGGCACGGCTTTGTAAGCATGACAAACGGTGTGCGGCATTTGTGGCTCGACTTTACAATCGTTGACGTACCAGTCAATACGCCAGCGGAACTCAGCCTCGAGCTTGTAACACGCGGTAGTAACACATGGTTTAAGCAAACTTTTCGTTACCCACAGCCCACGGGATTCTTAGCCGACTACATCCCCGGAACGTACACAATTGTGTATCCTGTCCCTATCTTGCACGGTAAACGTGTACGGTTTTTTAGAAGTAGCTCGCTCATTAGCCACGCGTACGAACCTGCAACCTACACAGGAACAACTTGGACAAATGGCCTGCTAACATTAGCTGAGGCAAGTGGTGGAACCCGTGAGTTACCCTTTGATACAACCACAGCAGTTGCTCGGCAAGATGTCAACGAGCAACCTTGGCTTACCTGTTCTGCCCAATCAGGTAACTCAGAGTTAGTTGATGTTGTTGGCAGCGCCGAGGTTAGAATTGAATGCCTTGAAAGTGGCAATGCTTTTCACGGCACAACCAATTTTTATGTAACCTCTACTGAGGGCTACTGATGCTGCTTTAATAAGCACCCTGCAAGATGCCTTTAATAAACAAAATGTCTCTTGAAAAAAATAGGCATTTTTGTTCTTACAGACGCCTAAACCTACAAAATTAATGAGGTGCATAATGTCACTCACCAACCTCCCTAAGAACCTCCCTGTCCCTCAAGACGACGGCGCTGCCGACCATTTGTTAGGCATGACCTTGCCAGACATCTCACTACTTGGAACAGATGACAAGGTACATCACCTCAATGCATTTAAAAGGTATTTGGTTATCTACATTTACCCAATGACGGGTCGGCCAGATGTTCCCCTACCAGATGGCTGGGAGGCCATTCCGGGCGCACGCGGGTGTACACCTCAGTCATGTAGGTTTCGTGATCATTACGCTGACTTGCAGCAGCATAGCGCGCAGGTTGTCGGCCTCAGCACACAGTCAACGGCGTATCAGCAAGAGGCAAAAGCGCGTTTACACTTGCCTTATGAACTGCTAAGTGACACGAAATTGCAGTTTAAACACGCACTATCACTGCCAACGTTTTCAGTAGAGACCATGGAGCTTTACAAGCGGCTTACGTTGATTGCGCAGGATGGGGAAATTGTGAAGGTGTTTTACCCGGTGTTTCCACCTGACCAGAACGCAGCCGATGTACTAGCATGGTTGGAAGAGCGTTGATATCTCATGAGACGAACGATAGTTAGCAAGTAGAAAAAGCCTATAAAAGCTCGGGTGAAAAGCTAACTGGTGCCGCGTTGCGCTTGTCGATATCGTGTGGCACGACATCATTTGTCTCGAGCAAGAAGGTGAGTAGTGCCTCTTTGTGCTCTTGGATTTCTGTAGCGTAAGCAGCATCGTTAATACGGTTGACTAGCTCCCCAGTATCATGCCGCAGGTCATAAAACTCATCTTCTTCGTAAAGTCGACGTACATACTTAAAATCTTTACTGCGACACATGATGCCCTTACCGTGCCAAGGTGCTTCGTCTGACAGTTGCAGTTTAATGCGTGGCCAGTAAAGCATCTCCTCAGTCGGATTGGCTTCGCCCTCCATACAGTGGGTTTCGCCGTAACGTCTGCCACCTTCACAAAAAACATATTCGCGTTGGGTTGTGATTTCTCTGGTGAGTAAGGGAATGAGCGAGCGCCCGAAATGGCTGTAACCCGGTTCAATGCCAGTAAGCTCAAAAACAGTCGCCGGCACATCTATGAGTTCGACAAGAGCGTTGTTTATGCCTGGCTTAACTGGCACGAAGGCGGGTGGTTTGACCAAGAAGGGCACATTGGTGAGGCAGTCCTCGAAGGTGTTTTGTGTTTTCTCTACCAGGCCGTAATCTCCGGTGTAGTCGCCGTGGTCAGAGAAGAAAAATACAGCAGCATCATCGTAAATCCCTTTGTCTCGTAGGGCGTTTAGTACTAGTGCAAATTGCTGATCTACTCGCGCGCACATCCCGTAGTAAGTGGCGCGTAACTCATCCCAACGATCTTCTGTCCAGTTTTTGAGGCCTTGTCCCTCGCGGATACCACTTAGAATAGAGGGTTTATCCGGTCCTACAAGGGACGCTTTTAGTCGTGGTGGCAGCTTGCTACGGTCGATTTGGCTGAAATATGGTTCTTCCACTCCATAAGGCGGATGTGGGTACCCTAACGCTAAAAAGATACACAGGGGCTGGTCGTCAGGTGCGTTTTGAATCTGTTCTACTGCCCCATAAACGTTGGCCCAGTCGCGGTCGTAGTAAGGGCTACCGTCGGGTTCAGACCCCAAGTTACCCGCGTAAAAAGAGTAGTAATTATCCCCGTCTGAGTTGCCGCGCCAGTCGTCAGCAGCATGCAGGTTCGTTTCTGCGCGCGGTAGGCGCTCAGGCTGGTAATAGATATTGCAATAAGCGTCAAGGCCATTTTGACCTGGCACCAAGTCATTTTTACCACCCCACCACACAAAGTAGCCGCTATCCTTCAAAATTTTGAGAAGGCAAGGCTCGTCGGGCCTCAGCATGTGATAGAGGCTGCGGTGCCCGCGTACATGTGGATACCAGCCGGTCATAAATGAGCAGCGGCTTGGCGTACAAACTGGATTTTGGCAAAAAGCGTTGCTAAACGACACAGCATCGTCTTGAATCCAAGTGTCGAGTGTTGGGGTAACTGCGGCTTTGTTGCCAAGATGACCCAGCACATCACCGCGCCACTGATCGGGGTTAAAAATAACGATGTGAGGTTGCTTGCTCATACCCT
>JBCCBI010000538.1:0-3302 GCA_039034155.1 Deinococcota bacterium | reverse complement strand
TTTACCGTGGGCAGCACTTGGCGGCGCACTGCTTACAGCCGCGCTCATCTACTTACTCGCGTGGCGCGGCGGCAGTTCGCCCATCCGGCTTATTTTAATTGGCATTGGGCTGGCCGCAGTTGCCAATTCCCTCACCACACTTATGACTGTTTTTGGGGACATTAACGACGTGCAGCAAGCGTTTGTGTGGCTTGCCGGAAGTGTTTACGGGCGCGGTTGGGCGCATGTACAAATCATGGGCTGGTGGCTACTATTGTTACTTCCCATTGCCATCTTGAGTGCGCGCTATCTCAATACACTTGCTCTAGGTGACGGCAGTGCAACAGGCTTAGGGCTTGCCGTTGAGCGTGGGAGGGCGCTACTCATTATCCTCAGTGTGGCGCTGGCAGCAAGTGCTGTTGCCACAGCTGGCACTATTGGCTTTGTGGGGCTGGTGGCACCGCACATGGGGCGGCGCTTGGTAGGTCCTAATCATGAAGCACTTTTACCCGTTTCTGCCTTACTTGGCGGGCTTATTGTGCTCATTGCTGACTTTATTGGGCGCACTATCATTGCGCCAAGTCAACTACCCGCTGGTATTGTGACTGCCATTATTGGCGCGCCGTATTTTATGATCCTTCTTTGGCAAAACCGTAACAGCTTTTAAGGGAGTCACCGTGCAAACCTCACCTGATGTCACCACGTCACAACACACCTCATCTGAGGCTATCTTGAGCGCCAATAACCTCAGCCTAGGGTACGACAAAACGAACATTATTGAGGGCTTGGAACTTGCCATCCGTAAACATCAGATTACAGCGCTCATTGGCCCTAATGGGTGTGGTAAATCAACACTCTTGCGCGGACTGGCACGTTTGCTGAAACCTCGAGGCGGCAGTGTTTACCTAGACGGCAACGAACTTCAGAAAATGCCAACTAAGGCCATTGCCAAACGCCTTGGCATTTTGCCGCAAGGACCCAGCGCCCCCGAGGGCCTCACGGTGCGCGAGCTGGTTGCTCAAGGGCGCTACCCCCACCAAACGTTTTTTCAACAGTGGACTGAGGCTGACGAACGCGCGTCCCAAGAGGCGTTAGAACTTACCCACATGCTCGAGCTAGCTGATAGGCCGCTCGAGTCCCTGTCTGGCGGGCAGCGCCAACGCGCCTGGATTGCTATGACCCTCGCCCAAGAAACTGAGATTTTCTTGCTAGATGAACCGACTACCTTCCTCGACCTAGCCCATCAAATTGAGGTCATGGACTTACTTGCTAACCTCAACCAGCAGCGCAACGCAACCATTGTGGTGGTGCTTCACGACCTCAACCAAGCAGCCCGCTACGCGGATCAGCTGGTAGTGCTGAAAGACGGGCAAATTGTGGCGACCGGCAGCGGCGATGAAGTGATGACAACGACTTGCTTGCGGCAGGTGTTTGGGCTCGAGTGTCACGTCATTTGTGATCCGGTGAGTGGCACACCTTTGTGTATTCCTTTAAGTCGAAGCAACCTCCCTCGGGCCGTGTCTGCTGAGGCAAGTTAGGACACACCATACACAGCATCAAGATGATTTATCCTGAGTATCGTGCGTGTATTTTGGTCTTGTTTGGCAGCAGGTTTCACCTTCATAACCGCTGTTATAAGTTGGCACTTACTCTCAGGTGAGACAACGCCACCGCTACAAACGTTTCCCACGCGGTTAGATGTTGAGCTGCGGGACGAACCTACGGTGTACTCGTTTACAGTAGGCGAGCGGCAAGTGACAGTACAGCTCGAGCGCGCTCCCATAGCAGACGACAATGGACCTGTTGACATTACCGTTGTTATTGATGGTCAAACACAAACAATCATGCGCAGTTATTACAACTACGATTTATGGTCAGACATTGAACCAGCGTCTTATCACTGGGCGTGGTGGGATGACGACCTACAACGCGACCTCGTCATCACCCAAAATGCACATTGGGGTAACGGTCAGATTATTGTGTTGAGTCAGGATGGGCAGGTTATGTTTGACCCGTCTGGCAACTTGCTTGATGATGTTGAAGATAGTCCCAGTGATGAAGATTAGTGAGGGACGAGCTCGAGCCCTTTAACTTCTTCAGCGATACGCGCTAGGGCTGCCTCGAGCTTCTCCGTTTCCAGCCCGTAGCCAATACGCACAAAATGCTCTAGACCAAAGTGCACACCTGGCACAACCAATACACTTTGCTGCTTGTGTAAACGGTCAGCTAATGTTTCAGATGCAATATCCGCGTGGTACTTGACAAACGCCATCGCGGCAGCGTCCGGCACAGTGAGCGAAAACAAGCCCGCTTGCTCGTTCACCCAGTTAGCCAGCAGCGCCAAATTTTGCTTGACGAGGTTGATGTTCCGCCCCCAGATTTTACTGCGCAACGCTGGCGTAAGCGCACGCGTTGCCAGGTCATAACTAAGTGTGGCAGCAGTGATGCTGGTGTAATCTTTGACGCCCCACGCGCGGTCGGTAATGTGCTCTGGTGCAACCAGCCAACCAATTCTAAGCCCCGGCAAGCCAAACGCTTTGGACAAGCCAGAGGTCACAATCACCTTGTCGTAGCACCCCCAAAAGCTGGGCGTAAGTTGTCCGTTGTGCTCACTGCCTCTGTAAATTTCATCAACAACAAGCCACGCACCAACCTTAGACGCTAAATTGATAATGTGCGCCCGCGCTTCATCACTGAGTAGCACACCCGTGGGATTGTTAGGATTGCACAAGGCAATGACCTTGGTTTTATCTGTAATCGTTGCAGTTAGTGCGTCCAGATCGGGTTGCCAACCATGCTCTTCTTGTAAATAAAACGGCTTAAGGTTAACCCCAAACGTCTCCGCCATGCCCTTAAATTGTTGGTAGTTGGGCAGCATATACACAAACTCGTCGCCAGCACTTAACAAGCTAATGAAGGTCACAAAATTGGCTTCAATCGTGCCACTTGTGACCAAAACATTATCTGCGTTTGAACCTTCGTAAAGCAAGCTGATGTTCTCGCGGAGTTGCTGTGGTCCGTTGGTTTGTTCATAGATGAGGCGGGTATCTAAAAACGCATCAATTTCATCCTCAGTAAGTAGGTCACGCACCGTGAGCGGATGTACGCCACTTTCAGACAAGTTGAAATCCACGTGATGTTCGTAGAGAGACTGGAAGCGCTCGAGCGAAAACTCTGGGATGTTCATAGGTGTTAGTTTACCTTGCTGCGATTAGCTAAATCATGGGTTGTTTTGTTGCCAAAGGGAAAGGGAGCAGGGGGGAAAGGGAGCAAGGGGGCATTGGGATATTATAGGAGTAAACTATCTCAACGTATTGATACTT
>JBCCBI010000537.1:0-3335 GCA_039034155.1 Deinococcota bacterium | reverse complement strand
TTTTGCCTGCACCGTTGGGGCCAACAATAGCAGCCAGCACGCCCGGCGGCACGTCTAGGTCAATATCCCACAAGACAGGTTTGCTATGGTAGCTAACAGTTAAATCTTCAACGTGAACAGCCAAGGTTGGTTCGTGCGTTATAGTTTTATGCTGACTCATCAGGTTGCCAATGTACTTTTAAAAGTGTCGCATCATTCAAATTCATATCGTTATAACCAGTCCTGTCTTAAATATGTGTTTTTATGTGTGCTGAGTCAGTTGAGTTAGACTAAGCACGTTAAACGCTAATCTCACCGTAAATATTTAAATATCATGCATACAGTAATTTTATGAATGTATGTTTAAATTAAAACTGCATCAAACTTTTCATTATCGACTACTTAAAAGGTGATGCCCTCACTAGTGATGAACGACATATCACCAGTGAAGACATCCTGAGACATAAATAGCTAGTTAATACCCCAAACACTTGCCCACGTTCCAAGTTCACCAGGTAAAGGCGATAATTCTCCACCAAGTGCTTCGACGATGTTAACCGTATTGGTGTACAACATACCAATGTAGGTGCTACCAGGTGTGCCCTCATCTCCCATAGCATCTGAAAAAAGCTCTTCGCCAATGGTAACTTCGTGCCCGAGTTGTTCGCTAGCATCTACGACGGCTTGAATGGTACGCGGGTTAATAGTGCTTTCAATAAATACCGCCGGCACACTGCGCTCCGAAACAAGCTGGGCCATCTCACGAATGTCGGCAATACCTGCCTCAGATTCGGTAGAAATACCTTGAATACCTGCCACTTCAATGTCATAGGCGCGGCCGTAGTAAGCAAACGCATCGTGCGCCGTGACCATGAGGCGTTGCTGTTCAGGAATAGTGGCAACGGCCTCAGTAATCCAACTGTCTAGTGCCGTGAGCTGAGCCGTGTAAACTTCCGCGTTGGTATTAAAAATGTCGGCACAATCGGGGTTAACAGCGGCAAGCTCGCTGGCAATGGTGGGTGCAATCATTTGCCACAAGCTCACATCCATCCACAAATGCGGGTCAATACCGTAGATATCTACTACGGTAATAAGTTCTGAGGCTGGAATAGATGCTGGCGCAATAGCCACGGTGGGTTTTTGCTCGCCAAAGCGCTCGAGCACATCCCCAAGTTGCCCTTCCAGTGCGTAACCCGAGTAAAAAATAATATCAGCAAGGCTAAATTCTTGTACGTCCTGCGCGCTTGCTTGATACAAATGAGGATCCACCCCAGCACCCATAATGTTTGTGACATTCACGCAGTCCCCGCCAATGGTTTCAACGACGTCACCAATCATAGCGATAGTGACAACAGCGTTGGTACGTGTTTGAGCAAAACTGAGGCTTAATAAACTAGCAACAAAAGTAATCACGACAAACTTCATTTAAGGTCTCCCTAAGCTTCAACAAGATTATAACAAACTAAACTTCTTGGTATGCCTAAACCATTTGGCAACATACGGTTTAGATTTCATATGCCCACTCGGCATCACAATTAAACGCGGGTAAATGTGGATGCAATTAAATAAATACTACGGTATAGATTTTAAAGTGCTGTGCAAGGGCTTCAAAATAGAGCTGTCTGTACTTTGAAGAACCTCATCAACATCACGCTTGATACTACCTAAGTCACCTCCTTTATTTGTAGAGCTAAAATCAAGATTTTGCCTTGCCTAAAATTTGACACATAAATGTACTCTAGATGCGTAGCTTACGCGACATTTAGGTGGGTGGTGGCTCGAGCCGGCCCTCAATACGCTGCCCCTCAATACGCTGGGCTAACTCAAACGACACAGCTACTGTGCGGGGATTAGTGTGTACTTCAGCGTTTTTAAGGTCTAAATGTAAAAGCTTGCCAAAGGGTTCGCGCCCGGTCACGGTGAGGGTTGTACCCGGTTGAATCCCAGTTCCTTGCAAGTAGCTTAGGACATGACTGTCTTGACTCAAGATACGCGTGACATAAAGAGTATCACCTACCTCGAGCTCTGCTAAAAGCTGGCGAGGACGGCTAGGCAAGGAGCCGTCGGCAGCAGGAATAGGGTCGCCGTGCGGGTCAAAAGTAGGGTGTCCAAGTTTGGCTGCTAGCCGTTCGGTAAAACGCTCGGTCATGGTATGTTCCATGAGCTCAGCTTCTTCATGGACTTCATCCCAACTGTAGTCTAAATAAGTTGACAAAAAGGTTTCAATGAGCCTGTGACGGCGGATGAGTCGTAGGGCTTCCTGTCTACCAGCCTCAGTCAAGGTGGCACCATAGTAGCGTTGATACTTAACTAAGCCGCGCTTAGCAAGTTTGTTGAGCATACCTGTGACAGAAGGTGCCGTTACCCCTAAGTGAGTTGCTAGGTCATTCGTGCTGACAGGTGTACTGTCCTCGAGCACATCACCACTATCTACCCTGTCCTGAGCCACTAAATCTACAGACGTTGACACAGGTAGTGACCGTGTTTGAGACAGCGACCACAATGCTTTTAGGTAGTCGCCAATCGCATCTGAAAGAGCAGGCACGGTAGATTTAGCCATGCCTAAGTGTAGCACGTAAGTGCAAGGTGGTACTCATTTAATTGAGGCGGGCAAGCTTAGTTGAGGCGCGTAAATCTGGCCTCGAGCCGCGCTAGCACTTCGCCCATATAGGCGTTGGCAATGACTGTACTGCCGGTATCTGAGGTTGTTGAGTATACCAAACTACTTTGAGCATCGTTCAGAGGTCGTACCACAGCGGTGACAATACTGCGTTCTAATTCTTGCACGGGCACAAACACATCTACCTCAACAATGTCATCATCGTAATCAATAGAAATGTTGCGGGAACTGCGGCGATAGCGTACGCGGGCGTCATCCCGAAAAGCGCTAATAAGCCCTGTGTCTGGTGCTGCCTGGCTAACGGCAAAGTCGTAGCGAATACGCCCCGGCCGGTCAACATAGGCAAGTGTCATGGCTTCTAAGGTGGCATCAAATAGCTCACTGTAAGACGCTTCAAAAATAATGGGTGCGTCGGGTGGTGGTACGTTGGGAAGTGGCGTGCAAGCAACTAGACCCGCAATAATTACCACTGCAATATGCCGTAGCCCTTCTCTGCGTAGGTACTGAATAAGCTTGTGAGACATGTTTGTAGTCTAGAGCGTCAACAGGTAATGAAAAGTTATCTTGCAGTACACCTGTGCTATGAAGTGACCCTTGTGATGGGCCATTGGTAGGCACTTGAGTTAGCTTGATTTTAACGCCTACTTAGCCTCGAGCCAACTATCATTCCAGTAGTTCTCAAGTAGGCGTAAATACCCTTAATTAAGGCCGCGCGGTAGGGAGAGTCGATCACCGT
>JBCCBI010000536.1:0-3342 GCA_039034155.1 Deinococcota bacterium | reverse complement strand
GATGTTGCTCGAGCAACCATCACCAATATTGACATCACCAATATTGACATCATCACGTTGATATCCCAAGCTGTGTTTACAAACATCATCCAAACATGTACCTTGATGGTATTCACAATGCGCCATCATCAGTTGTAGGTAATCCTCGGGTCAATAAGCGCATAGCAAACATCCACCAGGACATTCACCAGCATGACGATGAGCGACGCGACGATGACGACGGTTTGCACCACTGCCATGTCCCTCGAGGCAATCGCTTGAACTGTGAGTAAGCCAATTCCAGGCCAGGCAAACACTTGCTCGGTCACAACCGCACCCGCCATAAGCCCGGCGAAGTTCAGCCCTAGCACAGTGATGTAAGAAAGCATAGCGTTGCGCAGGGCGTGTTTGTTGAGGACACGCATAGCCTGCAAACCTTTGGCTTTAGCCGTGCGAACGTAGTCTTGATTGAGGACTTCAAGGAGGCTCGAGCGCATCAGTCTCATTAACAACGCTGCCAGGGAGGTTCCCAATGCCAGCGCCGGCAAAATCACCGAGGTTACGCCGCCTCTACCGGACGCAGGTAGCCAGCGCAAGCGCTCCGCAAACAGCAAAATGAGCATAATCCCCACCCAAAAATTGGGCATAGCTTGACCCAAAACAGAAAATGCCGTCGCCACTTGGTCAGGCCAGCGGTTGCGGTAGACCGCTGCGATGATGCCTGTGGGTAACGACATCAGCACGGCTACAACTAACGCCGCACCCGTAAGTTGCAAGGTTGCTGGCAACCGTTCGACCACAATCTCAAACGCATCTTGGTTGCGGTAGCGTAGGGATGTGCCAAAATCTCCCCGTAGCAAATCACGCATGTAAAGCGCGTACTGCTCGTAAAGGGGTCGGTCTAAGCCCAAACTTTCCCGCAAGCGGATAACCTGTTCTTCGCTGGCGTCAATGGGTAGTAGCAGACGCACGGGGTCACCTGTTGCGCGCAGCAGCACAAAGACAATGAGCGTGATGCCCACGATGATGGGGATTATCTGGAAGATGCGGCGGAGTAAATAAGCAGTCATGAGATTATTAAAAATGTTTGTAAAGGGTTATCCAAAATGAAGTCTGATGGTTGTAGCCATACAATCGTGGTGCCATGTTGTTTTAAGGTATCTAATTTTGCTTCTATTGTGGTCTGGTGATAGAAAGCGGCTGGGCAATCATTTTATAGGTTTCAGGTGGGTTACTGATATCAGAAAACGGTGGAATGCCGTAGTAACTTCCTGAAGTAAAAATCGGTCTTCCCGCTGGACCTTCTGCAGTCAGAGTGAAATCGTAAAGTCTTCTAGTAAAGTAGAATTGTCCACCCCCTACAGAGATTTGGATTTCGTACAAATTTTGAGCGGTGCGCTCGTACACATCTTCGTAAGGGTATATGGCTAAACTCAATTCTTCTGTTGACGTCACATTAATTGCTGAGTAGGGGAAAGTAACTCTAACTTTTGGTCCTATCTGGGTTACGATTTCGTCGTCGTATTCCTTAAGGTAGTCATAACGACCAGGAGGTGCTTCGTAGGCTTCTTCTTGCAATGTGACTAGCACTTGATTGTTTAGGAAACCCGGGTCTAGTCTTAGAAAGGCAATTTCTTCACCCTTGTCGTTTTCGATGTAAATGACGCCACCTTCAGATCCAATCAAACCTTGATCTTTGTATTCAGGAAGAAGACCGCTAATATTCTGTGCAAATACTGCATCCTCAACACCTACCTGCCCGACTTCACCCGTGGCACCAGAGAGCATCACTAGACTAAACGGATTTATCAAGATGAATGCTGTGGTAATCAATAATGTGTAGTTCACACTATCATCATAAATAGGAACGAGGCCCGCTCGAGCATCCCACGGGCCTCACATCTTATAAAGTCAGTTACCGAGGTTGGGCGTCAAACATCCACAAAAGCTCGTCTGGGCGGGGTGTCCAGCTTACGTTGCTAGCCACACCAGCAAGGTTTTGCAGTTGGTGCATGAAAATCATGGGGCGCTCTTCAGCCACAATGTAATAAGCTTCGTTGAGCATTTCAGCGCGCATGTCCAGGTCGAGTTCCACGGCGGAACCGTTCACTAGCTCGGTAAAGCGCTCGTTACACCAGTTGGTGCTAGCTGACCATGAGCCTTCACAGACAATTTGCCGTTGGGCGTTCCAACCATCAAACATGGAGTTAGCTAGAGCAATGAAGCCCATGTCTACAATTTCGCGAGGTGTCCAAACTTGGTCGAGGTAGGCACTCCACTCGAGAATCTCCACTTCGGTGTTAATGCCAACTTCCTCGAGCAAGACCGCAATCACCTCAACCATTTCGGCGTCTTGCGGGTAGCGCCCAGTGGGACCTTGTAGCTTGATAGTGAGTTCGCCGGGACCATAACCTGCTTCTGCCAGCAGTTCGCGGGCGCGCTCGGGGTCGGCGTTGGATTGCCCGTAAAGTTCAACCGGGGCGGCATTAATGCCTGGGGTAACGCGGCCTAAGGTAGGCGTGCCAAAACCACCAAACAAACTGTCAATAATAATCTGCTCGTCAATGGCGTAGTCAACCGCTTCGCGCACAAGTGGGTCACTCATGACTGAGTCTTCGCCGGTGTTGACCAAGAACAAGTACACACGTGGTGTTGGGGTGGGCAAAATTTCAATGCCACCAGCGGATTCAATGCGGGGCACGTCAATAGCAGGCACGCCCATAGCGATGTCTACGCCGCCAGAGATAAGCTCGCTAATGCGGGTTGAATCTTCGGGGATGGCTCTAAACACGACGCTTTCGTACGCAGGTGCGCCGCGCCAGTGGTCAGCGTAGGCTTCAAGCACCACGCGGTCATCACGAATCCACTCCACAAAGCTGTAAGGCCCGGTGCCAATAGGATTCACTGAAAACTCTTCGATGCCAACCTCGTTAATATAGTGCTCGGGCAACATGCTCGCACCCAAACGGCTCAAACGGCTGAGCATAAGCGGGTCGGGCTCAGCGGTGCGGAGGATGACCTCAAAGTCACTGACGATATCCACGCCAGCAATAGTCGTAAATTCTTCGTGGAGCACCAGTTCTTCGTCGGTGGCCACGCGCTCGAGCGTGTACTTAACATCCTCTGAAGTAAACGCTTCGCCGTCGTGCCAGGTGACGCCTTCGCGCAAGACAATGCGCCAGGTGGTGTCATCAACAGGTTCCCATGAGGTAGCCAAGGCAGGTTGCAAAACGCCATCACCATCGCGAAAAATCAGATAGTCAAAAATATTGGTGAGCACCGCTTCAACTGCGGTTGTTGAGTGTTGGTGTACGTCAAACGTGGGCACGTCCACGCCTTGGGCGACGACAATCTCACCTTCTT
>JBCCBI010000535.1:0-3346 GCA_039034155.1 Deinococcota bacterium | reverse complement strand
GGCAGATTTTTTTGCCCAACCTTAGTTCAGCAATAAGGAGCTGAATTTCGCGGATAGACTTGGGGTCAACGCCGGTAAAAGGTTCATCTAGCAAAATATAAGTAGGGTCGGTGGTGAGACTTCGGGCAATCTCGAGCCGCCGCCGTTCGCCGCCGGAAAGTGTATCTGCCCGGCTGTTGGCAAGGCGGGTTAAGCTAAACTCCTCGAGTAAACTGTCTGCTTTGTCTTCTTGTTGGTCTTTACTGAGGGGCTGAAACTCCAAAATCGCTAGTAAATTATCGCGTACACTCAGTTTGCGAAACGCACTGGGTTCTTGCGCTAAATAGCCTAGCCCGTGGCGAGCCCGTTTATACATGGGCCACTTGGTGATGTTTTGCTGATTCATGCTGATAGTCCCAGAATTAGGCTGCACAAAGCCTACCATCATGTAAAAACTGGTGGTTTTACCAGCACCATTGGGACCCAGTAGGGCCACAATTTCACCTGGATGTAAGGTCATGTTGACGCCCGACACGACGGTGCGCTTGCCGTAACGCTTCACTAAGCCTTCAGCTTGTAGCGTACGGGTTGACGAGACGGTTGGCGCGGCCGTCTCAGGCGCGTCTAAAGTTAACGACATGGCTATATGCTAGCACGCGCGCGGCCACAAAATCGCCGTAATACTACTACTTGGTTGAGGTTTTAAGTGCGGGTGAAGTGGTAATGAATGTTTAGATGCACAGCACAGTATGCATGAACATTATTGAGCAGGATACTAGATCCAGAGAAACACCTCTTAAATCATTGTAGAATTCATTCGACACTAGTTTGGATTCAGGTGTTTGTTTCTACGCGCGAGTTGTCTTGCTAAAGCTCAGAACCGCTCGAGCTCATTTTCAAATTAATCAGAAAGGATATGAGACCTACCCAAGCTCAGGGTAAGCTCTCACCTCTACAATCTCTGCATACGCACTACCGTGCGTGGCCAGCACGTGTAATCGCAAAGCTGTAACAGCAGGTGTCTTGATTATGTGCTGTCTGCGCCGTTTGCGATTATCTGTAATGTGCTCGAGCAATTGCCACTGTCCTGCTTGCTCCACCTCAATCTGATAGTCCTTCACTAGCTCAGGAATCACCCGAAACGGCGTGCGGTGATGATGTAAGTTGATAAGGTCTTCGTTAACGTCATTGTTAAAGGTAATCAGTAGTTCGCTAATAGCTTGAGGCGTATCCCAGCGCAGCTCGAGCCAAGGCTGAGTATCACGAGACATAGCTTGTGATTGCCAGAGATTTGCGCCTGCATAAGGTCGCGCCCAGCCATTAATGACTTGAGCGGGTGCGTAAATACTCGAGTCAGGCTGAACTCGCAGACAAATCGGGGTGCGATGCAGTGGTTTAGGATTCCACTGGCGTAAGGTTTGGGTGTTAGGACCTTCGTTACCATCGCCTGAGTTTTTCATGGGTTGGTTAACATAGCACAACACCCCGCTCAAGGCTGTGCTGGAGGTATGCAGTTGTACAGCGTCATTTGCCTTCAGCACAACAAAGAGCGTTTGGGCAGTTAACGAAGACAGCTCGAGCGCAAAGCTCACCCACTTACACACACCTTGGTCTACACGCACTGTGTGCTCAGCAAGTTTTTCGTAAGGGATATAGTTTTGGGCTTTACTGACACTGTAGACTTCAAGGCTCAGTTGGGTCGTTTCATGTGCATCTAGTAGTACCTCGAGGCTGGCTAGCTCACCTGCAACAGGGAGGCTGATGCCAATATCTCGCTCGAGGGCAACGTGCTCCACAGGTGTGTCAATCACCACATTGGGTAAATACGATGACGCACTGACGGCGGCCTGCCGCGCTAGGTCCTGTAGATCACGATTAGGTGTGCCCAACAAGGATGCATCTTGTTTTAGCAGAGTTTGCACTAATGTCTCGTGGTGCTGCGTGTAAAGACCCCGTGGCGTAGTTTTGTGAGTTAAGCAAAGCGCAGCAGCAGTTCCGGCTGCTTCACCTAAGGTGGCACAGGTGGCCATGACCCGCGTGGACGCAAACGCTACGTGTGAAGCAGAGATGTTACGTCCTGCAAACAGCAGGTTCTCAATATTACGCGAGTATAAACAGCGGTAAGGAATCTCATAAATACCATCGGAAAATACGTGTGTGGACGCCGTTTCATAACTGTAAATACCCTGGGGTGGATGCATATCAATTGACCACCCACCAAATGCAACCCCATCGTCAAAATGACCTTGCATGAGGATATCTTGCTGTTTGAGAACATAATCACCCAAAAAACGCCGGGATTCACGTTTGCCTGGCATGGAGCCGACCCACTCGAGCGTCATTGTGGCTGCTTCGGGAAACTTGCCCGAGTTTTTAATATAGTCCCAAATGCCGTAAATCACACCCCAAAGCTCGTCGCGAATGCGCTCGTTATCGTGGATTGTGTCAAGCTCACCGCCCCACTCAATCCACCAATACGCACAGCCATTGTCACCACTTTTGATAATGCGCTTTTCAGGAATGGACGTTTTGCTAATGTCTACTGCAAATGAAGGCGGCACAAAAGGCACTGGAACGCCAGCATTTTTAGTATAGAAAAGAATGGTAGAGCCAAGTACATAGTCATCTGCTACATCAGGGGCAAGGCTTTCACCATATTCATGTTGCGCTTCGCGCCCTACCCGGTAGTCTGCCCCTGCTAAATAGCCAACGAGTCCATCACCCGTGCAATCTAAAAAGAGTGGACTTGTAAAGTTCAAAAGCCGTTCAGATCCCATTTGCCAACCTGTCACGTTGCTAATCATGGTGTCTTCATGCATCTCGAGCTCGCGCACGTCGGTATTCAGAAAAAGCTGAATATTGGGCTCGCGCTTAACAGCCTCGAGCACTGTTAGATCCCATAAATAGGGATTACCCTCTGGATTAACAAATTGATTTTCGCAAAAGAGTTCACCCATAATGCCCGTCTCACGAGCATTACGCTGGGTACCGTGGGCAGTGGCACTACAAACCCAAACCCGTATTTCACTCGACGAGTTACCACCTAATACAGGGCGGTTTTGAATCAGTGCGACTTGTTTACCTAAACGCGCTGCGGCAATAGCTGCACATACCCCAGCAAGACCACCGCCTACCACACAAATATCTGTCTTTATATGGTCATGTTTCATCTGGGGTCTCCTTTTGGGTGTCCTGAATTAGGGTACTCGAGTCACGCACCAACAAACTTGGCATCAGTTTGTCAAGTGCAGCAGGTGTCTCTCCTTTAATTTGGGACAGCAAATGCGCTGCTGCTAAACGGCCTAGCTCGTCAATAGGATAGTGCAAGGTAGTCAGTTTGGGGCGTACCAGTGTTGTGAGCTTGAGG
>JBCCBI010000534.1:0-3380 GCA_039034155.1 Deinococcota bacterium | reverse complement strand
CTAGCGTATTCGTCAAAGCATCTGAGGTTACATTTGCTGAACCTATATTTACATCCGAAGCAGCAGATTCTAGCCCAGCATCAACTACACTGCTAGCAGATGTATCAAAATTGCTGTTTGTATTAGGAGCATTAGGTCGGCTCTGGCTAAATCTTTCTTCAGTTGTTGCTGTCTGCGGATTTTCTGAGTTCGTAATCTCTGCCCTAAACACAGTATCTGAAGGCAACCCAAATACAACTTGAGTGTAATCTTGCACAGCTAGAGTTGCAAAGGGCATTGCGTCCGCAATCGTTGGGCTTGCAAACTGCCCACCACCAAATGGGTTGGGGACAGTTGGTTGTTCAACCTCAGCAGATACCTGAGGCAGTTCAATAGGACCCACAAGACGTGTCACAATCACCACGGTGAAGACAACAAACCACAAGCCCAAGGTAAAGGTCATGACTACAAAAAAGTAGTCGGGTTTTTTGCTTGACCTACGCCGTTGGCTCATGTGTGCTCCTTGATGTCAACACCATTTGACATCATGATCCGTTTCAAATCGTTGCTATCAAGGTGATGACAGCGTCCACGTGACATCTCATATGATGTATTAGATAGCATCACAGTTGAGACACGAGCTCTCAACATGCAGATGTTGTGGAAGCGGGTTCTTGAGATAAAGGTGGATTGAAAGCGACATGCTACCTGCTGTGGTGATATGTCTTTTGCTCGAGGCTGGCATGTAACCCGCTAAGGCCTTGATACTATGCTACGGCGACTTTTTGTGGGATATCTGTGTGTGAGATGAGCAAGTCTTGTGAGCTTCACACTTGACATTAGGCATTTGTTTATGTCCTAAACTAGAGGGCACAAAAAACCTGCCCGAAGGCAGGTCATGTAACTCAGTAAGAATAGAATCAGTTGAGGGGTAGCTCGAGCAAAAAGTTCTCAATACGTGCGTCATTCGTATTAACAAGATAATTTGGATCAGTAGGGTCAAAGAGATTAGTAGTTGCAAAATCACCCAGATTACGTGAAAAATCAAAAACACCAAAGAAGTAGGGTGGGGTCGTACCATCAGCACCTATACCAATACTAGGAATCAAAATTTGGTAAAAACCATCAGCATCAACAAATGCATAATTAAATGCTAAAATGTCATTTCTCTGCAAAGCTATCACCACAAAGGCACCCGTAGCAGGGAGCAGCTCCCCAGTTGCGGGATCGCGGTAGGCAGCTGCACCAGCTCGATAGGCCATACCTCCCCCTAAGGGTCCGTATGCAAAACCGTTATCTCCAACAATAGTGTTTTCACCATAAGTCGTTGGATCAGTGAAGCGCAGCGCATCGTTAAGATCAAAAATAGGTGTGTAGGGCTGTGGCGATAACGCTGGGTCAATGAGTCCAAGGTCAAGTAGCGTGAGAGAGAGTTCTACGTCTTCACTTTCGTTTTTGACAACCTCCATAATCATTGAGCCATCTGGGGCGATAGGACCAATGCCACGTATTTCGGAAGCCTCGAGCGTATCCAAAAAACCAATGGCGTTATCAAGAGCCGTTGTGACGTCTTGAGTCGTATCCACCATGTCTGGCACAAATAAGCCAAACGCTACTGAACTGTCATACAAAATAGCTTCCTCAAAACCCGCAAAATCGATGAAACCATCATTGTCCAAATCCACAGCACCACTAAAGATTTCGCCATCCCAGAAAAATTGTGCTGTGACCTCAACCTCACGCCAGTCAGGGTTGGCACAAGCTCGGTAGACGCCATCTCTAAACGGTTCAGCAGCATTGGTGTCAAAACCTACACGTACATCGCTAGGCGCGCTGGATACGCCTGCTACTAAGTCATTGGAGTTGGTCGCAGGAATAAACGCCGAGCCTAGAGTAAGGTTCGCTGCATCGCTATCACTCAGGTCAATAATGGCAGGTTCAGTGATAGCACCGACGCCATATTCAAGTTGCTCGAGGCAGGTCCACGAACCATCTTCATTTTGCTCAGCCACAAAAAACGCCACAGCTTCTTGTTTGTCAGCAGCTGTAAGGGGCACATTGAACGCACCATCTGTGCCGATAGTTCCAGAACTAAGCACTTCACCACTGGCAGTTGCAGCCACAACCTCTTTACCTTCAAAGTTAAAGAGTGTCTCGCCACCTTCTTGCTGCTGACTAAAAATTGAGTGCATGACTAACGCGTTAATACCTTTGATGACGGGTTCATTCGCTTGTTGCGTACTAAGACTATGGCCCAGCAGTTTGCTCGCTGCTTGGTTGATGTCGTCCACGTTCATTTTTGGGACAGTATGTGCTTCTTCGGTGTCGTTTTCATCTGTCAAAATAACAATCACGTTACGCGACTGCTCACTGACAAAGCCTCCAACTACGGTATCATTAGCTGCTGCTTCAGTGACAGTAACAACTTGCTGGGCGCTAGCTTGCAAGCTTCCATCCGACACAGTAACGCGGATAGTGTAGTTACCAGCAGGCTCGAGCGTCGTGCTTAGCGTGCTATCTGAACCCGTAACAGCCTCACCATTAACTTGCCAACTAAAGCTAAGCGTATCGCCGTCTAGGTCACTAGCTGTAGCTGTTGCTTGTACGTTAAGGGGTGCCTCACCTGAATCTGGGGTAACTGCCAAGGTGACAGTGGGCGCGCGGTTGTCATCACCTTCTGTTGTTACATTGACGATTTCTTGAGCACTTGCTTCAGCAGAACCATCTGAGACAGTCACACGAATGGTATAGCTACCAGCGGGCTCGAGCGTCGTATTCAGTGTGTTGCCATCACCTGTGACCGTTTCACCATTAACTTGCCAACTAAAGCTAAGTGCGTCGTCATCTGGATCAGTTGCTGTGGCTGTGGCCTCAACACTCAGGGGAGCTGTGCCCTGTGCTGGTGTCACGTTCAGCGTCACGCTGGGCGCACGGTTTTCTGGTGGGTCAGTGCCACCACCTGGGCACGCGATGAGGATAGGTATGAGCAGTAAAATAGTTACGGTAGAGACTATCGATTTGCGGTGAGTATATTGACTGTAAAGACGTTGATACCAAGTTTGAACTATAGGGTGCATCGTAAAAGCCTCCTCGCGTTGACACGGCATAGCAAAACAGCATGATGTGGGCAAGAGAAATGTTCATTAAAGTTTGCTTACATTCCAAGTATGCCCTACCTTTCAGCGATGTTGATGAGCTTTACCGGAGGCAAGCAAGGTATAAAAATTGACCTAGCAAGCTTATGGAAAGTACATGAAAACGTGCTCCTGATAACAAATAGTACTGTGTTGACCGTACGCTGAGCGTTCCTAATCATTTTTTAATCGATGTATGACAATCCGTTAAAGATAGCGAGATCGTTATTGCTGACCAGCCCCGTAATCATCGCAGATCCTGAGAGT
>JBCCBI010000533.1:0-3382 GCA_039034155.1 Deinococcota bacterium | reverse complement strand
TGGCGCTCAATCATTACCTTGGAGGGGCCGCTAAAATCATTTTGTCTAATTGTGTTCATATATAATATATGATGCTCGTCATATCACCACAGACGTAATGCCACTAGCAATATCGGACTCTTTTCCAAAATCATCTAACACATTTATCTCTTCTGGAGGGAACATGGCTGAACAACATATTGGCATCATTATGAATGGCGAGACGGGCCGCATGGGCAAAAACCAACACCTCGTGCGCTCTATTTTGGCAATTCGAGATGAAGGTGGACTCACGCTTCCCAATGGCGATACCCTCATGCCTGACCCTATTTTACTAGGGCGCAATCCTCAGAAGATGGTAGCCCTTGCACAAGAAACAGGCATAGAACGTTGGAGTACCAACCTAGCTGAATGTTTAGCCAATCCTGAAGATACAATTTATTTTGATTCTGTGCTCACGCACCAACGCGCAGACAACATCAAACAAGCAATTGCCGCAGGGAAGCATATCTATACCGAGAAACCCATTGCAGATAGTGTAGAGGACGCCCTTGAATTGGCTAGACTTGCCACCCAAGCAGGTGTAAAACATGGTGCTGTACACGATAAGCTTTATTTACAAGGCTTGCAAAAACTAAAACGGCTGGTTGATGGCGGCTTTTTTGGTCGCATCCTTAGTATTCGTGGTGAGTTTGGTTACTGGGTGTTTGAAGGCGACTGGCAAACTGCCCAACGACCAAGTTGGAACTACCGAAAAGAAGATGGTGGCGGCATTATTGTTGATATGCTGTGCCACTGGCGCTACGTGTTAGACAATACGTTTGGACCAGTAAAATCAGTGAGTTGTTTAGGGGCAACCCACATTCCGAGTCGCTGGGATGAACAGGACAAAGCGTATGATGCCACAGCAGATGATGCTGCGTATGCCATGTTTGAGCTCGAGGGTGGCATTATTGCGCAAATTAACTCGAGCTGGTGTACCCGCGTTTACCGAGATGAACTGGTTTCTTTTCAGGTAGACGGCACCGAAGGCAGCGCTGTAGCCGGGCTGCGTGAATGCAAAGTGCAACACCGCAGCACAACCCCTAAACCTGTCTGGAACCCAGATATTCCCAACCCTATTGACTTTTACGAAGACTGGAAGGACGTGCCTAACAATCAAGACTTTGGGAACGGTTTTAGGGCACAGTGGGAAGAATTTTTACGCCATGTGGTGCTAGATACACCTTATAAGTACACCTTGTTAGAAGGTGCCAAAGGCGTGCAACTAGCTGAGCTTGGCTTACAAAGCTGGCACGAGCGGCGTTGGCTAGACGTTCCTGACTTAGTATTATGAGCGCTCACATAGACCTGTGATATGGATACTTACAAACTCGATAGAACAGCGCTGTCCATCATCAATACAGATGCGCGGGATCCCTTACAAGAAACATATTTTTGGCTCGACAAATCTCCACAAGAACGTTGGGTAGCCGTAGAGTTTTTAAGGCAGGTTGCCTATAACTATGATCCAGCTAGTGCCCGACTTCAACGAGTTCTGACGATTTCTCAACGACTACAACGTCACCTGACAAAAAGGAAAATCTATGATGATTCAGTTACCTGATGAACAGGGGAGACTATCAACTTATACATTGTCTGAGCCTACAAGTTATCATCTCCCAGAAAAGCCTTTTAGCCAGCGTGTGCTTTATGCTGCTGTACATGTTGTGGCAGATAAGACGGTAGATAATGGTGAAGGTAAGCCCGCTGCTATTGACTGGGATGCCACGCTGGCGTTTCGTCACCACTTGTGGTCTTACGGTTTTGGGGTCGCAGAAGCGATGGATACCGCCCAGCGCGGCTTTGGACTTGATTGGGCGGCAACTCGAGAACTTATTTCCCGTTCAGTTGCAGAAGCGGCTAAGGTGGGTGGCCGCATTGCGTGTGGGGCAGGCACAGATCAACTAGCTGATGACACTTCACATTTGACATTGGATGATGTTGTATCTGCGTATGAAGAACAAATTGATTACATTGAAGCTTGTGGCGGCAAGATTATTTTAATGGCCTCACGTGCGCTGGCTGCCGTTGCCAAGGATGCTAGTGACTACATCAAAGTGTACAGCCATCTGCTAGCTAAGGTACACGCACCTGTCATTTTGCATTGGCTTGGTGATATGTTTGACCCTAAATTGCAAGGTTACTGGGGTTCAGATAACTGGCAAGAGGCAGGTCATACGCTCTTAGACATCGTTAGCCATAATACTAGCAAGGTAGATGGTATGAAGATGAGCTTGCTAGACGCTGACAAGGAGGTTTATCTTCGTAGGCGGTTACCTGCTAGTGTCAAGATGTACACCGGAGACGACTTCAACTACGACGTGCTTATTAAAGGTGATGACCATGGGTTTAGTCATGGACTACTGGGTATCTTTGACCCCATTGCACCGGTTGCGGCTGCTGCTATGCACGCACTCGAGGCAGGCGACATAGAAAGTTACGACCGCATTTTTGCACCCACCGTTCCCTTGTCACGGCACATTTTTGAGACGCCAACTTTCTATTACAAAACAGGGGTTGTGTTTATGTCCTACCTTAATGGGCATCAAGATCATTTTAAAATGGTAGGCGGCTTAGAAGACAAGCGCTCAACGGCGCATCTTGTCACGTTATTCAAGTTGGCAGATCGAGCTGGTTTGTTACGTGATCCTAAGCTTGCTGTCGCGCGTATGGAAGAGGTGCTCGAGCAACGCATGGTGAGAGCCTAAATGCCGACGTTTACAGATACCTCCCGCTTGAGCTTAAATCAGTACACGACCTTTAACTGGTCAACACAAGAAGCCATTGAAAGCTGTGCCAAAGCTGGTCTTCATTGGATTGGCTTGTGGCGGGACAAGGTGGCCGCTCAAGGGTTAGCGTCAACAGTCAAATTGCTTCAAGAACATAAGGTGAAGGTCTCGAGCCTTTGTCGGGGCGGCTTTTTCCCAGCGGCAACCAAGGCATTACAACAAGAAGCGATAGATGACAATAAACGCGCCATAGATGAGTGTGTGGTGCTAGGTACAGATACGCTCGTTTTGGTTTGTGGTGGCATTCATGCTCATGGTGATGCCGTTGGTACAGATATTGACAGTGCTCGGCAAATGGTCTACGACGGCATTGCTGAACTTATCCCGTATGCGCAGCAAGCAGGTGTCAAACTAGGGATTGAACCCTTACACCCTATGTACGCTGCCGATCGCAACGTTATTGTGACGTTGGGTCAGGCTAATGATTTTGCGATTAAGCTCAACAGTGGTATGTCTCAGCTACCAGTAGGCGTCATCATTGACTGCTTTCATGTCTGGTGGGATCCGGCGGTTTATCAAGAGATTGAGCGTGCTAGCGGTCACATCTTTGGATTTCACGTCTGTGACTGGAT
>JBCCBI010000532.1:0-3382 GCA_039034155.1 Deinococcota bacterium | reverse complement strand
AGCGGGTATAAGCGTCATCTACACTCCCCTCACATAAATAGCAATAGGCAAGGGCAATGTGAGCGCGGTGATTAAAGTCGCTGGGTGCCAGTTGACAAGTCTCAAACTTACGAATGAAGGTTTGATCGCTAGTAGATGTTGTGTGTGGGCTCATGGTGAACTCCTTGCTCGAGGGGGTCGCTATCATCTGTGACTCGTAAACCCTCTTGTTTTAAGTCTAGCACGACTATTTTGCCAAATGCACTCAGTAATTTAGATACATCACGCAGTTTGTATGATGCTTGTCGATACACACCATCACCAACTCTAAAACGTAAACTAAACCCTTATGGAAGGCTTGCTGCTCGCTCAAGCACTAGAACCCCTAACCTCACCTTGCGAACGGCAGCGCTGGCGCTTTCCGGATGCGTATACGTTTGTGTTGCCACTCTTGCCAGTATCGACGGGTAAACAGGCCTTATGGCTTTACAACAAACCGCCTAATGCACAATTGACGGTGAACGATAATTATCCACCGGTGTCAAGTGCGCAAACGGGTTTTCAGGATTTGCTGGCGTCTCGGGTGATGGGGCGGCTCGAGCGCATCACTCAACACAAACTTGACCGCGTCGTGTCGTTTCACTTTGCAGGTGAAACCGGCTTTGTTACCACAGAACCCTGCGTGTTGATTGCCGAACTCACCGGGCGCAACTGCAACATAATTGTGACTGATGTTGATGGCATGATTCTAGGTGCTGCCAGAGACATTGGCGCAGACATTAACCGCTACCGCCAAGTGCGTGCGGGCCTGCCTTACCTACCTCCACCTGAATATGATAAGCTTGACCCGCGTGAAGTTTCGACTGGGGAGCTGACAAATGCTCTGCGTGGGCGCAAGCTCAAAGCTTTACGTGAGGTTGTGGACGGTTTTGGGCCTGAACTTACCAAGACTGTTGCGGTGCTTACAGGTGTCACAACAGGTACGGTTTTAGTTGATGAGTTGCTCGAGGCAAGCGTTATAGCTATCCAGAACGTGGCAGCTAATCCTCAAAAAAGTATGCAAGAGGCACTCAAGCGCCCTGATTTGGCGACGCTACGCAAGCAAGAAGCGCGGCAAACAACGCTGGATAGTTTAAAGATGGCATTGGAAAAACGCCTCGAGCTTCTGCAAAAACGTCTGGAAGATGTTGATAACGCTGTACGTGCCGCTACCGATGCAGATGCCTTGCGCAGCCAAGCAGATGTCCTTATGGCCTACCAGTGGCAAGTGCCCAAAGCAGCTCGTCAGGTTGAACTCACTGACTTTGCTGGGGAGCCTTTAGAGATAATCCTTGACCCTAAGCTAGATGCTGTGAGTAACGCGCAAAAGTTTTACGAACGTGCTAAAAAACGTGATCAACGGGCAAGTCAAGCGGACCTAAGGCGGCCTGAGCTCGGGCAACAACGTGCAGATATCCAAACAGTCCTAGAACGTGTAGATAATGTAAGTGATGCTGAGCTAGGCAGCCTCTACAAAGACTACGTCAAGCAACCCAAGCAGCAATACCGAGCAACCCCAGGGATGCGCTTTGAAAGTCCGCAAGGTTACATCGTGTTGGTTGGCCGCAACGCCAAAGACAACGACGCACTTACGTTTCGCGTAGCGCGTAGTCTGGATGTTTGGCTTCACGTGCAGGGCTATCAAGGTTCTCACGTGGTTGTTCAAGCGAGCGGTAAAGATGTTCCATTTGAAACCATTGTTTATGCAGCGTCGCTAGCTGCTGGCTATTCCAAAGCCAAAGAATCAGACAATGTTGCTGTTGACTACAGCCTCAAAAAGCACGTCTGGAAGGTCAAAGGTGCCCCGCCGGGCGCGGTGAACTTTACCCAACATAAGACGGTGTATGTGACACCACAACGGCATTGAGGTAGATATTCAGACCTAGACGTCAACTTTGTATGTGATATCCAGATGTTTTTGAACAGTTGTACTCAAGTGATTGTATTGTTCAGCGTTGGTGTCTGCGAACGCCTCTGCCCGAGTTGCAGTGTGATTATTGTAGCTAATAGGTGCCTCAAACTGGCTTTTGGTAAAGTCAATAACCTCACCCTCAATACGGTTGTAAAAATGCCATATATCACCATATTTCGTTTTGAGAATGTCACCTCCTAGAACGTCTTGGGCGACAAGAGCGGTTACACCACAGTGGCCTGAAGCAGGGTTGGCTTGGGTCCATTTGGTGCTTGATGCCAAACTCCAAGATGACTGGAGTGCTTGGACAAACACGTCTTTGTTGGTAAGTTGCATATTAAACCTCACTATAAGTTTTGAACATAAGCACGTGTGTATTGACTCTATACATATGTATATTCACAGCACATCGTAAATGACATTGAAACAATGATGGTTGGTTAATCTGCCAAGATAGCTACGTTGTTAAATGTATTCTCATCAATCTCGTTGAGCTAGCCCAGATATTGTAAAGCCTTTTCCAGTAATAAAAACAGCTATCTGTGATCGGACTAGATTTTTACGCATATGAGAAAAATGGTAGAAAATTTGATCTAAAATAGCACCGAAGATGTGTGAAACGGCAAAAAAGCTAACACCAGCTTCGAGGCAAATGAAACTTGGCTCACATTATATGCGTCACAAACCTCTATACTACGAGCGTCTTGTTTTGCACATTCAAGCTCACGTCATCTATATACAAATTGTAAAGGAGCTTATTAGCCATCTTGTCAAGTGAGGCCGTTGAAGCAAATTATCTAACCTGACAAGCTACCAACCTAACCGTACACGAGGTGTACTTGTTAAGTACGTTGTCCTGTGCCTGCAATTGGCATATGTGAGGTATGAAAACTGCAGCTTGGTAAGTGATTAGTACACGTATACCATGACTGTTTACAGCAAACAAGTGCAAAACAATACGCTAAGTCACGTTACAAGGACGCACATAGCGAAAGCCCAAATACACGTAAGTGCAACAGATAGATTAGTAGATAGATGTATCTAAGTGTTCAGGTTGCGTTCAGACCTAAGGCTCTACACTTTCGCCGACGATCATAGAACGCAGGTTGCACTACGACAAGCGCAAGGTTAACTACAAAACGTGATCTGGGCGAACGAAATAAGTACAACATGTTGACTGTTAACCGCATGTGCTTCTTGTAAAGATGATTGTCAAAGGTAGTTAGCGTTTTAACATCGCGAGTTTGGGTTGGAAACTGGCGAGATATGCTCTGCCTTATATACAAACTAAGGAGGAGGTGAAAGTTGCGCCTCGAGCACCACAGCACACAACTATATATTGAGCCGTGTTGTCTTGCTCGAGGTTTGTCTCAAACGTACTACCACAACTTCAGGTTCATACAAGCACTATCATTCACGACACGTTTCAGCAGCTAGGTCACAGTTTCTAGT
>JBCCBI010000531.1:0-3388 GCA_039034155.1 Deinococcota bacterium | reverse complement strand
GAGCGCACCCTGCCTTCACGCACCAGTTCTTCGGTGAACGTCGAGTAAGGGATTTCCCGACTGGGTGTGTTGGAATTAAATTGGTTAAACATAAAAATGCCCAAAATAATGAGCATAACAAGTATCCAAGGATTAAAAGATCGTTTCACAAGTCCTCCAAGCGGCTAAACATGCACGCACAAGCTTATCCGTGTGGCAAAAATATTAGTTATGCTAGCACTTGCTTAAATCCCGCGGCTGTAAGCTAAGGGACGAATACGCTAGTGCCTTAAAATAAGCTCATAAACGCCATAAACACAGGTGCAAACGTGCGTATAGTAGCCTATATACGCATTCTGGCATAATCGTAGTACGCGTTTGTAGAGCAGCTGCGAAGAAATGCGCAAGGTTTAACTGAGATTATATTAAGACTACACGATTCAGATTAGGCTGCTCGTGTCGCTAAGTGCATTCGCTTGCTTAAAGGTCATACGCCACCACTACCGGTGCATGGTCAGAGAGTATGGGCTCCATAGGAATTTCAGCAGCAGACACTGCCGCTGCCAGCTCAGGTGACGTAAGCTGATAATCCAAACGCCAGCCCACATTGCGCGCCCGTGCGCCTGAACGCAAGCTCCACCACGAATAACTTGTGGCATCTGGACCGATATGCTCACGGTAGGCATCCCGCAAGCCCAATTTGAGCGTGGTATCTAGCCACTTGCGTTCTTCTGGTAAAAAGCCACTCGTTTTTTGATTAGACTGCCAGTTTTTGAGGTCAATTTTTTGGTGGGCGATGTTGTAGTCACCACAGACAATGACTTTATGACCTTCTGTGAGTAAGGTTTTGAGATAACGCTTAAAGGCTTTGAGAAACCGCATCTTAAACGCCTGCCGAGGGTCGCCGCTACTGCCTGAGGGTATATAAACACTTACGATACTTAGCTCACCCGAAGGTGTGTTTAGGTCAGCACGTAAGACCCGCCCTTCACAGTCATAGATTTTTACGCCCATACCCATATGAACAGCGTGAGGCTCTTGTTTCAGTAGCAGTCCCACGCCACTGTAGCCTTTGCGCTCGGCGGGGTGCCACAGGGTATGGTAATTCATGACCGACTCTGGCAGGTTGCTAAGGTCGGCTTTAAGTTCTTGAAAACAGATGATGTCAGCCTGTTGCGTTTCCAGAAACTCGAGCAAGCCCTTCTTCACCGCTGCCCGGTAGCCGTTGAGATTTAAACTAATAACGCGCACGTTGGGCAGTTTACCTCAATAAGAGGCTTCATATTGAACCTCAATATTGAACGTTGTTTCGCCCCGCCGCCTTAGCCTCATAAAGCTTTTTGTCAGCACAGTTGAGCATCTCTTCAAGACTGCTCAAACTAGTATCTGCACAAAGCCCCATGCTCATGGTGATGGTTAGCCCAGGTGCAACAGCCTCCCAAGGATAAGCTTCAATGCGTTGGCGCAAAACCTCACAGGCTTGGCGGCCGTTTTCTAACAACGTTTCGGGTAGAGCTATCACAAACTCTTCGCCGCCGTAGCGGGCAACAATATCTGCCTCACGGCGTTCCTGGGTGAGTAATCTAGCAACTGTTTTGAGCACATCATCACCAATAGCGTGGGAAAAGGTATCGTTAACGCGTTTGAAAAAATCTATGTCGCCAATGACCACCGTTAGAGGCTTAGCGTAACGCTGCGCTGCTGAAAACGCTTGCAGAGCTGCTTCATTAAAGTGTCTGCGGTTGTACAGCCCAGTCAGTTCATCGCGAATGCTGAGTTCTTTAATGCGGGCGTTGGCATCTTCTAGCGCCAGTAGTTGCTGGTGGAGCTTGAGGCGCAAACGGTACAAGCTGACATGTGTGCTGACCCTAGCAATCACTTCAGCTTCTTCAAAAGGTTTGGTGATGTAGTCCACGCCGCCTAGCTCAAATGAGGTGACTTTACTGGTTACATCATCAAACGCACTGATAAAGATGATCGGTACAGCTTGGCTTATAGAATCCGCTTTAAGTTGTCGACAGACTTCAAACCCGTCCATATCTGGCATACGAATATCTAACAAGATAAGGTCGGGCAAGCTTGCCCCAACCGCTGTTAGTGCGTGCGCGCCACTGGTGACTGGGCGCACCTTATAGCCGTGTTCGCTAAGCAGGGAATTTAAAATTTTGAGGTTGGCAGCAACATCGTCCACCACAAGGATGTCTCCTTTGGGATGAGGACGAGCAAGAGGTGCAAGCTGCGCTTGGGGCTGCGTCATAATGGGCTAAGTATAGCGTTTACCTTGGCTACATCGGGACTTGGCATATTCAAGACGTGTGTCATATTAGGGCATTATCTACTTAGGGCATCGTCTACGTGACTCTCACATTTACGTGACTCTCACATTGATGACAGATGCCTACATCCTGATTTTGCTATCAAAGGTTTACTTACGATGCTGCTTGGGTAGATCCAGCCTCATTTGGTGAAGGTGTGACCTCGAGTGGAAACGATGTTTCAACAACATCTTCAGCTAAGGATTGATGTGCTGCCGCAGTGTGCTGATCTGCTTGATACTGACGTACTTGGCTGAGTAGGTCTAATAACTGATCGTACTCAAAATCATCTACTAAATTTCCTAAGGCTATAGCCAGTGCTGGTTGGTCTTGTTTGATGTCACTGACAAGCTGATTTAGGGTAGCAATATCTGCCGCTTGACTTGCTTGCTCGAGGGCACTTCGCACGTCCTCGGACAAACTGGCTAGATAGGGCACGCTTAACTGGGGGGATAAGCCCCGGGTAAGCGTTGGATGTTGAGGGGTGTCGTCATAGCTGTACTGCACGTTTAAGTGCTCTGCCATGACATCAAAAATCTGCTGTTCACGAAAAGGTTTACGAACAAACCCGTCAAAACCCGCAGCCAGAATATCCGCTTCGTCTTCTTGAAACACGCTGGCAGTTAGCGCAATAATGCGCACGCGTTTATTTTGTTGGGTAGCTTCGTCTTTGATGTACTGCATGGCACGGGTGCCGTCTAAAACAGGCATACGTATGTCCATCCAGATAAGGTCTGGTGACCAAGCACGCCACAGCTCGAGCGCAACCTGACCATTTTCGGCTTCTTGAACGTCAAACCCCACCTGGCTCAGTAACGTGCCCAGCAACTTGCGGTTTTGATGTTTATCATCAGCAATTAAAATTTTAGGTGCTGGTTTTGGAGGTGCTGTGGCAAGGCCAGTCACGTGGCGGGTTGTACTGCTTTTGGGGGTGACTTGAACAACCTCAACCGGCATAGCAAAGGCAAAGACCGACCCTTTACTCCGCTCACTGTGAACGTTCAACGTACCTCCTAAGCGGCGCACAAATTGGTTGCTCAGGTGCAAACCTAGCCCTGTACCAGCTTTACTTTGCTGCCCACTTTGGGTTTGTT
>JBCCBI010000530.1:0-3391 GCA_039034155.1 Deinococcota bacterium | reverse complement strand
CTTACCTCGTGCGTAAGTCCTAATCCTAGTGATATTAACTTACAAGGCTTTAACATTCTTCTTATAAAGACTTACGATACTGATTCTCATGACGACAAGGTAAAAACCACAGGGTAGCGGTTAGCGTATGACGCGGTTGGTGACGCAGCCTTCGTTGTTGCTGGTATCACTATCACCCTCTGCAAGCAAGGTTGCACAGTTGGTAATTGTGCCTACGCCAACAGGTACATCAGCTGTAATGTCAACGATCAGTAGCAAGTTGGTAAGTGCGCCCAAACTGGCAAATGAACCTTGGTTAAAGGTGCACGTTACTGCATCGCGGTTGCCTGCTATGAGCATACTTTGGCAATTCCAACCAAGTCCTGCTGGTGTTTCCCGAAAGCGTACACCCAAGGGTAACGTGTCGGTAACAGTAATGGGTAGCGGCATGAAGTTGGGACCTAAATTAGTGACTTCGATGCGATAAGAGTAGCTGTTGCCAACCTCAACTTCACTAACAGCTAAGAACTTAGCTAAGCTAGCGTCAAATACTCGAGTGACAGGTGCACGCACACAAACCCGCTCTGAAACACCTGCCACACTCACAAACGCGCAGTTTTCAAGTTCACTGGCAGCAGTTTCTTGGACATTGACGGTTAAGACGAGTGGCTCGAGGCTGATCTCAATCTCACCCGTTGCCAAACCATTTGCAAGCTCACCGACGGTTTGGCTGTATGTGCAGGTAACTCGATCTGTGCCATTATTATTGTTTACCTCACATGTCCAGTTGCTGCCAGAGCTACCTATAAACGACGTACCTGATGGCAAATCATCGCGAATACGCACAGCTTCGTTGAGGGCATCCGCGTCGTCTCTATCCAGTTCTAAACTGGCACTAACGACATAATCTGCTTGTCGCCCAACTTGTAAGGTACCACTGAGCGTTTTGCTAGCTGTCCAGGTGAGTAAGGGGGCAAGTTGACTCTCGAGGCAAGCTTCGTTATTGCTGGCATCTGCATCTGGCGCAAGGTTCGCGCAGGTCGTGAGGGTGCCTGTGGTATCTGCTGGAACGTCAACTGGTACGGTGAGTAGCGGGATGACGTTAAGGTCTGTGGGCGTGAGTTCACAGCTGAGGGTGGTTGGGTTGGCAGCCTCACATATCCACGGAGCGCTTACCGTATTGACATTGGCAGTTAGCCCAGCAGCGAGGTTAAGCTCGAGCCTAATTGGGGTAAGGTTGGTGTCCTCAGTTGTTTCATGGGTCATGGTGATGACGTAAGCACTTGCTGCACCCGGCGCTAACGGCGTCTCCAAATCTAAATTCACGGCGAGGTCGCGGGCGCTCACAACCTCAGCTAAGGCGCAACTTTTGCTGTTGGTAGGGTTGGCATCGCGCAAACTCAACTCAGCACAGTTTTCGATGGTGTCGGGTGCGTTTGCAGCAACCTCAACGTTAATCGTGAGGCTTGTGGCACTACCTGCGGCCAGTTGCTCAGGTTGGAAAGTGCAGCTAAGCTCGCCGGCGACAAGGTTACAAATCCAGTCGGCTGCGTCTACATTGTCTAGCGAGAGGCCGTTAGGAAGGCTGTCGAGAACATCAGGGACATTGCTAACAGCAGTATCACTTTCATTGCGCACGGTGAGGGTGTAGCTGGCTGTGCCGCCGCGCTCGAGCACTGCTTCTCCCTCTAATACTTTGCTAAGGCTGAGGTCGTTGTCAGTCGCCACAACTAGCTCGAGGCAAGCATCATTATTTGTTGGGTTAGGGTCGGTGCTAGTTGTGCTTAAAGCAGTGACGCTCGAGCACGTCGTAATAACGCCAGATGTTGTTGCCTCAACTCCCAAATTGAGCCTCAACTCAGGGGCAGCAGCAACGTTAAGTACGTCTGTAAGTTGACAGCGCACACTATCGCGGCTGGCATCGCAGCTCCAAGAGGGTGTGCTCGAGCTAACAAAGCGAAAGCCTACAGGTAGCGGCGTGGTTATACTGACGCCACCGGAAAGCACGCTGGGGCCGTCGTTGCGCACTTGCAAGCTAAGCTCGAGCTGCTCCCCAGGGCGAGGTACGTTCAAAGCCTCACTTGTAAGCGCAAGGTCACTTTCACTTGCTTGTAGAGCACCTGTTGCACACGCGCTATTGTTACTAGCTTGGCTGTCAGCTGCGACGAGTAGCGTGGCACAGGTTTCAATGTCCTCATCAAGTTGCTGCGGTACGTCAGGTGTTACGTTGACTGTAAGCGTTAACTCGGGCAAGCTTCCCACGGCGAGTGGGGTTTCTGAATTGGCGTCTAGCTCGCAAATAACAAGTTCAGTGGTGAGTACCGCGCTTTCGCACTGCCATGCGCCTTCGCTGTTCGTTGCTAGTAAGCGTAGCCCTGTGGGTAACGTCACTTGCGCAGTTATAGGGTCGGGTGCTGACCCCGGACCGAGGTTGGTAACTTGAACGCCGTAGCTGGCTTGTCCGCCCAGAGTGAGAGGATCACGTAAGGTAAGCTCGAGCGCCAAATCGTAAGGCTCAGGATCTGCCGGACGTACCTCGCGAGTTAGGCAGTTGATGTTGTTGTCTGGGTTAGTGTCACCGTTTGCTGCTACGCTCACGCAGTGGGTGAGTTCAGGTAGAGCGTCAGCAAGAACCTCGACAATAATACTGAGAGCAGGCAAACTACCTACCGCCCAGCCATCAACCGGCGCAGGCAGGTTGCACTCGAGCTCATTTATGGTACTGACATCTGTATCATCGACAAGCGTACACGTCCAAGTTGAGTCAGTTTCCACCGCCACAAACCGCAACCCCGCTGGCAAGCTATCGCGCAAGGTAACGGGCACCTCCACGTTGGCACTACCGAGGTTGGTCACTTGCACATCAAACGCAGCCACAGAACCCACTTGAAGTTCACCCACGAGCGCTTGTTGCACACTAAGGTCAAACCCCTCTGGTTCTGGGTCGCTAAGGCGGCGGGTCAAGCAGACGCTATTGTTGTCGAGGTTGGGGTCACTAGCCTCACCGAGGTTATCAAGTAGCAGTTCAGCACAATTGGTGAGTTCGTCGGGTGCGCTATCACTGACACGAACGCGCAAAATAACATCAGGGAGTGCGCCCACGGCGATGACATCATCCCCCAAATAATCACAGCGAACTTGTTCGGAAGCGTTAGAAGATGTCATTTGACAGCGCCACACATCGGTGGCAGCTTCTTGTTGGACAAACGCGACACCTTCAGGGAGGGTATCGAGAATACCCAAACTACCCAGATACGCGTCAGCGCCTAGGTTGCTCACTTGTAAAACATAGCGGGCCGTTTCGCCTCGAGCCAAGGTGCCACTCAAACTTTTGCTGATGGCCATGTCACTATTGCGGTCAGGATTGGGCGTAACATCAAAGACATTACAGATGCGGTTATTGGTCAGGTCG
>JBCCBI010000529.1:0-3437 GCA_039034155.1 Deinococcota bacterium | reverse complement strand
CGCTACTGCCGCGCACCGTGCTACCAAGTTTCGACGCACCGATCTGCGTCGTGATGCCCGCATGATGGCGCTCGCAGACGCAGCTCGCACCTTCCTTGGCATCCTCAGTTAGGTCAAAGTACGCTTGCTTGCTAGCATCCTCTTTTAAGTGCCAATCAAAATAAGCTGTTGCAAAGTGCTGAGCAATATTGTTCATGCGCACAGTATCCCAAACGGGGTCGCTGTAGTGACCAAACGTGTCGTTGCTCCAAGTTACGTCCGGTGCAGGCATGGGGGCTGCAGCATTATGACGGGCATCGTTAAAGGTAAGTAGATAGCGGTCTGTGTTTACCACGCCCTCAAAAATAGCCTTGATGCCCTCTTCATAGCCAGAAACATCATCTTCACTACCAGCCATCAAGAACATAGGCGTTTGCACACCGGCTAAGCCGGTAGCATTCCAAAAGCCGCTGTTCATACCCCACGGACCAATAGCAATACCCGCTTTAATACGTGGATCAGCACCATTTTCGTAAAGCACTTGATAGTCTGGATTACTAGCAGCACGTTGAGCTAATGCGCCGTTAGCTGGGGAAAAATTATAATCTACACTGAGGTCGGTAAAACCACCTCCAAGCGTATTAATGACGCCATAGCCGCCCATAGAGTAACCAACTATACCCGTGTGATTCGTATCAACTAAACCTGCCAAAAAGCTAGTGCCGGTGGTTTGCCCAAGGCGTTCTAGTTCATCTAGAACAAAAAGTTGATCTAGCGGACGGTTAAGGAGCGTACTGGCAAATGCCGCTTGGTCGCTGTAGGTGCTGTCCGTATGGTCAATAGAAGCAACCACGTAACCTTTGCTCGCAAGATTTTCAGCTAGGTGACCTAACAAGAAGCGGTTACCAGGATAGCCATGTGAAATGATGACGAGCGGATACGGTGCATCTTGCATACTTGGGTCAGCATCACGGATAGCTTGCCCGTGCAGGGTGGCAACAGTTGTGCCGTCTGTTGTAATGACTTCATACGTTCCATGTGTATCTTCACCTACGGGTAAGTTCGCTGGATACCACACTTCAACAGTTAAAGGACGGTCATAGGTGGGGATAGGTTCGCCTTGGACTGCATTGACAATATCAAGTTGATCTGTATGAATAAGCTCGAGCGTCTGCACTCCAATCTTAAAAGATCCATAGGCAGCCAGTTCAGGTGCGTCTGGACGAATTAAGTCAATGCGGTTAACACTTGTGCTAGTAGGAGGCATAGGGGTCACGTGATCGTCGTTGCTTACAGCAATGCTGCCAAGCATAACAAACCCTGTTATGACAAACGTTGTAAAGATGATGACAATGTTTTGAGGTAGTTGAGCCATAGTTGTGCTCCTCACCTGTAGGTACATCGCTAGTCGTTCAGCTTTATTTTCACAACACAGGAAGCCTTGTCCTTTTGTTATTGCATTAGCGTGTTGTTATTGCATTGGCGTGAACGCATAGCAGCACCTACGGTACATAAAGTTGGATAAAGCTACTGAGCTTAACCTGTGCCAGCAGCTCAAGACGTGGTTTGTAGTAGACTTATGACAAGTATTTTGTACATAAGCGCAGTTATTGCACCATTTTAGGTTATCTGGATGGCAAAGTAACCTGAGTGCTTCAGAGCTTTATCAAGACAACTTGCAAATAAATGAAGTTGCCTATTTTGTTACGTACTCAATCAGCAGATTGCCAGTGATCTTCTCCTGCAAGGGCATCCAAACGGGCCAGTTCATTTTCGAGGGCATCAATTTCTGCCTCGAGCGCACCCAGTTGAACTTCTTCTAAGGCGTTTTGGTACTCCGTACGGCTGCGAGCGAGCATGTCCTGCAAAGTTTCCCGCAACTGCTTGACGGCCTCTGGCGAGGCTGCAGGTGTGCCCACCAAGCGTGTTGTCCCAAAGCCTTCGACGGGCCTTGGCGGGCCAGCGATGCGGTCAAGCCAAACACTCACGGTGCTGTCTTCGGTAGCTTGTAAAACACTTGAAAAGCGCCGGAAGCTGCTTCCAAGGCGAACTTCAGGTACAGCCAGCGTGTAGCTTAACTCGCTACCTACAGGTAGCTCGAGCGCCAGCGGGGTTGTGCCCAACACACCTGCTTCGGTAATTACCTGTGCGCCTACCGGGTCACTCACAAAAGTGATAACAACCGTTCCCACTGAAGCTGCGCTTGCGCTGCTCGTAGCTGTCTGGCTCGTGTTGGTGCCTGTATTCGTAACTGTCACACCCGGTGCCGGGGGTAACTTATATGGTGTCTCTGGTACCAACTCAGTAGGTAGTAATGGCGGCGGTGACACGCGAATAGTATTATCAGATGGGGGTGAGGTAAGCTCTGTTTGCGCAAATGTTACCGAGCTTTGGTCTATCTCTGTTGAGCTGTCATTCTCAACAACCGTAGGTGAGGTTGGTTGGGTTTGCGCGTCGGGTATAGCAGCCATTTCATCTGGATTAGGTGAGGCCGCAAATGCTGCGGCTCGAGCGTCCACAGCTTCTTCAGGTGAGGTTAGCTGTGGCAGAGCATTAGGTGCGTCAGCTTGGTTAGGACTATCTATTTCAGGAGATGTCACTGCTTGCAAATCTGGTTCCGATACCGATGGTAATACGGGAGGCTGCATGTTTGTATCTACATTTGGAGTCACTGCCACCTCGAGCTTGGCGGCAGATGGCGCTTCGGTAGCATCAACAGTAGCGTTGCCAGATGTTATAGCTGCACTTTCACTCTGCTCGGTTGATAGTCGACTTGCAGCCACAAAACTGTCTACCAAATTCTCCTCAGAAACATCAAGATGCTCATTTGGTGCCGCTGTTATAGCGCGACCTTCAAGATTAGTGAGGTCAAGATCAGCTAGGGCATCCCGGTTGGTATCAGCATCAACATTCATGGGTGTGAGTTGACCTGCGTTCATAGGGGTGTCAGTTAAAGTAGGGGTGTCAGTTAAAAGAGCATCATCTTGTGGAGGTGATGTATCTTGAATTTGAGCTGTGTCAGCGCCTTGCTGTGAGCTAGCGTCAGCTAAACTGGGAGCAGTATCAGGAAATAGCTCGAGCAGCCCAATATCCACATCTTGTTGATTTGTGTTCTCTGACTCTCTATCTAACCCTTCTAAGGGTGACACATCTTCGAGTTGTGGCAAACCCTCTGGAGTATCCCCCAACATGCTACTCAACGTTTCTGCAGCAACAGGTAGTACAGTTTCAGGAATATTCACTTGCACAGGTGCTAGCGTATTCGTCAAAGCATCTGAGGTTACATTTGCTGAACCTATATTTACATCCGAAGCAGCAGATTCTAGCCCAGCATCAACCCAGCTTGAATACTCGTGGCTGTGCGGCAGGCCCGAGTTGATGTCGTAGGTCATCTGGTCGAGGTTCTGGCATTCGGTGGTGTGCCGCAGGCAGTGGCCTTGCGGTTGGATGTCATAGGT
>JBCCBI010000528.1:0-3447 GCA_039034155.1 Deinococcota bacterium | reverse complement strand
TTGTACGACGCCCTCGAGGAGCTTGTGGCGCGTATGGAACACAGCAACTTAAGCATCGAACTCGAGCAAACAGGTCACGAAACAGGCTATTCCTACTTAGTGCTAATGACGCTTTACCGCGTGGCACAAGAAGGGCTCACCAACGTACATAAATATGCTGACGCTAACGAGGTTCGTATTGGTGTCAATCTAGGTGCCAAAACTGCAACTTTGTGGGTTACCGATACAGGTCAAGGCTTTGATGTTAGCGCTTGGGAAACTCGCTTTGAACAGGAAGGCAAGACCTTTGGGCTGCAGGGACTCAAAGAGCGCCTCAATTTAGTAGGCGGTGAACTCTGTATCCACAGTGAGCAAGGGCAGGGCACAACACTGACGGCTACCGTGCCCAAGCAGGGTTTTCAGACATCTGTACTCGAGACAGCTAGCCTTCAACTAAAGCCTCATGCCTAACGAAGCTATTCGCATCTTAGTTGCTGACGACCAGTATTTGGTACGTGAGGGCATTACCTCACTGCTTATTATTGACGATGAGCTCGAGGTTGTAGCTCAAGCGGGTGACGGCAAAGAAGCTATACAACAGGCTTTAGAGCATAAACCTGATGTTGTGCTTATGGACATTCGGATGCCGGTCATGAACGGCGTTGAGGCAACCGCCAAAATTCGTGAAAACTTACCTGATTGCCACGTTATTATGCTAACAACCTTTGATGATGACGAGTACATTGTGCAATCGCTGCTGGCAGGGGCTTGCGGGTATCTTATGAAAGACATTCCACCCGCAGATTTAGCTCGAGCCGTCAAACTTGCCCACGCTGGGGTTTACGAATTTGCGCCTAGTGTGGCGAGTAAACTCATTGGTTCACTACTAGATAAGCAAGTTAAAGCGCAGCAAAAAGAAACCTTAGAACGCGAGCTAACCCCCCGCGAACTAGATGTGCTACGATTACTTGCCCAAGGTGCGTCCAACAAAAAAATTGCCAAAGCACTAGGGGTAAGTGAGGGTACTGTTAAAAATCATGTCTCGAACATTTTGATGCGCCTAGAGCTTAAAGACCGCACGCAAGCAGCAGTGTATGCAGTGGAGCATGGCTTAACCTGACAGCTCCCAATGGCATTGGTACGCCGGGTAATAAAACAGGTTGTGTGAGGCTGACGACAGCAGTCCAAAAGCAAACTAGCGCAATACCGTCCGCTTAAAAATAAGACTCAGCCCCAATGCCATCAGCAAGATGTTACCTGTCCACATACCCAGCCAAACAGGAATAGCGCCCGCTTGAGCAAGCAGTTGACCTAGGGCAAGTAGTAGTGACCAAAGCAGCGTGACAGTAAGTGATAAGCCAAAGGCCACACTGCGGCTGCGTGCGTAGAGCACAGCCAAAGGTAGCGCCATAACTAGCAGCGTAAAGTTGGCAAAGGGTTCAGCCAGCTTGCGGTGAAACATGACGGCTGCATTACGCTGTTCTTGGCGGGTGCCAGCACTAATATAAGCAGCACGAAAGGCATCTCTAAGAGAGCGCGTATCTTCAAAGCCGCCTCGACTAAAGCGGGTAATGATGGCCTCTAAGCCTTCTGAGGTGGTGATGGTGAGGCTTTGATCTGGGTCGCTAGGTTGATTGGCGACACGCAAGAGTGAGCGCAAGATAGCATCACTGTCTTGCGGGGTATCTTCTGAAGGATGTAAACTTTCTAGGTCCAAGACGTAGAGTTGATAGCCGAAGAGCTCGAGCCCATTTGTATTAACCACAGCCCGCTCAGCAAACAGTACCGTGAGCGTCTGCTCTTGCCACGATTCCAACCGCACGCCGTAGATTTCTTCGTTATCACGATCAATGCCATCAAAAAACAAACGGTAATTATCCACCGGAATATCGCGTTCTAATAGCCGAAATAGTCCGTTACCGCCGCTGGTAAGTTCCCACCAAAGCGTGCCCACACGGGCGTTGGTTGTAGGAATGACAAACTCGCTTAACAGCAGCGATCCACCCGCCGAAATAAGCCCAACGACTAAAAACAGCCGGATAAGCCTGCGCATAGCAATGCCGCCAGCTTGCCAAGCTAGCAGTTCGTTGCTCTGCGCGAGTTTGCCAAAGGTGAGTAGCACCGCCAGCAGCAAAGCTACTGGAAGGGTTTGCGGGATAGCCGCTGGAATTTGTAAGCCCAGCCAGTAACAAAGTTGCACAAATGGCACGCCGACAATCCACTGAAGTCGCGGCAAGGTAGCACTCAAAATGACCATGCTGGTGTAGAGCAGCACGCCCAGCCCAAACGCGGGCAAGCTAGCACGCAACAAATAACGGTCAAGTCGGCTCATGCGTAGTGCCTATGCTAACCGATACTGTGCTGCTCAGAACGTTTTATGAAAACGTACTCAGCATAGAGCGGCTGGTATAAACACGTCTTTCATATACTTAGGTGCAGGGGGGGAAGTGACCTCTAGAACAGGTAAAAAAGTATTTGGATGACATTTGCGTAAGCTGATAACCGTCACTTCATGAATCCTAGCTCGTTTGGGCAATAAACCTCTATGAGCGTGCCATGATAACCCGAGTGATAGCAAGTGATAGTCCTTTTCTATCTTGATGTCAGCATGCACAATCTTGTGCGTTCAAGTTAAGAAGGAGATTTATCATGTCAGGAAAAGGACCCTTGCGCAATGTTTTTACGTCTGCGGCGGAAGTGCACAAAGAAATGTTGGCAAAGCCGGCTACTGGGCTTATTGGTTGCAGCATAGCGTTGTCACTCATGTTAGCTATCTATGGCTCGAGCTACTCCAGCGCGTCCACAAATAGCTACGAAATCACCCTCAACCTTACTGCAATAGCAAATTACGAATCAACGGTACAGCATGTTGAGGTTGACATTGTTGACAACACCGGGGCTGTGCGAGCCTCGCGCGTGTTGAATTCACATATGCCCCAGCAAACACTTGTGCTGCCCGAGGGTGCCTACCTGTTCAGAGTTAAAGGGTTTGATAACGACAGTACAACAAGAACTTGGCTTGCATATAATGAGGTGAGCCAAACTATCATTGCTGAAACTGTTATTGACTTACCACTTTACGGGTTTAGTTATGGAACCTTGGCAACACTTCAACAAACTGATAATAGCTCCACGATGACAACAAGCGCAGCTGCTATGATTGTTGACTTTTGTGATTTTGCCGAGCACAAACAGCAAACTGACTGCATTTATGAAAATCTGGATGCCATGAGCACGCGCCTAGATGAACTAAGTAGCACCTTGGTCATGCTTAATACTAAGCTGGACGGCCTTGCCCAACGTGTAGATGACCCTGCTAGCAAACACGTTTAGGACTTACGCACGAGGTAAGGAAATGAAACGATAGGGAATGGATTACAGCAACCACCGTTTGGCATACTGCGAGTTTTTGCTGAGTAGTCAGCTGAACTATACGCAGACATATTTTGCTGAGCATCATGAAGGGTT
>JBCCBI010000527.1:0-3454 GCA_039034155.1 Deinococcota bacterium | reverse complement strand
GATGACAATAATCGTGTTATCTAAAACACCATGCTGCTCGAGACTCGTCAAAAGTGTTTGAATACACGCATCCATGTAAGCAATTGCGCCATCATACTGAGCAATCACATAGTCTTTATCACTAATGCTCGGCGGCATCCAACTCGCAAAAAAGTCGCGGAAGGGTTTAAAGTCCATGACCACTTCCATAGATGTGTTACTTGAATCAGTTTGATCCCCATGATAAAACATACGCTCATAAGGCGCGGGCGGCAAGTAAGGCGCGTGCGGATCCATATGCCGTAAAAACAGAAAAAAGGGCTGATCTTGAGCCACTAAGCGGTCAATTTCTGGTACGGTAACATCATTTAAGTTTTGGGCTTTAGGGCTGCGACCTTCGTTCCAGCTCCCCCAAGCAGCGTACTCGAGGTAATGGTCAAACCCCCTCGAGCTAGGATTACCTGTAAACCCCACACACGTGCTGGTATAACCCTCACCACGCAACATTTCAGCCAAGGTTTGAACGTCTGGCCGCAAGCCACCTTGGTGTCGTAACGCAACTACTTGCGTACCAAACACATCTTTGCCCGTAAGCATAGACCCATAGGCGCTCGTTGTGGGCACGTGCGCGCTGTAGGTGTGTTCAAAAAGCGTGCCCTCTTTGGCAAACGCATCTATATGAGGTGTTGTTAAGCGCGGGTAGCCGTAACAACTCAGGTGGTCTGCGCGCAACGAATCTATCCCCAAAAGAACGATGTTTGGCTTGCCCGTTGTCATGATTTGCTCCTTAGGTTAACGCGCTCGAGCTTCTTTAAAGGCGTGTGTAGACATACATCAAACAAAACATACGCACTAAGTTGGCATGGTATTTAGAAGTTAACTTGTAATATTAAGATGACTTTACACGTGTCAGTTATCTATGTCAACAAGAGGTCCGGAGTATTCACACAAATCAGCGTTTGCTAACTGCAGTTCCCAAAATTTATCACAAATCTAGCAAACTACACTCAAATTTGATAGTCAACTCCGATTAACCTTCGTTAGCGTCCTAAAACTTTGCCAACTGATACAGGTCTTCACAAATGAAAAGTAACATGCTAAGCTTACACGAGTAACCTACATTTAAATATTTGGTGACAATCTTCGTCTTGCTACACCTGCTCTTGAACCTACTGAGGTCGTGTCTTGAGGTTATATCTTCATGAACCGTTTTACGGCTTTGTTAGAGGCCTTAGCAAACCTATCTTGATCGGAAAGGAGGGTCTAGCCACCTGATCTTAGAAGCCCTTAGCTCAGGGTCACGGATGATGTTCATCTTGATATTCAATAGGAGATACTATGATTAAAAAGGTATTGACATTTGTCGTTTTTGCACTGCTTAGCAGCCTAGTCTGGGCCCAGCCTTCAGGCTTACCGGTTGACTTACCCCGCGAAGAGCTGTTTATTGCTGACCAGATTTTCCGCTACCCCGACAGTGGTAATTACAACCTCTGGTCAGGCGGGCAAACCCCTCACCGCCACGCCCTCATGATGGAAACGCTCTGGTATCGCGACCAAGAAACAGGCGTTCGGCTCATGGGTGCTGCAGCCAGTGACCCCGTCTACAACGACGACTTTACCCAAATGACTGTGGAGTTGCGCGACACCCTTTATTGGAGTGATGGCGTGCAGTTTACAGCAGATGATCTTATTTTTACAGTAGAAACCATCAACGACACAGAGGGGCTCATCGGCAGTGGGGCATGGAAATCGCAACTCAATCAGTTCATGGCATCTGCTACCAAGATTGATGATTTTACGGTGCAGTTTAATCTGAGTGAGTCAAATCCTCGCTTCCACAGTATTTTTGAGACGCGCTGGAACGGCGTGTATTTAATGCCTAAACACGCCCTCGAAAACATCGACAACATCGTCACGGACATGCTCAGTGACCCCGTCGTATTAGGTGCCTACGTGCCCATTCAAGCTGACCCAACAGGATTCTGGGAAGTGTTTGAACGCCGGGACGATTGGGAGCGCACACCCGCTGGTATTGAAACGGGCAACCCCGGCCCCAAATACATTATGACGATTTTTTACGGCGATAGCACCAAAAAAGCCATCGCCATGTCACGTCATGAGTTAGATGTTTACTTTGACGCTGACTACGAAGCCTTTCAAACCACGATTGATGTCACACCGACTGCACGCTCGTGGTACACCGACTTTCCGTGGGCCTACCCTAATGAAGTTAGCACCCGCCATTTTGTCTTTAATATGGAAGCCGCTGACGGGCTTTATGCCGACAAAGATGTGCGCTGGGCGCTAGCGTTAGCACTGGATATAGTTGAGTTACAAACAGAGTACATAGGCGGCGTTGCCAAAGTGACCCCTATGCCTATTCCGCCCACAGCATCACTTACTGAGCTTTATCTTGATCCGCTCGAGGACTTTTTGCAAAACATAGAAATTGACTTGGGTGACGGCGAGATGTATACCCCCTACGACCCCAGCATCCCTGGACAAATTGCGTCGTGGGCAGAATCACAAGGTTACACTGTCCCCGGTAGTCCGCGGGACGTATTTGGCACTGGCTGGTGGCGCTTTGACCCCGACGCAGCTGAAAAACTGCTCGTCAAGGCTGGCTTTAGTCGTAATAACGGCGGCGACTGGTTAACCCCAGCGGGTGAACGTTGGACTATCGACATACAATCCCCACCTGATGAAAATGACGCGTTTCGCATGGCGAATGCCGCCGCTGACATGTGGAGTGACTTTGGGATTGACGTGAACCTGCAAGGGCTCGAGCGCAACGTCTGGAATCAAAATAACTACGTGGGTCAATTTGAAGTGAGTACACCGTGGTTCAGTTTTGCCCAAGCCTCTGGCGATTCGTGGCCGGAAACACGCGGCTGGCACAATCAGTTCTATGTTCCCATTGGGGAAGACTACCGCAGTCTAGGTGGACTCGACCTGGCTCGCTTAAACGACCCACAAATTGGCGAGTTTGTTGACGCAATGGCTGCCGTTGATCCCTCGAGTGCCGAAAATATTCAAATCACGCAAGATCTTTTACAGCACATTACCCAAGAAATGTACTTTATTACAGCGATTAGCTTCAAAAAGTTTGTGACCTGGGATGAAGAGTACTGGACAGGTTTCCCAACCTCCGAAAACCCCGATTACCAACCCCTTTACTGGTTCCACGCAGGCAAGTTTGCCTTTCAGAACTTACGTCCTGCTCAGTAAGGGAAACTTGATCTACAGCTAGGGTGAATCAATAACACAGGCTTGGATACCATTACAGTCCAATCGATATGTCATTGAATACGAACAAAATATGTCTCTTCAATCAGCTTAATCTTCTGTGTTTAGGGTGAACATATACCCCCTCACCCTAAACGCACCTTATAGGACTAGCTAATCACCATGAAACTACTTAAAAGTTTTATCTTGCCACGCATTGTCCAGTATCTTGTGGTTATTTTTGTCGGGG
>JBCCBI010000526.1:0-3467 GCA_039034155.1 Deinococcota bacterium | reverse complement strand
TCAAAAACTGTCTCTTGGATAAGCTCTGATAGCAGTGAATAAAATATGTAGCACTGAGCTGAAGAACCTATCTAGCAAGAGTTTAGAGATGACATCTCATCATCACTACGAACGCCCCAACTTGACATTTTTAAAGGCTATTCAGATAGTACACAGTTATAAATGACGAATACCCGGCGAGGTTAAGACGCGCTCGAGCCCCCTTAGCCCGGCATCCAGCAAGGTTGCTAGCAAAATAGCCGGAATAGCCCCCAATAAAATCTGGTCAATAGAGGTGTTGATGATGCCTTGCAAAATAAAATCACCTAAGCCGCCCGCCCCAATGACCGACGCCACCGCGCCAATACCTACCAGCGACACGGCTGCGTTGCGCACGCCAGCCATAATGACCGGAATAGCTATAGGTAATTCAATTTGAAAAAACCGCTGACTGGGTGTCATACCCATGCCTTTACCCGAGTCAATGATGGCAGCATCAACATTATTTAGGCCAGCATAAGTATTGCGCACCATCGGTAACAGTGAATAAAGCGTAAGCGCAATCACCGCTGGGGCTGTGCCAATACCAGAGACACCCAAGTTACGAATAGTGAGCCCATCCGCCAGATCAACACGTTGCAAAAATTGTTGTGACCCGGCAATGACTGCTACCAGTAAGATGCCTGTAAAGAGGATAAACCCTCCCACACTACCGTAGTGACTTAACGTGTGCCAACGCTTAGATTTAACAAAACGGTCGAGCACCCACAATCCTAGCGCTGCACCCAACACACTGACTAACAGGGTGCGGTAGTTGGCAAAAAGCATATCTTCAGATGTAAATACAATAAACAGCACGCGAAATAAAAAGCTTACTAGCACTACTACAAACAGGGTAAGTGGCAATGCGCTAAGGGTTGCGGTAGTGACCAAGACAACTTGGCGAAGATTACCTTTAAGATTATCTACAAACCGCTGGTAGCCATAAATACTAGCTGCAGCAAGCAGTAAAAGAATCACCCAGACCCAAAACACCCGCCACGCAGACTGATCACCAAGCCGCGAAAGCGGTATAAGCAACACACCAAATAAGGCCAAACTGGGCACTGTTTGAATAATGCCGACGGTGTAGAGAATAACCGGTGCCGTGCGGGCGTCACGGTAGGCCCATAAACCGAGACCTACACCTAGCGCGAAGCCTACTAAGAGTGCAATAACGACGAACATGAGGTGTTCAATGGTGCGTTGTCCTAGAGTACCGCCCCTGGCCTCAAACTCCACCAAAACAGAATAAATATCAAAGTAACCATTAATAAGCAGTAGCACAACAAGCCCAACACCGCTCCACGCAGCTACCAGCTTACTCACCGCGCCCACGCCTGCTACGCTTAGGTCGCGTAACCCCGCAAATAGCACTACGTAGCCGCCAAGCACGCCCAAGGCAATTGCTGCTGAAGGCAGCAGACGAGGGTTGCGTAAGTTGACACTTTCACCCAGTAGTGTGCTGGCGTTGTCAATTAAGTCGCGTCCAGCGTAGGCACCCAAATAGAGGGTCAAAAAAAGCAGTGCGTTGCCAATACCAACTAGAAGCCAGCCTCGAGCTTCATCCCTGTCCCGCAAGGCAGCCAGCAAGGGAGCAAGCGCTAGCAAGAAAAGCATAACGTAACGCAAGTCCCCTTCTAACTGCAACAGTTGAAAGGGAATACCTGACGCCAGTCGGTTAGGTTTAAGTTCCACCAAGGGCAAAAAGAAAAATCCCAAGCTGGTAATCAAACTTCCCAAAATGCCAATGCGATTCACCGCGTTGGACACAAATAGCCTCCTTAATTTGCCACAGTACAACCAAAAAAAGCGAGCCAAACCTACACGGCCGGCTCGCAACACTAAAGCCATTAGGATGATGTGCTATTCAATAAACCCATTTTCTTGGAGGTAAGATACAGCTACCTCGTCAGGGCTTTCACCGTCAACCTCAACTCGAGCGTTAATGGTCTGCAAAGTAACTTCATCAAGGGTCATAAAAATGGGATTAAGTACGTCAGCGATGCTTGGCTCTGTACCTGCAAGCGCGTCGATAACCTCAGCTCTAAAGACAGGTCCCGGTTGGAATACAGGCTGCGCACCCTCAGGATCAGCAAGCACAATAAAATCGTAGGCCATAAGCGCGCCGTCTGTACCATAGGCCATGGCCACGTTTACGTCGTTGGCACCTTCTGCTAGGGCTTGCTCAGTTTGGGCTGGTGTACCACCTGCGATGATTAACAGTTGGTCGTCTGCAAATTGAAAGTCGTAAGTGCTTTCAAACGAGCTAATACCGTCTGGACGCTGCGCAAACTCATCACCTGTAGCCACTTTAATAAAGTTGCCAGCACGCACGTGCTCAGCAAATTCAGGCATACTGCTGATGCCGTTTTCCTCTGACCATTGACGGGTTACTGCAAATGCATAGGTGTTATTGGCTGGGGCAACTTGAAGCCAGATCAGGTCGTTGAGCTGAGCGTCAAGCTCACTTACGACTGCATAAGACTGGTCAGCATTTTTGGATGCATCTTCGGGAATATCTACTTCACCAGCGGCAACTTCTTCACGGAAGTAGTTACTGATGGCTGTACCCGTGTACTCGGGATAGACATCAATTTCGCCGCTCTCGAGGGCAGCACGGTTAACTTGGGTACTGCCCAAGTTGGTACGGTCTTCAACAGAGTAACCAGCATCTTCTAGGGCGTAGTAGATAATTTTACCCAAAAGAATATTTTCTGTAAATTGTTTAGAGCCAACACGAATTGGCTCCTGGGCAAAGGCGTTAGCGCCCAGACCCATAGCCATACCAGTAGCAACAAGCGCGATAACAAACTTACGCATAATTATTTCCTCCTTCGTGACAAGGCAGCAAAAAGACATTGATGTTGATCAAATTAACAACGTCGGTAGGTTTGTGGCAAACCTCAAGGCGCACATGCTACACAACACGAACGCAGTACCGCCAAGTCGTTAACACTTTGACTTAAGTAGTCAGAGATCATCACAACTGAACACCATTACAACTGAACACCATTACAACTAGACACAGTTGAATGTATGCCGCTAAACACGATTCTACGTAACATGTCTGCATGGCAGATGTAGAACGAAACATAACGACATGGTGAGAGACACAGCGTACGTTGCTTACACATCATTATTTGATGACGTAGTGTCACAACACAACGTATGCAACCAGTACAAAGACCATGGTGGTGAGGTAACCTACACATTGATTACATGCAGAATATGCAGATGCATCGTGTTAGCTGTGTTGACTAAGTCAGTAGCTTAAAAGTTGATAAGCATCTACACAGATGAGCAATAGCCACTTAGCAGCCCTAGTGGTAGTAAGCATAGTGCTCTTTTGACTATGTACTCTCGTTAGCTATCTTTTTTGGCAGCCATAGTGTCATAACGATCACTTTTCACTTGAATAAAGTGCTGTGGTTTTGCAACCTTAGTTA
>JBCCBI010000525.1:0-3486 GCA_039034155.1 Deinococcota bacterium | reverse complement strand
TTACGAAACACCTAAATAGGGGATATATTTATGGGTGATGTTGCACTTTGTTAAGCTCTTGTGATTCTTTATTCAATTTTGGACTTTGTGAAGGCGTGTTAAAAGATGTCGTCATCAAGCATATGGATTTTTTGGAAAGGGAGAAGGGGAGAAAGGGGGAGCGGGAGATTTCATCAGGGGCTACGCGTGGATAACTTGTTGTGAGGGTGTTGTAAATTTGCCGATGATAGTTATGACGGCACTTACTTACGCCAGCATTTATGGCAGTTGAGGACGAGGTTTGAGGTGATGATGGCGACGCTCGACGAGGGCATCACCTCAATATTGGTTGTTGATGGTTGCAGTTAGTTGTTAAGCTGACCCTATATTGACAACATTGCCACAAAGTGACGTATCTAAATCTGAGCTGGTCATTCCAGTGTTAGCCGGCACAACGGCATCGGGCAAAAGTTCCACGGCGCTAGCCCTTGCGCGAACGTGGCGAAAAATGCATCCTAATGCCATCGAAATTATTAGCGCAGATGCCATGCAGGTGTACTGCCAGATGGACATTGGCACCGCCAAACCCAGTGGGGCCGAGCTGGCTGAGGTTGCCCATCACCTGATTGATGTTGTCAATCCCGACCAGCCGTTTAGCGTTGCTGATTATGTCCAGCGGGCTGAGCTTGCCATAACCGATGTGTTAGCTCGAGGCAATATTCCCTTGGTTGTAGGTGGAACTGGGTTTTACATTCGCGGCCTAGTAAACGGCCTGCCAACGGTGCCAGCAGCGGATATGCAAGTGCAACAACCATTTTGGGATGTTTTTGACGCGCAGGGATTAGACCCACTTCTTACGCAGCTCGAGGCTGTAAGTCCAGAAGATGCTGCCCGTAGCCAGCGCAACCCCCGGCGGGTCATCCGCGCGCTTGAAATCATCACGCGGACAGACAAAGCGCCCAAAGACTTTCCGATGACTGTGCCTAGGTTTCGTTACGCACTGCTGGCACTGCTTCCATCTATTGAGATGTTACAACCGCGCATTTGTAAGCGCGTTGATGCAATGTTGTCTCAGGGTCTTGTCGCTGAGGTGGAAAGCTTACTTGCGCGCTATCTAAATCAACCGACTGCCTTACAAGCCATTGGTTATAAAGAGGTTGTTAACTTTTTACAAACGGAGATAACCTTGGATGCTTGCCGGGAAGACATCATCTTAGGAACTGTACAATACGCTAAACGGCAGCGGACGTGGTTTCGCAAAGCGGTGCGTGAGTATCAGCCTGGTTATGCAATAGCTATGGAAGCCTTGGCAGAAGATGTTGTTGCTGAGGTGGCAGCGTGGCTCGAGCCTCACCTCAACAACCTTCATCAACACCTGCATAGCTTACAGTAGACTCGCATAACTATGCATCAACTTGTCTCGGACAACTAGCTGATGGCTAGCTTACTTGCTAAACTAAACTCAATGACGTATCAGTCCAATTTGTCTAGGGAACAGCTTATAGCGATGTCCCTAAGCGCGCTTCTTATAGCCTCAATTCTTATAGCCTCAACGTTGATAACCTCAGGATGCTGGGGTTGAGGTCTTTGCGCACGCCTGTTCTAGTGGGGGTGTTAGTTGTCAACGCCTTTGCAAGCTGGGCACTGGCAGCAGACATTGAGGTGAGTCTGGGGTTTGCAGGTAGTCTGGTGTCGGGTGCGTGGAACCCGCTCGAGGTGCAGTTGCGCGATCAACCGCCAGCGCGGTTATTAATTGAAATTGACCAAGGCAGCCTGCGCGACGGCCCGCAATGGGTTCGCTACGACGTCAGTCTGGCAGGTGGGCGCGGGGTGTCGCTGCATCAGGATGATATTTATGTACCAGCCCGCTGGCAGCAGTTTATATGGTCGGTGCGCACGCCTGACACGGTGTTGGCGAGTGGCAGTTTGGACAGACGTCAGCTTGACATACGCCCGCTACAACTGGTGGTCGCCCGCGATATTGGTGTGGCTCGAGCTTGGTTCGGGCGCGACGAACGCGTGGTGGACGTGCTGGCGAGTAACCTACCGGAACGCGCTGCCGCCTACGACGGAGTGGAGAGTTTGGTCTTGCTCGAGGCCAACAGCCGCATCAGCTTAGGCTCAGTTGCGGCTGCAGCCACTGCAGGGGTTACGGTGGCATTAGTTGATCCACTTGATACCAGCCTCAGTGAATTAGACGCACTTGCGCCGGCTGACCTTACACCTTTGGGTAGTGGGGCTATTGTGCGGACAACTTTGGGGAACTGGTCGCGGGCGAGGACCTCCCTTGCGCCCCTACCTACAGACGACCTAGCTGAGGCACTTTTGGTGGGTCTGCTTGAAACCCCACCGCACGTGCTTAACCAACGCATGGTTGTACTTTTAGCAACTGCTTACAGTGCACTGGTGCTCATCTTAATTGCTTGGGGTGGCACGCCGGGGTTGGTGAGTAGCGTGCTGTTGTCAGTAGCACTTTCGCTGGCAGGTTGGATCTACTTGCGCCCAGATGACAATTTGCTGATTCGCAGCCGCCGCTTATCTGTGAGCAGAGGTGGGCTTGCCTACGTGCTCGAGCGGCAGCGTATCGTCAGTTTTCCCGAGCAACGCTTGGAACTTGACCAAGCTGCTTACGCGCTGGGCCGTAGCAGTTGGGATATAAGTGATGCCGGCTTGACCCTCACCATGCCGCGCTGGTCACAGGACGCCCTGGCCCTTAAACCACGCCTCGAGCCGGCTGTGCTTACGTGGCAAGGGGGCGCATTGCAAAACAGTGGCACTGTGACTTTAAGTGATGTATTTGTGTTTAACTACGGCCGTCAAGCTGACTTGGCACCCCAAGCCAGTCAAGATGTGACACTCGAGCAAGACGCCCTTATCCCAGATATGTACGCTGCGCTGGCCGCCTATCTGCCGGCTGGCAGCGCCCTCGCCCGGCGGGGTGGCACCATTTACGTGGCCTTACCTGCACCTGACATACCTACCCTTTAGAAAGAGACCCTGTTTTAGAAAGAGGATTGTGATGACGTGGCTCGAGCCACTTGTGTGGCGCTTAAAACAAAGCGATTTATTACAGCTCTTGTTTGCCTACTTTGTCTTATTGACCTTTGTCCTAATGGTCACGTGGCCGCAACCTGGCCAACCCATCAACAACAGTTGGTTTGCCCTAGAACAGACGAATGTAAGCGCGTTGGTCATCTTGGCGCTCATCTACGGGAGCTGGCTCAGCAGCACGCCGCGTCCCAAAGTACGCAACACGCTCATTGCGCTGTTGTGTTTTCAACTGCTCAGTTTGCCGCTCAAAATGGCTAGTTTTGCGGCCAGCTTCCCGGGCGTGCCGCTCTGGTGGTCATTAATCACCATCAGCCTAACGGTGATTGCCTTTTTTGGGTTTGGACTTGCACTAGGGCGCGCGTTTGACGCCATCAACTTGGGCCTCCTCAAACCCTTAACGGCACCGCTGGTTATTGGCGGCGCGTTTGCGTTAGATGTTGGCATGGGCGTGCCAAT
>JBCCBI010000524.1:0-3490 GCA_039034155.1 Deinococcota bacterium | reverse complement strand
CGTTTCTACACCTTCTAGGTGGGTTAATTCGTTAACGAATTAACCGGAAAGAGTATTAGTGGAATGTATTCTTGCAGCTCGCCAAAATTCACCTTTGTCATTACCGTGCACATTGTCATTACCGTGCACATAGTTGCGCAGGCTCAGGCTAGATACATACACGAAAAACAATGTCTCAACAGGTGAGTATTGCTCAGTAACCACCAGTACACCAGTCCACCCACAACTAACACCTCAATCCACAACGAGATAAAGATGATTGTGTCTCATTGGGTGTTTACTTATTGTAGAGCTTATGCCTGAGCTACGTCCAGAATTGTGTCTGACAAAGCTGTCATATCTTGACTAACGTAGACCAAGGTATAGCGTATGCAGCCTCCCTGGTTTCAACGCATAGCTATCTTCATCAGACCATCATCTAGTGTGTGAAGGTACGCGTTTAGACTGGTAGGAAGATGATTAGACACCGGATGGTAGCATCTCACTATAGTTGCTACATTTTGTTAGGTGTGATGCTGTCAGGTGTGATGCTGCTAGCTATGGCGCGCGCGCAAGGTGAGCGGCTCGAGCCACCACAACTAGAAGAGGTATTCTGGCAATCTGCACGTGATGGACAAGTAACGGTACTAACAGCTCACGAAGCGGACCGGCGTTACCTGCTGGAGGTGTTTGAGATTATCGCTGAAGCGCGTGAAGATTTACGCCGCTGGCAGCTCGAGCTACCCGCCAGCCAGCTCGTGATTCACCCTGATCTTAGTTCCTACCAGGTGGTCACACAGCAACCTTGGTACGTAGCGGCAACTGCTAACCGCACCGAGTCACGCATCGATATGCAACGCGCTAGGGTGTTGGTTGAGCGCGGTAGTTTACGGCTTACGTTACGGCACGAACTGTTTCACTTGGCACAACCGGAGGGCTTACCACGCTATGTCGCAGAGGGCTTAGCTATGCACTTTGCAGGTGAGCACCCGCAAGCACCTGCGTGGATGGGACCACTGCCTCAGCTCGAGCGTGTCCTCGCTTCCCCTCGTGACCAACAAGAATTAACTCAAGCCATGGCTAGGGCCAATGCTGAAGTTGCTCTAGCCCTACAACGTATGCCTGTTAGCTGTTTGCTATTTACAGACGAAAGCTGCCCGCAGTAGTAATACCCTAATAACAAGCACCGCAATATCAAGCACCGCAATATCAAGCACAGGTAGGGACGTCCGTGCCTAAAATCTGGTAAAACAGCCTATGTCACTTGATTCAGAACAATTTGCCGATAATCTTTTGAGTAACCGTGGCGTGGGTATGACCTTGCCCACTGTACAAGACCCTGAGCTGAGCTTAGATGCCGCCTATGACCTGGCATTTACTGTTGCCAGCAAGCAAGTTGAGGCTGGCGATGTTATAAGGGGGCGCAAAATTGGCATCACCAACCCTGCCAGTTGGCCGGCAATGGGCCTTGACAACGTGGTGTGGGGCTACATGTTTAAGCGCACCGTCCACATGATTTTAAATAATCACAGCAACCTGTCGCTCGCTGGCATGACGGCACCTAGGGCTGAGCTCGAGCTGGTCTTCAAACTCAAAGAACGTCCGCTCCCGGTTCGTGACCCGTTTGAACTCCTCCAAGCGGTTGAGTGGATGGCACTAGGGTTTGAAATTGTTGATTGCCCGTATCCAGATTGGCAGTTTAAGCCTGCAGATCTGGTTGCCACATTTGGCTTTCATGCGGCGCTAGTCGTGGGTGACTGCCTCGAGCCTGACCCTGTGCTCTTAGAAGACCTCGTAACTCAAATTGGCAACGTAACTGCCAAAGTCACCCACAACGGCGAGCTAGCTGCTGAAGGCGGTGCGTCAGCTGTGGTTGGGCACCCACTTTTGGCACTGGCCCATTTAACTGAGGTTGTGGAAGCCCACCCGAATGCAGTGCCCCTCGAAGCCGGTGAAATCATCAGTACAGGTACGCTCACCCCACCCGTGCCGCTTGTCCCGGGGGATGTTTTGATTGGCGAAGTTATAGGTCCAGCGCTACCTGCGCTGACGGTTGAGCTTATTGGCTGAGGTTTACGGTCTCATAACATGCTGGTGTTACATCTATCCCTGCCAATATTGATAGCGAATTACACTATGGTAACGCCTGGGCCGTCACTATAAATTTGAATATCTCGAGCTGTCAGATGCTGTTGATGACACCATCAAATAAATAAGTGCTGATGTACATTGCTGTCTACAGTTGGCAAAAAACATCAGAATGTGACACGTTTGGATAGCGATAACGTAAGATGTGTACGTTTTATACGTAAATACATACCTGACGATGATGTGCTCAGATGGATGAGCATTGTATAGAACGTCTGTAAATATATGTTGAATTGAACTTGATGAGGGGGAAACATGACCAAGCACCGTCTTAACCGCTTTTTGGGCGCAGATGGTAAGTGTTTTGACGTCGCCATTGACCACGGGTTTTTTGGTGAATACGGCTTTTTGAAAGGCATTGAAAACGTTGACGCAGCTATCCAAACAGTAGTAGACGCTGCACCAGATGCCGTACAGTTAAGTGTCGGACAAGCGCCTTATTTACAGCGCATTGCCGGCAAAACTAAACCGTCACTCGTGCTGCGCACAGATATTGCTAACGTTTATGGCAAGACCTTACCTGAGACGTTGTTTAGTAGGTTGATTGACAATACGCTCGAGCAAGCCCTCCGGCTGGACGCAGCCTGCTTGTGCGTCAACTTATTTATACTTCCCAACCAACCAAGCGTTCACGACCAATGCGTGCAAAACATCTGCCAGCTTAAACCCGAAGCTGACCGCTACGGCATGCCGCTCATGGTAGAACCGCTGGTCATGCAAGACAACAGTGCAGCAGGTGGCTACATGGTGGACGGAAACATCGAAAAAATCTTGCCATTAGTACGCCAAGCGGTGGAATTGGGTGCCGATGTCATTAAAGCAGACCCTTGCGACGATGTAAGCGAGTATCACCGTGTCATTGAGGTTGCCGGCGAGGTGCCTGTGCTGGTGCGCGGCGGCAGCAAAGCGTCTGAAGCGGAAATTTTTAAGCGCACCGAAACGCTTATGCAGCAAGGAGCCAAAGGCATTGTCTACGGGCGCAACGTGATTCAACACGACCACCCTAGAGCCATTACCGAAGCACTTATGGCCGTTGTCCACAAAGGTGCCAGCGCTGAAGACGCGTTAACGATGATGGCCTCAGCTGGGCAACCCGCATGAGTGAAACGTTACGGTTTGGCATCATTGGCTGCGGGCTTATGGGGCGCGAGTTTGCCAGTGCAGCAGCCCGTTGGTGTCACCTCACCGACATTGGCGTGAAACCGGTCATCACCGCCGCATGTGATACCAACGAGCAAGCCCTCACATGGTTTCAGGACAATACAGCACTTACTTTGGCAACGACGGATTACCACGAACTCCTTGCCAGTAATGAAGTGGATGCAGTTTACTGTGCGGTGCCACACCACCTACACACGGATAT
>JBCCBI010000523.1:0-3501 GCA_039034155.1 Deinococcota bacterium | reverse complement strand
TGCCTGCTCTCGCAGGGTATCGGAGAGGCGGTTATCGATACCAGCAAAGCTGCGGGAGAGCGCTTGGTAAAAGTTAGAGCGTTGGTTGAACGCATTAAATGCTTCCTCAAGCAGGCTCACCTAAGAAGTTCACTGCCTTGCTAAGTGCTTGACCCTCTTGGAGGGTTTGTACAACTCTCATAGTCATAGCTTTAATATCGTTTCCGGTTAATTCCCGAAGGAATTAACCCACATGGAATGCGTAGAAAAAGATACGGATTCCGTTGGGGACAGAATAAACGCGCCAGAGTTTACGCAGTGTTCACTCGGAATCCGTATAAGTAAGTCACACACGTTACCCTCGTGCAGTAAAGATTTTCCTGAGCAGTTAGTCTGAGTAAAGTAGGCTCAACCTAAAATCATAAGGGATGATTGTGGATCGTTGGATTTGCGTTTACGGCTCGAGCCAGCTTTCTTCCCAAATAAACGTCGTTGGCTCGCGCAATAGCGTAGCAAGGTCAACCGTCTCTGTTAACAAACGAATCTTGGGGAGGTTGTCAGGTGGGAAAAATTTTAGCTCGAGCGCCTCACCGTCATTGGCATGTAAATCGGTTGTAAGTGCGTCACAGGCAAACACCATGGTGACATATTGAACTTGGTCGCCATTGGTATAGTGAACGATATCCTCCGTAATAACTGCTAAAATGCGCGTAACTCTAGCGCGCAGGTTAGTCTCTTCGTAGATTTCACGGGTCATCGTTTGGGCAGGTTGCTCACCCGGCTCAACAATGCCAGACGGCAAACTCCACGCGCCCGTATCGCTGCGCCGCAAGCACAACACCTCACCTGCCGCATTTTGTACAACCCCTACTGTGCCGGGCAGCAAGATAAAATCGTGACCAATTTTAGTACGAAGCTCAACTATAAACTCAGGAATAGGCATAGCGTACGTCCTTGTAAATGGAAGTTGATACCTTTTGTCAGCACATCATGGACATCAATCAAAATTTTAAGGATGTTGTGATGTAGCTGTCATCCTTAGAATTTGCAGATTTAATTTCCAGAAGACCTTAATGAGGTTGATGCTAGCAGCATCTTCCTGATAAGACTTATTGCGATTCGTGTGTCTCTATCAATCCTGATATCACCACAACATCACATACGAGATACTGCTGACACAGATGATGTCATCTTTAACGTAAGCTTGGCTCGAGCCACCTCATCTAATGACTCAAAAAGTCCAGCGCACCTTTTGCCAAAACTTCTACCGCAATCGGCAACGCGTTTTCGTCAATGTCAAACTTGGGGTGATGGTGCGGGCTGTCAATGCCCTCAGCTTCATTGCGCGCGCCTACGAAAAAGTAGCAGCCGGGGGCTTGTTGAAGCCACAAGGCCATGTCATCGCCGCCCATAATCATGTCTTTAGTAGGGACGTTATCATCACCAACAACACCTGCTGCTACACGCCGCACACGCTCAGTCATCGTTGCATCGTTGATGACTGTAGGTGAGCCAACTCGCCAGTCGATGTCAACATGCGCCCGCATGGTTTCAGCAATGCCTTTGGTGACAGCTTTAATGCGCTCTACCATCACCTCGCGGTGAGCCGCATCAAACGTGCGCAGTGTGCCTTTAAGTTCAACTGCTTCAGGAATGATGTTAAACGCAGTACCCCCATGAATGGACGTCACACTGATGACGGTTTGCTTCACAGGGTCTGTTTCCCGTGATACCAACGTTTGCAGTGCAGTGATAATCTGGGCGCTCGTCACTACAGGGTCAACCGTTTCATTAGGTTTTGCCGCGTGACCGCCGTGACCATGAACGACAATTTTGAAACTATCTGCAGCCGCCATCGCTGGACCAGCTCGCACGGGTACAACGCCTGTTGGGGTGTCGCTACTTAAGTGCAAGCCAATGGTTGCATCCGCATGGATGCCGTCTAGCGCGCCATCTGCCAGCATAGCTTCAGCGCCGCGCACAATTTCCTCAGCAGGTTGAAAGATGAACGCAAGTTTGCCGCTAAACAGGTCTTTGTTATCGCTAAAAATTTTGGCGGTGCTTAGTGCCACAGCAGCGTGACCGTCGTGCCCGCAGGCGTGCATTTTGCCGTCTACTTGCGATTTGTAAGGAACATCCCGCTCAGCATGAATGGGTAGTGCGTCAATATCTGCCCGAACAATGACGGTTTTGCCTGGTTTACCGCTATCTAACATGCCAACAACGCCTGTTTTACCTACATCGCGGCGCACAGTTAAGCCGAGGGACTCGAGTTTATCCGCAATAATCCCGCTCGTACGCACTTCTTCAAAGGCAAGTTCAGGGTGTTGGTGAAAATCGCGCCGGGTGGCGATGGTTTCATCTTTGAGGGCCTGGGCAGCTTGTTTAATCACATCCATAAAAATGATCCTTTCGTACATACGTGGGTAGGTTGACCGTCACGTATAGATATTCATACAACCTACGATGCTTCGTGGAGGTAGCGTGTTTTGTAGGTGTTGATAGTTGATGATGCTCGAGCCACCTGTTGACAGCCTCACCCATAATTCACGTTCATATCTTGATGAATCTCTAGCCTCAAGGCAGCTTTACAAGCTCGCAGCAACCTTTTGCAACCCTGTTACCAATCGCCCGATACCTTCACTGACATCTGCTTGTTCCAATGCACCATAAGAGATGCGCAGGTAACACCCGTCAATCCCAAAGGTATCTCCTGGAATCACGGCGACGCCCGCGTGTTCAATTAAGCGCTGGCACAGATCCATGGGCGCTAGCGGCAAATTAACCTTGAGAAAACAGTAAAACGCCCCATCTGGACGCGGCACATTCACAATATCCGGGATGCTGGCAAGTTCGTCTAAGACAAGCTTACGCACCTGCGCATAGGCCTCAACGTAGGGCGTACAATAAGCTCTGCCGACCTCGAGCGCAGCCTCAGCAGCTACCTGACTCACCACCGGCGGACAGATCAAAATGGTGTCTTGAATTTTTTCAACCGCACTAATAAGCGTTTCGGGAATCACCATGTAACCAATCCGCCAACTGGCAAACCCGTAGGCTTTGGACAGCGAATAAATACTGATGGTGTGGTCTTCGGCATCTTCAAACGCGAGCGGCGTGACATGACGTGCGCCGTCGTAGGTAAAATATTCATACGTTTCGTCGCTTATGTGATAGATGCTGTGTTCCGCACACAAGCTGTTGATAGCTTGTAATGCTTCTTCTGAATACACAGCCCCCGTTGGATTGTTGGGCGAGACCGTCACAATGGCTTTGGTTTTAGGTGAGATTGCCGATGCAATAGCAGGCACGTCTGGTTGATAATTCTCATCGGTTGGCACAACAACCGTGTGGCAGTTCGCCATCGCAATCGCCATCTCGTGATTGAAGTAATACGGTGTTAGCAGGATGATCTCGTCACCAGCATCGGCAACTGCTCGAAGAGAACCGCGCCCGCCGAGAGATCCCGATGTTCCTCGGCGTCCGGGCCGTGCTGCGGATGGACGCGGGCGCGACGTCCTA
>JBCCBI010000522.1:0-3503 GCA_039034155.1 Deinococcota bacterium | reverse complement strand
CTTTTGTCTCATAGCTGGACTGCACAACTTCAGAAAACGGGACACCCTAGCTTGGTGAGTTGACGCTCTTAATCCCAAATTCTTCATAGCTCGCTACAACCATAATTGCTATTTCGCAGATGGTTTAAGATTCGTGCTGCATTTTTGCCCTAGCCTGTTCTGACCCCAGCCTGTTCTGACCCCAGCCTGTTCTGATTTACCCTAGCCTGTTCTGACCCCAGCATGTTCCGACCCCAGCCTGTTCCAATCTACATGAACTGGACTAGCCATCAGGAGAGTTGTATCAACTATGAGAGTTTACGATGGTCGAGGTTATCAATCAGGTGATGATAAGTCTTGTTGAGGACAGTGTAGATAGCATCGAAGCGTGGCTATACTGACAACTGACGAAGGTTCAGGGTTGAGGAGAAAATCACAAGCTTAGAACTATTAAGAAGCGACGTTCGGTATAAAACTGAAAATGTGTCAGGCACGTTTGTTTGCGAAGTTATGCACCATAAACGCACGACCATCGGCTATGATAGACGTACATGCCTCGGAAGGTTTGTACTCAGTACAGACTGTTTAGCATGATTTGTGTTTGAAGTCATCAGTAAGATTGATCTGCTAACATCACAAACAAAGTTGCTAATGGGGGCGCATAATAGCAAATGAGCGATGAACAACGAATATGTGACACCAGAAAAACTATACAAAAAGGTTGTTGCAGAACCATATATCAATCTGGCGCGTGTCAACCCAGCACATGTCAACCAGGCAAGGAGAACCTATGAGTACCGATGAAGTAAGACCAAGTTTTTTGCCTGAGGGGTACGCTGCTGTATTTTTAATTGGTTCAGGGCAATCTGCCAATGTCTTTTTAGCAACTTATGAGCATAAAGACGAATACGCTCTCAAAATGCTAAAACCAGATGCGCGGCGCAATCCTAAACTGTCTGCCATGTTTGAACGTGAGGTTAAACTCACCTTGTCGCTCGAGCACAAAAATGTGGTGAAAGCTCGCGAAGGTGAGGCGACTGGTGAACGGGCTTACATGGCGCTCGAGTTCTACCCCAAAAACCTCGATACACTGCTGGTTGAAGAAAGCATGATTCCGCTCGAGCAAGCCTACAAAATCATCCTTGGAGTTGCCTCGGGATTAGCCTATGTTCATAAGCAAAATGTTCTCCACCGAGACATTAAGCCTGCCAATGTTTTTTTAGATCATGACGGCACGCCTAAGTTGGCTGACTTTGGAACTGGTATCTACCAAAATGAACAGCAAGACGAACGTGCTGGTACAGTTTATTATATGCCTCCAGAAATCTTTTTAGGAGAGCCCTCTTCGGTTCAAAGCGATATTTACAGCCTCGGTGTGCTGGCTTATGAAGTGCTTACCCACCGCCGTCCCTTTGATGGCGACGACTACGAAAATGTCAAAAACGCGCACTTGTTCTCAGTAGCAGATAATCCTAGCCGTCATCGTGAGGGACTTGATAAACGCCTCAACAAGGTGTTTGCTAAAGTGCTTGCTAAAGAGCCTATTGAGCGTTACAAGACAGTCGCTGAATTTGGCAAAGCGTTCCAAGCTGCCATTTCATCCCAAGCCGCAAGTACTAACGATGAACCGGATGTAGGGCGCGGGTCGGCACCTCGCCCGCAGGTTGGTAGAGGCTCGAGAAATAGCGCGGCTCAATCCGGGCAGCAAGCAGGTCGTCCTGCTAACAGACCACAATCGGGCAAACCTAATTCTAGTAAACCTCAACCTGAAAGAGGCGGCTTACTAGGGAAGTGGTTCAACCGTAAAAAGTAGTGCTTGCTTTGATAGTTCTCTTATAGCAATCCTGTTATGTTCCAAATGCCTTTTTAAGTGGCGCGTTTGCTGCTGCATAAGTGTGTGTATAGCGTGACGTTTAGCTAACGTTGTGATGATAAGTACTGATATACTTGAGTAACATGACTCATTTTCAACCGCTCTCCCCCAAGTTTGTGCAAGGGCCGTCGCTGTTTCAGCTAAGATGCTTACGTCACCTTCTTTTAGTGTGTCTACTCTTAATCTGTGGCGCACTTTTAAGTGGCGTCCATGCCCAGTCGGAGGGTACACCTGCTGACACAGACACAGCAGATGTTATGCCAATAACGGACGCTACAGTGGCAACGCCAGTACTGACGTTAGACAACTTGGGAAGTACCCTTTTGACAGATGAGACAGACCTCACTATTACTGGTGAGGTAACCCCGGGTGCAAGTTTGAGTATTAACGATCTACCTGTCGCTGTGGCTGACAGCGGTGCGTTTACAGCTTCGTTTGACCTTGCCGAAGGCGTGTATCAACTTGTGTTCGACGTGCGTGTGCCTAACATTTTGCTGCGCCGCACAGTCACCGTGCGCATCGATACGAGTCCGCCGAGCTTGCGAGTTAATACCCCAGCGACGCTCCTCACCACAGAAGCCGTGATGCTTTCTGGTACGGTCGAACTAGATAGCACCTTGCAAATCATGCGAGACGGAAGTGTCGTAACCCGTTATAATGCAGAATCTGCGAGCGCGTTTAACCTCGAGCTTGATCTAGACGAAGGCTTAAACATCTTTGAAGCTATTGCCAGCGACGAAGCTGGTAACCGTACAACCAGCCGGTTTGCGGTTGTGCGTGATAGCAGGTTGCCAGCGCTCGAGCTAGCTGATCTGCCAGCCGCCACACAATTTAATACCGTGCAGTTGCGTGGCAGTAGTGACCCCGGTAGTAGTGTGCGAGTCACAACAGCGCAAGGGGTGATTACCGCAGACGTGTATAGTAACGGCAGTTTTGACGCAGGCTTACCGCTTGTTGACGGGGAAAATAGCTTGCTTGTCCAAGCTGTAGACAGTGCAGGTAACGTACGCGAGCAAACGTTAAGCGTAATTCAAGACACCCTAGCACCGCAGTTGAGCGTAACCACCTCAGAAGCTGATGCCATCACCCAAGCCACAACGGTAACCTTAACAGGTGAGGTTGACGACAATCACACTGACGCGCCAAGTGTCTTGGTAAACGGTGAACGCGTGACACTCGAGCAGGGTAGCTTCACTTACACAGCAGATCTCACAGAAGGTTGGAACGGATTTAGCATTAGCGCGGAAGACGCCGCAGGTAACGTCGCCCAACGCGAACTCACACTAGTGCGCGACAGTACGCCGCCAAGTCTAGAAATTGATAGCCCGTCTGATGTTACAACTGCGGATACGCGCATTTTGGTCTACACCGAAGAAGCTGCCCGCGTAAGCTTAGATGGCACGTCGATGACCGTTCTGCCAGGGGGGATTGTCGTTGCTGAGGTAGCACTCACACCCGGTGAAAATAGCTTTGTGATTACTGCTCAGGATGCTATTGGCAACCTTGACGAACGTACAGTGACAGTGACATATACACCTTAAAATTTCGACTAACTAAGTTTAAAAAACTAAAAATGTTGTAGATTATTATCAAGTTGAGGCCTACAATATTTTGTATTCACAGGTGGGTTGTCTTAATTTTGTCTAATTGG
>JBCCBI010000521.1:0-3544 GCA_039034155.1 Deinococcota bacterium | reverse complement strand
CGAGCTTGACTCGAGTAAAAACTTTGTCACCGTACTCGAGCACATCCTCAACTTCCGCCACCATCTGCAGGGACTCCACCACAAACTTCACATTATTTGTGTAAGTCTCCAAATCAGTCACATCTACCAACCCCGGGTGATGGTCAACAAAGTCGTCAGTCATGACCTCACTAAATTTGTCGTACTCTCTGGCGTTCAAAATCTCGGCAAAGCGCCAATAAATATCTGCGTTACTCATACGTCTCCTTTAAGCGCGTTTACGCACTCGCTAAAATCATGTCAGCAGCTTTTTCAGCAATCATGGTGCAGGCGGCATTGGTGTTACCTGCCACAATACGCGGCATGACGGACGCATCTGCAATGCGCAACCCTTCCACGCCGTGAACTTGGAGTTGTGGGGTCACCACCGACATAACGTCGTGCCCCATCTTGCAGGTTCCCACTGGGTGCCACAAGGTAGTCACATTTTCACGTAAAAATGCGCGCAAGCCAGCCTCGTCTTGAACGTCATCACCAGGGGCAATTTCCACTTTGTAAAACTCACTAAAGGCGTTGCTGTGGGCAAGATCGCGCATCAACTTCGTGGACGTTAAAAGCATTTGCATATCCGCCTCAGCCGTGAGGTAGTTGGGTTGCAAGACTGCTGTGTCATTGGGATCAGCTGAGCGAAGCGTCACATGACCCACGCTTTGCGGTTGGGTGACAACGGGTGCGAGCGTAAAACCGGGGCCATCTTGGTCATATTTGGGGCTTACAAATTTGATGCCGCCGCACTTGATCTGCATATTGGGCGAGGCTTGGGTGAGGCCGTCACGTGTGTGCCCAAACAAACCCGTTTCAGAAATAAGCGTAGGCGGGTAGGGTGATTCGTGCTTGCTTAAAAAACAGATGCCCACAATAAGGTGATCTTGTAAGTTTTGCCCGACACCGGGAGCATCAACGACAACCTCGAGCCCATGTGCTTTAAGCGTTTTAACCGGGCCGATGCCGGATAACATCAGCAACTTAGGTGTCTCATACGCCCCTGCACAGACGATAACTTCTTGGTTGGCGTGAATATCCTGAGATGCGCCCTCAGTCACACACCTCACGCCCTGAACACGCCCTTGCTTGATGATTAACTTGGTCACTTGCGTGTGACTCATGACCTCAAAATTGTCACGCTCTAATATGGGGTGCAGGTAAGCTACTGCTGCACTCATGCGCTGATGATCTTTTTTGTTAGCTTGGTAGTAAAACGGGCTACCCGCTTGGGTGGAACCGTTGTAATCAAAATCTCTACCTTGGTTGTCGAACCCGAGTTCGCCAGCTGCCTCAAACAAACACTCAGAGACAGGGCTAGGCGTGTCGTGGACAATGACGTTCACCGGGCCGTCGTGGCCGCGCGTGGTGGGGTCGCCAGAGGGGAAGGACTCGAGCCGCTTAAAATACGGCAGCACTTCGTCGTAGCTCCAGCCTTCGTTCCCTAAATAGTTCCAGTGGTCGTAATCTTTGGGATTACCCCGCACGTGCAAAATGGCGTTAATGGAACTGCAGCCGCCCCACACCTTGCCCCGTGCCACCGGAATTTCACGCCCGTCTAGTGCGGCTTGGGGTTCGGTCATATAGCCCCAGTTGAGGTTAGGGTCGCCCCACAGAGACATCGTGTCACCCAAATTTTCACTGTAAATAGCCGGGTTGTCATCGCGCCCGCCAGCCTCAATTAAAAGCACGCTGGCGTCACTTTCAGTGGCGAGGCGGTAAGCTAGCGCGCAACCTGAGGTTCCTGCGCCAACCACAATATAGTCGTAAGCTGCCATTACAAACTCGCTTTCACAAAGTCGGCGGTTCGTTCAGCAATCATCACAATGGGCGTTTGACAGTTGCCGTTAGGAACCTCTGGCATAACCGAGGCATCCGTCACGCGCAAACCTTCTGTACCGTAGACTTTGAGGCTACTTGGGTCAACCACCGCCATGCTATCGGTGCCCATTTTGCACGCGCCTGCATAGTGGTAGTACGAGCCGAGGTTGTCTTTAACGTACTGACGCAGGTCGTCTTTACGGGTCACATCCAGCCCAGGTTTACTTTCTTTGAGTCCCCACGGCTTAAAAGCGTTGCTATTGTAAATATCTCTGGAGATTTCAACACTATGCACCATCCGCTCCAAGTCGCTGGGTTCAGCAAGTAACCTCGGGTTAATGCGCGGCATGTCTATAGGGTCGCTGCTGGCAAGCTTGACCCAACCTTTGGAGAGCGGCCGCAACAAGCCCGGAATCATGGTCACTTGTTTGCGGCTCACCTCTTCTTGAAATTGCGCTTGGTGAATGAAGCCAATTTGTAGGTCGGGGACTGGCCAGCCCTCGTCAGATCTACAAAACAGCGCACATTCTGACATGTTGATGTTGGGTTCAGAGCCTTCGCACTCGAGCCAGGCCACGGGTCCAATAAGCAGCGGATGGTCGTGGAAGTTTTCGCCCACACCGGGTAAGTCCACTAGCACGGGAATATCAAATTCTTTGAGGTGTTCGGGGTTGCCAATGCCAGACAGCATGAGAAGTTTGGGCGTTTGCACGCCGCCACAGGCCACAATCACTTCTTGACTTGCACGCACTTGTTTGCGTGCGCCGTTCTGGATGTATTCCACACCCACGCAGCGCGTACCTTCAAACAGCAGTTTGGCGGCCATTGCATCTGCCTCGAGGCCCACGTTAGGTCGCGCCAAAGCTGGCTCGAGGTAAGCTGAGCGCGCTCCAAAACGCTTACCATCTTTAATATCTAGGTGATGCCAGCCAGCACCTTCTTGGTTCACGCTAAAGTCCTCAGTTACCGGGTAACCCAACTCTTGACAAGCATCTATAAACGCTTGTGAGAGTTCGTTGGGCTTGTGGTCTTTGGCGTTAATGACGTGAATGGGTCCACCCTTACCAGCGGTGGGGTTAGTGCTATCTTCTTGATTCTCGAGCTTTTGAAAGTACGGCAGCACCTCGTCGTAGCTCCAGCCAGGCGCACCGTTATACGCCCAGCTGTCAAAATCTAGTCTGTGTCCGCGCACGTGAATCATGTGGTAGAGGTTGCTGCTACCGCCAATGAGCTTGCCCCCGGCCATGTAAACTTTGCGGTCGCCCAAAGCCGCTTGCGGTTCCGTCCAGTAGGTCCAGTCCATGGGCGTAAAGTGATGTTCTGCCCAGCGCGCGGGCATATCCACGGTGTCGTCTACCTTGCTGCTACCCGCCTCGAGCACTAGCACCTTGGCATCCGGCAGTTCACTCAAGCGGTGGGTCATCACCGACCCCGCCGAGCCGCTACCTACAATAATGAAGTCGTAGTCCACACCTATCCCTTTCACTAGCTGACCACCCTGAAGCGTTTTTTCAACGCTAGCAAGGTATTTGGTTAAAGTTGTTAAGTCATATGATGATATTGGGGTGATTTTGGTAACACAGTGGCTTAGTAAGTAACTTTTTAGACAAATATACGATGCTATTACGTCACCCTGAGGCTTACATCAATGCCTCAACTTCAATACCTGAACGGAAGTTCACACCTCTATCAATCACCCCTG
>JBCCBI010000520.1:0-3582 GCA_039034155.1 Deinococcota bacterium | reverse complement strand
TCACAAGATAAGTCTGGATGAGCTAGCGATAGACGACTGGCACGCCATGTTTGATGGCAATTTGCACTGTACGTTTTACACCTGTCAGACGGTTGTTCAGTTGATGAGGGCGCAGGGTTTTGGGCGCATTATCAACATGGGGTTTGCAGGCTCAGAAAAGCTTGTAGCGCGACCTGCTATTGTCCCGTATGGCATCGCTAAAACAGGGGTAATCCTCTACAGCAAGGCACTCGCCAAAACGGAGGCGAAGCACGGCATCACGGTAAATGTCATCAGCCCCGGAATCATGGTGAATAGCGTAAGTAAACCGACCACGCACATTCCGCTGGGGCGTTTGGGTGAGTTAGACGAGCTAACTTCAGTGGCTAAGTTTTTAGTGTCAGATGAGGCAAGTTACGTGACGGGTGTACACATTGAAGTGGCAGGTGGGTGGAATTTATGATGTTTCAGGCAGATGTTCAGAGTGATGCTCATGGGATTGTGCGCGCGCTTCCTAAGCGACCTAAGTTGCCGCCAGCACAAGCAAGCAACTTTTTGGAGCTTACGGCGCGGTTGTATGAACCTCTCTGGCGACACAAGTCGTTGAGTTTGATTAGTTTGGGGAAGGTTTCAGTGGCCGAGGAGTTAGGGATGATACTCGAGCACACCGCCCCCCAACCTCACATGAACGTGCTAGATGCTGCGTGTTCCGCAGGACTTTACGCCCGAACTTTCCTCAACTACGAACCGACCCTCACTGTGCACGCCGTTGACATCAGCTTGCCGTTTTTACACGATGCCAAGCGTCGTGCAAAAGATTTACTGGCATCACAGCCAGAAGATGCTGGCATCACGCTTGTTGAGGCAGACGTTCAGGATTTACCTCATGCAGATGCTGTTTTTGATGTGGTGGCAGCAGGTGGCTCACTGAACGAATTTATGGATTTAGCGGCGTGTGTCGCATCGTTTGCACGGGTGCTCAAACCAGGCGGGTGCATGTGGCAAATGTACGTTCAACCGGCGCAGGCACGTTGGTCACGAGGGTTGCAAGGGCTTTTGGGTGCAGGTGGTATTCGTTTTATTGAGCCTGATGAGCTTAGTACTTTAGCTGAGGTGAATGGGTTGGTGCTCGAGCACCGCCAAACACACGGCGTCATTGTCATGGACGTGTTTCGCAAGCAGTCCTAAAAAGCAGTCTTCAATGCATGCTGATTGCATCAGCGTAGCTAGGCTTTGGAATTGACTGATTGAGTCAGCTACCAACAGAGACTTGTGCTTATAAATCTTCATAAACCTGATTGTGAAGATGCTAAAAACGCTAGACCATCAGTAACAAGTGGCTCGCCCAAGGTTTGCGGGTAAAGCTGAACCTGGTTACCAAAAAAATCTAAGCTACGCAGGTTAACAAGTTTAGGCTGTGTTGCTGTTGATGGGAACGGATGCATAGCAGCATCTTGCAGGGTTCGCATGATTAACTGACGCTGCTGCACGCTTGGACTAAACAGAGTGAGAACAACCTGGAGAGGGTGGGTGTTGCTGACTTCTTGACCAGTCACCCAGCTAGGGGCGTTCAGTTTAGGGCAAGATCTGAGTGAATCTGAGTCACCGACAGCTCGAGCTACGTACAGTAAGTAAGTAGCAATACAAAACGTGTCTTTGGGCGTGTCACCTTGGCTTATGAAGTACCGCTCGAGCTACCCCTTGGCTGCACCAGTAGTGCTGGATCCCTGTTGGTACAACTACAAACCCCTACAGGTTATTCTACTGCCAACATTGTTGTCAACGTGGCAGGTTTGTCGCTAGCCACAAATGCTGATGGTGAAGTCTTATTTCCTGCTATCGACGGTGGTAGTTATCAACTTGATGTGCGCCGCGCTGACCTTTGCCCCGGACAATTAGTCCTACCTGCTTTACCCCATGCAGTAACGGTGACGCCCCAAGAAGACCAAGCCCTTAACTTTATAGTTACTGAGGCAGGTAGTGTCAGCGGACAGCTTCGCTTCGCTGAAGCCACCACTTATACGTTCATAGGTGGGCTTGAACCTGAAGCAGAAATAGGGCTTATTGGTGGGGTACTAGTACAACTACGACAGGATGATAGGGCAACGCGCAAACTGACTGATTTGGCAGGTCGTTTTCTCTTTGAGGGGGTTGCTCCAGGGGATTACATGCTTGAAGTGCTCCCCAACTTGCCTGATGTCTACCGGCTCGACTCAACTAGCCGCCCAGTCACCGTGACTCCTAAGGAAACTAGCCAAGTGACGTTTACCATCGAACGTGTTAAGCGCGAGATTCAGTTTCAAGATGACGGCAGTTTAGGAGGCAATCTGGGCGGTGATGACGATAGTGATGATAATAATGATGGCATCACTTTAGGCAATTGATTAGAACACGAGACAGATTTCTTGAAAAGTGCTAAGACGCTGTGTTTTCCGCTTCAATTGCTTCTTTGATAGGTGCATGTTCGCTGGCTTGAGTAAGCGCTGCTTCGGCCTCATCAGAAAGGGAGGTGTGGTAGAGCTTGCCGTCAAAGCCTTTGAGGGCGTCAGCGATAGTTTCTGTGGGGGTGTTGTTAACCAACAAAAACAAGGCAGAATCACCTGGAGCTAGATTATCACTAATGCCGTTAATAAACTCATTATCGATGCCAATATCAATATTGTGTCCAAGCAGACCACTAATGCCCATCCCTAACAGGGCCCCAAACAAAGGACCTCCAAACAAAAAGCCAATGAGCACACCCCAAAGCCCGCCTCTAGCGACATTACTGCCCTTAACTACAGATTCTAAGGTTTGGTGTATCTTTACGCGTCCTTTAGCGTTTTTTACCACAACTGCAGCATCTTCAATCCCAATTAATGCTTTTTGGACATTGTCTTGTTTGAGACTCGCAACGTGCTTCAGGACGTCAGTAGCTTTATCTTCTTGATCGTAGGTATAGACAATTAAGTCGCTCATTATAGTCTCCTCTAACTTGAAGGGATGTCTTCGTTTTGCTCGTTAGCCTCGAGCCAAGTTTTTAAGCCTTCACGGGTTGCTTCATAACCTTGCGCTATGGCTTCTTCGCCTCTATCAAAATCTTCAACGCCAAACTGGCTGTCAAGTTCAGGGCGAATCAGCAGTTCGGGCGGTTGCATACTTAGTCGCATCTCGGTGAGCACCCGTTGTGGCACATCAAACGACTTCATAAACAATTCTACTGTTAATGCCCGACCAAAAAGTTCATTTCTCATCGTGGTTTTGCCACTTATCAGTGCGTTCATCTGTTGCAAGATACCAGCTGACTCAGATTCAAAGGCAAGCTCGCGGTCAGGTGGTGCAGCAATGTCAACTGCTATCACGGGGTCATGTGTCATCGTTCTAATAAGGTCTACGGGGAGGTTGTTGAGTAACCCGCCATCAACCAAATAACGTCCTTGATACTTCACGGGACTTAAAAGTCCTGGCAGGGCGCTAGTTGCACGTAACGCTGGAATAAGTTGACCTGAACGTAGAACCATTAACCTGCCTTTTTGTACATCAACAGTTGTCACACTAAGAGGTAGTGACAGGTCTTCAAAATGCTCAGGTAAATGGCTAGCAAGAAAGGTTTCTATACCTTTG
>JBCCBI010000519.1:0-3585 GCA_039034155.1 Deinococcota bacterium | reverse complement strand
TGGGATCAAGCCCATAACTGGACAAGCCGCCAAGAATATAGCCAATGTTAATCGCAAATGGTACTAAAAAAGATACCATTAGTATTACAATATGGCGTTTGTAGCGCCTACTATTATGGGTAAGTGCATTAAATAGCGCACTAACTCCTAAGAACATCATGCAATACGTGTAAGGAATAATTACCCACTGAAACCATAGGCCTTGCTCGAGCTCTATATGGGGCACAGGTTCGGTATTAAACGCGCTACCTCCCCAAAGAAGCCCATGCCAAGGGTCGCTAAGAATTATGCCAAGCGAGATGACTGGCAACGCCATAACGGTTATCAAGAGTTTGCGAGAGAGGTGTATATCTGGCTGAGTGAAGCGTAGGGTAAATAAAAACCACAACCCCGGAATCCACGCTTTGCCCAAATGCTGCAGGCTGCGGAGGGTTTTAACCGTCAGGTAATCTTGACTCAAAACTTCAAAAAACGTAAGTAGTGACCACAAGGACACAGCAAACATCATGAGGGTATAGATGCGCGCGCCAGAAATAGTTTGTTGACGCCACACGTATACACCCACAGCAAATGTGATAATGGTTGCAATGACCATCACAGCAGCGAAAAAGAGCGTAAAGGTCACGAGGTTTTATACCAATTTGGCTGGCTCAAGACTGTTGATGTTGTTAGTATCAGCGTTAACTAAAAAGATAGTCTAGAGCGCAAATTCGTTTTTGTGCAAACGTTCGTTCAAAAACCGTTGGTTGGCAAGCAGTTCGTTGGCATCTTGACTGTGAATGTTCACCACAACCTCTTTGAGTGTGTCGTCGATGAGGGTGAGTTGCTCGAGCAAAATCTGTTTAGCCGTTTTGCCATCGCGCAGCGGGTGCAAGCGTGCAAATGTGGGCGGTAAGTTGAGGTAGCTCTCGAGGGTTTCTGGGAGGTACTCTAAAGCTGTTTGCCGCACAGTGTAGAGGTCGTAATTGCCGCTCGAGCCTGTTTCAGTAAGCTGCGGCAGCACGTCCAAGGTAGACCCGCGAATACTCTCAACTCGGGCCAGCACTTCAGGGGCAACGCGTTTGCGAATTTGTTTCACTAAATCGTCTAATTCACGACGAATTTCAGCCGCACTTTGCCGTTCACGAATTTTTAGACTGGCCGTGGGACTTTGAAAACTCCAACTGGCCACATAGCCAAGTACGTACAAACCTGGCACAATGACATACCACAAGTTAAACCCGCCACGTTCACTAAACACTTCAAGTAGCAAATGAGGGGCAAGCCCCAGTAACGCGGCGGCTGCTCCCACAATATTGGGCGTGCTGTAGACAAAAAACCAAAATCGCTGTTTTGCACTCATCGCTCGTTTATTGGTAGCCGCGAATTTGCTTGAACACAAGGCTTAGGGTCTCACTGCGTCCGTCAAATACGCGCCCACCGGTGAGCTCAGCGACGTCGTCCATTTCGCTCTCGTTGGCATTCCCAAACAGCACTGGGAAAGTTTTGATTTGCTGACTGCCGCCCTCGAGCGTGCTGAAAAATCGCTCAAAATCACGCAAATTACCGCCTTCAGTGTTTTCGCCGTCGCTCATGAGCACAATTGAATAGTAACGCTCTTGCCCTTGGGCGAGGTCTTCTTGGCGCATTTCTTGCAAAAAGCGGTACGCTGTAATCAGGGAGCTGTAGATGGCCGTGCCACCATCTGCCCGCAGGCCGTCAACATAGTTGCGAATACCCTGCATGCTGTCACTGTTTTCGTCCGCGTTATCAATTTCAAAGGTGACACCATCTTGAACTTGCTCACGGAACGGCACCAGGGTGATGCGCTCGCGGGCCGAAAAACGCGCAAACCGTCCGGTGAGGCTGGCATCGGTCCCGGTGAGGTTACGCACGGCTTGCTGCAGTTGGGCAATGCGCTCACCTTCCATAGAGCCAGAGACATCTAGCACAAAAACTGCGTGAGCGGGAATGCGCGCTTCGTCTAAATAGGCAAACAAGATGCCATCAACGACGTCGCTACTACCTGGAAAGGGAAGTTCCACCAAAAGTGCGTCTGGGAAGCTGCTGGCTAGTTGAACTTGGGGAATCACTGGGCGGCGCTGGGTTTCGCGCATAATCGTCTCTTGAAACTCTGCGGAGCGCAAAAACTCAACAAGCTTATCAAAGTCTTCGCGCTTGTCGTTGTTGAGCAGCATAATTGGGTAGTCGGCGGTGACGATGCCCTCTTCTGGATAAAGCAAGTAGAGGGGTTCACGTAACTGGCCGCTATCATTCATCTCTAACAGTACCGATTCATAGTTGATGATGCCGCCCAGACGGTCTTGCTCGCGCACGTAACTTTCAGCCAGCCAGCCAGAACTACCTGAGGTTAACGCTTGCCCCGCAAAAAAATCGGTGAGGCGCGGTGCTGCCACCTCTATATCTTCCAGTCGAGGTGCGTCTGCGGTATCTGCAAAGGCTGCCACCACGCCCATGAGCGCGGTAAACCCAGAGTTAGATGAGGCTGGATTGGTCATGGCAAAATCCAGCTCACCAGTTGCAGCTCTATCGGCAATGTCTTGCCAGGTTACGCCGCCATCTGTCCAGCCCCACTGTTCCGCCAAGCTTTGTTTTACGCCCATCACTACTGGCGACAGCATGATGGTTTCTTGGGCAGCAATGCGTCCGCGGTCAACTAGCGCTAAGTATTTAGCGTGCGAAAACCACGCGGCATCAACCTCAGCCCCGCCACCTGTTTCGGTGACAATAGACTCCACGCCGTCTAATGTGCCGATATAGTCAAGCTCGAGCCTCACCCCAGTTTCTCGGGCGATCTCATCAAAAAATGGTTCTAAGTCGCGCAATTCTGACCCAGCTAAGACAGTTAGTGTCGTAGGTTCACGGCCGAATAAACTTCCCAAACTTGGCAGTCCGCCACCGCTGCGAAACTGCACGACAGCAACGACGGCAATAAGCACGATAACTGCGCGAATAATCAGGCTTGCTCGAGCGTTGTTCATGGCTTACTCCATCACCTACCCCATCACCTACAGGTTCACTTCACCAAGTTGTGGTGGGTTCGCGTCCAGGTCTAGGTCTTCGGTAGCACTGGCAACTTCTTCTTGACGCACGCGGTCAAGGTAGGTTTGCGCGTGGTCAACTTCTTGGCTAAGCACGTTGACAGTTTGTTTCATGTTGGTGAGCGCTTGCGACTTGTAGCTAGAAATCATGTCCATGGAGTCGTAGATGTTTTTGAAGGCATTGCGCAGTTGCTCAACATCCACCGTTGAACTGGTGGCTTGCTCGTAAATTTTGCCGGATTGCTGCTTAAGTAGCACCGAGGTTGACTCAATCAAGCTGCTAGTCGTGCGGTTGAGCGCCGTAATTTGGTCAAGCACTAAGCGCTGGTTGGTGAGCGCTTGCGCCACAATGACGGCAGTACGCAACGCAGAGATGGTCGTGGTGGTTGCGCGGTCAACACCTTTGATTAGCTCGAGGTTGTTTTTGCGCACCATATCCAGCGCCAAGTAGCCTTGCACACTCACCGCAAGTTGGGCCCTGATGACGGCCCTGGAAGCGGGTCAGCAGTGGCGGCAGCATCCCCAGAGCGATCGCGATTTGGTG
>JBCCBI010000518.1:0-3598 GCA_039034155.1 Deinococcota bacterium | reverse complement strand
GCGATGCCTGTGGCTTGCGGGGTCCACTCTTTTGCGCCCGCATCCAGAGTGCTCGCGGGGGTCCACTCCTTTGCGCCCGCATTCAGAGTGGACCCGGCGCTGCCGTTGGAGGTGCTGTCGGCGCCTCCATCGGCTGAGCCGTCGCCGTTGCCGTCACTGCCGCTGGCGGCTTTGCCCTCCGAGTGCTCATCCTCGCTGAGGCTGGGCGGCTTGGGCGGCGCTAGCACCTGCACCTCCATGTCGTCCAGGCCCGCGGCGGCCTTCTCCTTGCGAGCCGCCGCCATGCGGCTCTTGAGAGACACGCGCGGGGCGCCGGCGCCTTTCTTGGCGCTTCGGCCGGCCTTGCCTCCCTTGCGCTCTCGGCCTTGGGTGCGAGGCCTAGCGCGACCCGTCACCACTGCGGCAGCAGGCTCCTCGCCCGTCAAAAGCGCGATGCCCTTGCCGTCGCCGCGCACGATGCTCTGCGGCGCGGGCAGCTCGCTCAGACTCAGCTGCAGCCTGCGCTGGGCTGAGGGCCCTAAGCCCTCCATGATGCGGGTGCTGGCCTTGGGGCAGCGGTGGCTGAGGCACCAGTAGGCCATGCGCGAGCTCTCTCGAACGGCTGCGTCCGAGTCCTGCAGGGCCTGCGACATGTGGCTCAGCAGAGGCGGCTCGGCGTCGCTCTCGCCGAAGGCCACAAGGTCTTGGATCCCCTCCTCATCCCAAAGCAGTAGAGCAGTGGCTATCCCGCTTGCGGCACTCGCGCGCGGATACATGAACCGATGACGCCAAATTCACCAATCACCAATAATAATCGTATTTTTACTTTACAAAATCCTGATAAGTGACAACACGCGATCAATCTATCAACCATCACAAATGAATACCCAACCTAAAAACCAAGCATTATGATAGTCTTCAAATTTTTAGTGATATTACTAAGATTTAAAAACGCTAACCTTTTGAGGCTAGCTCGAGCAGACAAGTTACTCGACAGACGATTCTTCGGTAAACGCTTGTCCGGTAACTTGTCCGGTGGTGCCAATGGCCTCAGGATCGCCACCGTCAACAGAAACAAGCACATTACCAGCATTACCCGCAAACAGATACACAGGTGCTTCGTACTCAAACGTTTCACCTGGTTGGGCTGTGCGGTAGAGAAGCGTGGTACCCACCCCACGGTCATCACCTTGGTAGACCTCGAGCCAAGACGCGGCATCTACAATCTCTACACTCACGGTTAGCGGTCCGATGGGCACAGCTTCTGCAGTTACGTCATCACTTGAAGCAACATCGAGATCATCTGTAGAATCAGCAGTTACATTGTCTTCATCTGTTTGTAAATCTTCACCACTTGCCGTTGGATTATCAATGTCTACAAGTTCGCCTACAGGACCCTCAGTAGCAGCCTCGGTGACATCTTCATCCACTTCACCAAGAGGAGTTAGGTAGACCTCGAGATTGCGATTAAAACTGAGGTCAATCGGCGCTTCGTAAGTGCGGTAGCCTTCTAACTCAACTCGCAAAACGCGGTTAGCACCTGCACTGAGTGGGGCGTTTTCAATAGGTGACGAGCTAGGAAACACGTAGTTATCGACACTTACAGTTGCACCGTCTGGCACTGTCGCAATTGATAACAAGGCGACGCTCGAGCTTGCTGTGGCATCATCTGCTGTAGTCGTAACGTCCTCAGTGGGAGATATAGGTTCAATTGCACTTATCTCAGGTTGGGTGACGGTCACATCAGGTTGATCTACTGATGAGTCTCTAGGGTTTATGAGAACCCCAACCGCTGGCTCAGCCGTAGAGACCTGTTCAACTCCAGCATTAGGGAAATAACCACTATCCCAGGCCCAAAGCGCAAGCCCTACAATCACAATCACCAACAGCAAAGTAGGCAATATATTGCCAATATCCATGCCTGCGTCACCTGAACCAGACGCGTTACGTGAGGCTGGTTGACGCCTTACAACCGCCAAGTTTTGCTGGGCAGGTGCTGTTCGCGGTGCACTTGTTGGTTGCGCACTAGCAAGTGCTGGTGTTGAGATGGACTTACCTTCAAACGTAGCACGTTCACGGTCATAGAGCTCGAGCATTGCAGTGCTATCTAGCCCTACGGCCCCCGCAAAAAGGCGAATAAAATTCCGGGTGTATACATTTTCAGGGAGTGCGTCGTAGTTACCTTCCTCGAGTGACAATAAATACTGCTTGCGCACGCGCGTTTGGGAAGCAATATCACGCAGGTCGAGGCTTTTATCTAAACGGGCGTCACGGAATGTTTGCCCCAAGCTACGCGTCCCAACTTCTGACACAATGGGTGTTAACATGGATTGACCTGTTGAACGAATGTTGCTGTTGGTGGTTTCGCTCATAAGTAACTCACAATCTAATAACAGAGCTGGGCTGCACTTGTACAATCTGCACTAGCTTTGATAGAGCTAATGTTTGCAAGAAGGGCAGTTGGCTCGAGAATAAGTTTAAGTTCATAGTAAAATTCAGCCTAGGCTGTATCGCAAAATTCGTCAGGATATTTTGGTGACATTGATGATGAAGACAGCTCATAATTGCCCCTGTAGTACTGGACCGTCCGGCTGACTCGCAGATACAGCATTTGATGATTCGGGTACTTGATACCCACCCTGACGTGCTATTTCAGCCGCAATATGGGCTGCTAAATGTGCATTATGTTGTAACAATCTACGGTTAACATCTACCGTACGAACGGTTTGCCCGAGCTTCAGCGCAAGTTCTAAATTTTGCAGTTTAGGTAAACCGTGGGTGATAACCGTTGACTCGAGCGCCACAACAGGTAGGCCGTGGTCCAAAGCATCTTGAACACGCGGTTCTATACAAAAGGGTTGTGTGCGCAAGGTCATCAAGGTGCATCATAACCCATTTAGCATGAACAGAGGTTAAGCGTCCTTAAAACATACGTTTAGCTAGTTGCAGCCTAGCGTTCAGAATGTATGCTGTTTTTCAATATTGACGCTGCAGCCAATCATCTTTTGCTAACGGTTTTGCTGATACGACGAGGCTTGCATGGTGTATAGCGAGGCGTACTCACCGCCTTGCCCGAGTAACTCCTCATGACGCCCTTGCTCAACCAGTTCACCATCTTTAAGCACCAACACGCGGTTGGCCATTTTGACGCTGGCTAGCCTGTGGGTAATAAGTAGGGTTGTCTTACCTGCAGCCAGCGCTGCAAAGTCTTGATAGAGCGCATGCTCACTGCGCGGATCAAGTGCTGCCGTGGGTTCATCTAGCACAAGTACGCTGGCATCGCGCATAAACGCGCGCCAAGGCAATCCGCTGCCACTGCCCCGTAGATAAGTCGGTACCATCAAACTGTTTACCCAGTTGCGTCTGGTAGCCTTGCGGTAGTTTGTCAATGAACACTTTGGCACCTGCTTGAGTAGCAGCTTCAACAACACGCGGATCCTCATTCTCATCCTGCTGAGGTAGTTGCTTTTGACCAGCGTGCTGCTTACCGTCACAACTACTATCGTTGTTCGTATTTTTGAGGATGGTGCTGTTACTTATGCTGTCAATGTCACCAAGACGAATGTTATCCGAAGCTGTTAATTGATATTTCCCATAGTCCTGAAACACAACGCCAATC
>JBCCBI010000517.1:0-3617 GCA_039034155.1 Deinococcota bacterium | reverse complement strand
CTCTTTGCTGAGTTATTTGAAGATGAGCCTGTTAACTAGCTTGTTGCGTGGTTGATGAGTTTGGGGTGGCTCGAGCCTGTTTGTTGCGGGCTCGAGCCGTTCATATTTGTCCTAACTCAAGAATCCCTGTGTCTGGCTTGCTACCCTAAACGCACTTGACGTGAAACTATCAACGAGCTGCGTTGTTGGGTTCAGCTATCGTGAATGTCACGTTCTACCTGAAGTATGAGTTTAACAAGCGCAAGTGCGAACAGCCCATACGGCTATCCTGTGAGTAGAAACTTGTGAATTTTATCGTTAATGATATTGCGGTTTGGTGTACTATGACTAACGTGGTTTACCGTCGATGTGGCAGTCAGTATCACGTGCGTAGCGTGTTACGCGCGCGAACGCACGCACTGCAGCGCGGCTGGCTGGTACTGTTGTTAGCAGGATTAAGTTGCTGTGTTGTCTTAGCTACTGCCCAAAACCCAGCTGAGTGGTGCCGTAGCGGTCACTTTGTCTTGCCAAGTGAAGCCGCAGGGTTTAACCTTGCCCGCGTGACCACCGCACGTAGCTATTTCTATGGAGATGAAACGACCGCTGGTCAGGCAGGTTGCCCAACTGCAGGTGGCACAGCTTGCCAACTTTCCAGCTATGTTATTAAGGACGATATTGTTGTCTTAAATAGCAAAACTTATGGTGAGTTTAGCTGTGTGCGCTACACAGCTAGCGCTGAACAGAGCACGACAGGTTGGCTTAAAACCGTGAGCCTCGAGCCTACACGTGTAGCATCTACGCAGGTGCCACCTACCCCAGACGCATGGCAAGGCACATGGTTAACCTATGACAATACTTTAGTGATCTCTCAAAGCGCTTTAGACCGAGGCTTTATAGTAGAGGGTGAAGCGTATTGGTACGGCCTCAACACAATCCATACCGGTGAAGTTGTGTCTCGAGCTGACCCATTTGAAAATCAACTCATATTATTTGATGCTTACGATTGCCAACTAACCCTCACCCTATTACAGGATTACCTTATTGCTCAAGATAACAAACGCTGTGGCGGTATGAACGTCACCTTTGACGGTATCTATACGCGCCCGTAGATCTCACCACAGAGTTAACCATGGCTTACGATATGAGCGATTCCAACACCAAACCTCCCCATGCTGATGCCAGCGTAAGTGCTGGTAGTGTGCCCAACGTGCAAGAAATAATGCTCCCTAACGAAAACGTCACACGGACCTTACCCAAGGTCGTACACCCCAAAAGTGTTACGTTGCGGGTTGCTGAACCTAAAGATGACCTTACGGTGGCACAGTTTTACCACGATATGTGGGCAGATTTTGGGATTGAGGATATTTTGGCAGAGGACTGGCAAGCGCAGACGCTCGAGTTTATTGCCCATGCACGCAAGCACCTTGACTACAACGCGTTTTTAGCTGAGCAAGCAAGCAACTTTGTTCCGTCTGTCACCCCTTCACTGGAAGAGGTAGAGGTACAGCAGACAGCTTCAGATACTGTTGATAGTACTGACACTGACAGTGCCCCTAACAGCACCTCTAACAGCACCTCTGTACAGGTTCTAGCTGTAGCTGCTTGTCAGCAGTTTGCTGGCCCGTATCCATTTGCGTTTATGCCAAGCAAGCGCCTTTACGGGTACATTTGGGGTGTGCGCGTGGTGCCAGATGCGCGGCGACAAGGTCTAGCTACGCTACTTACCAAAGCTTGTCGTGATTACTTGGGACAACTGGGCTGCAACCGCATCTTGCTCCATGCCTCACCGCAAGGTCGCAAGGTTTATGAACAGCTTGGTTTTGAACCCAGTAACGAAATGCGGCTCGAGCTAACCCAGCCTGCTGATGATTAAGACGTCAGTATTTGCAGTACCAGTTTCACGACTGTAGATAAAACCATCTTGATACAGCAATATGTCGCAAATCTTCTTTCGACAAAACGGGTAAGAGCGGCTTGTAAAGCTATTGGAAAAATCGATTTGATGCTTAGCTAGTGCACAAATCTCGAGCCCTGCTCACGGCTTGATACATGTCTTGAGCCGTCTGAAAGCGGTTTTCAGGAAGCGACTGCAAGGCTTTGTCAACAACCTCTAGCAAAGGTGCTGCACACGCAGGTAGAGGGGTTTTGTTCACCGTAGGATCGCCGAGCAAAAACCGAATCACCTGATTCCCATAAGGCGGTTCGCCTACCAGCATGTGGTACAACACTGCGCCCGCCCCGTAAATATCGCTACGAGGGTCGTTACGCTGTCCTCGAAACTGTTCAGGCGGCATGTAGTTGGGCGTTCCAAAAAATGTACCTGGTTGGGTGATAGCAGCGAGCGCCAAGTCTTTGGCAAAGCCAAAATCGGTGAGTAACGCCCGCTTACCTTGCACAATGATATTGGCAGGTTTGACATCCAGATGAATCACGCCTTGATTATGGATGTACACAAGCGCGCTCAAAATATCCAGCATGATGGTTGCAGCTCGCTGTGGAGACAAGATACCCTGCTGAAGTACATCTGCTAACGATACACCTTTGTTGTAAGGGTAAATGAGGCTAGTACCTTCAGTTGCAAGCAGGGGGATGATGTTTTTGTGGCGCAGCCTGCGAATGACGCGAGCTTCCCTAGCAAGGCGGTCCTCGAGCACCTCGGAATCACCCCGAAGTCGTTTGACAATCACAAGGCGGTTACGCCAACGCGCAATCTCAACCCGTAAGGGGCCATTTTCCGACAGCGTGCGAACTGAGGTGAGCATTGTTAATAATTTAACATACTCGTTTGATGCGTGCTGCACTTCGGAGTGCACAGCTTGTTAATATCTTTACAAGGATTAACGGCGATTAACGGCTCGAGCCTCATATTCAAAGCAAGAGATATAACGAGAGTGCACGTTTTAGAACAAAAGCTTTGGATGGTGCCTACAAGCTATGACGATATTACAGTTCTCGAGCACTCATGACCTTGCACGCAAGTTAAACGAGGGAGATTTACCTAGTTAGTCTCTCAATTCGTGTGAGGCACTAGTTTCATAGGTGCATCTAAGCTTTGCTACTTGCGTTGTTAGGGTAAGTTAAGCCTTGGCTTCCTAACTTCTAACAAGATAATCCAGATACGTGGCAATCACTATCTTGTCGAGGATCAATGCTTATTTTAAGGTGTTGTGAAAATAGTTGCGATGTATTTATAAACTCTATTTGAGATGTATGTTCATGAAGTTTCGCAGTAGACTAAAAAGTAATAGGGCGGTTTCCACAGAGGGCTCGAGAATCTCTATTGGGACGGAACCGCCCTGTTGATTATGGTAGCTTGCCAACCCGCTTGCTAAAAGTAGAATTCCCACACAAGAAAGCCCACCCAAACGCCAATTCTTTCACATCTGTGAAGACTGACCTATGCCATGACAGGTTCTTAGTCACGTGGATCAAGGGCGTCGCGCAAGCTATCACCGAGGTTGTTAATGGCAAGCACCGTAAGCAGCAGCAGCAACCCTGGAAACGTGGGGAGCCACCAAGCAACTTGCACAAAGACTTGGCTTTTTCTTGCCCTTGCTGGGCTTGACTGCCGGCTTGAGAAGGGGCCTTGGGAGCGGCCTCAGTGGAGCTGGAGGCTCCGTCACTGCTGCTGACGGAGG
>JBCCBI010000516.1:0-3635 GCA_039034155.1 Deinococcota bacterium | reverse complement strand
TGTCGTTTTGCGATTTACAGCTGGTGGTTGTGGATGCTGGTGCGGCGCAAGAGGGTACAAGCTTGCTGGCGTTACTAAGTGATGACTCGAGTCTCATTCCACTTTTTTGGCAGAGGTTGTTGAGGGTGCTCGAGCTGGATGTGGTGCTGGTGGCAGCGGAAGGATAATAATGATACCTAACGAAGTTGCACAAAAGCTACTCGAGCACCTACCCGAACACGCTTGTGAGCTAGGCATTGAGCACAATCTACATCGCTTTAATAAGATGTCAGTACGAGAACACATGGAGCTGTTTGACTACGATGAAGATGACTTTAGTTCACCTGAGCAGCACCAGAAAGCCCTCGAGGTGGACGAGCTATGGAGTCTACAGTGGTATCCAAATACACCCGTTGGGTTTTGCATTACACTGGCAGCAGATTTTGAGGCATTGTTTGAAGGTGGTATACCACAAGAGTTAGTAAAAGCGTTCTTGGGGTTGCTCCCTAAGTATGAACATAAAGGCAGGCTCGAGCTTGCACACAATCCTCAACGTAGCTTCTATGAATCCGTAGAGCGATACTTTGGCAGTTCAAAAGACTTGTTTGTGTCTGCCAGAGAATACGAACAAGCTGTAGCTGATGATGAAGCGTGGGAGGTATTTTGGTCGCCCAATCCGGGTAAAGGTGTAACATCTCACCACCTTGCGGCGTCGGATTTGGGTGTTTTGCTCGAGCAGTTGTCAAAGCCTCAATACGCTTAAGGCAGTAAGGCTCATTCAAACGTACGGCCACAACCAGATAGTACGCGTTTTCATGTAATCACTTTTTTGTTCTTCGGTCATGTCATCATTGATAAACATAATTAGGTCGTTGAGCGTGAGGTTTTCTTCAAAATCTTTTGGTTGCTGTGCGTAATAGCGTTCAACGGTGCGTCCTTTTAGCACCATGTAACCTGTGTTCATCTTCATATTGAACGTTTTGCAAGGCTTGTCATACTTGCGCGCTATCAGTGATGGTGTTTTTGTTGATTGAATTTCGCGGTATTGCAATTCAATGCCTATAATGCCGACAACTTGAAACACACGCACTTCAACATCTGGCGGGCTTTCAAAAGTTTGTAGAAACATGTCTATGCCCCCTATACAAGCTGTTGAGCACCTAATCACCTAAACGCTCAAAACCTTCCCTGTTACGGCTGACATAATGCGACATGGCGCTAATAGAAAGTCCTAACTTGTCTGCTGCTTCAGTCAGATGCTTAGACTCACCAACCACTTTCACACGCTCACGTAAACGGTAGTAACTTTTGATGTGAACAATGCCTGTATGCTTTCTGAGCAGCCTGTCAAACTGTTTTGCATCTAATCCTGTTAGTCCTAAAGCTTCCTCATAGCTGTGGCATTGCACTGCAGCGCGCACCTTGCTGATAACGCGCCGTTTCTGGTTGTCAATCTCTGTACAGCGTTTTTCGTAGAGTTCTTTGAGGTGTGGGTAGCGTTTGAAATAGAACCTCGTAAGATTACTCGTGTTGGGTTTATATCCAGCACCCCTTAGAATAGCAGCGTAACTAGGTGCATGGGTTTCAATTGACCTTTCAAGCGCTTGAAGATCAATATTTTGTGCAGGTGTATATTGATTCTCAAAGGCCTCAATATCATCAGTATGAAAACAATTTCTCGTACCGATTAAAATAACTGGGTGTTTGCGGTTGTGCTTTATCCAATTAGATGCTGACCGGAAGTATTTTTTATCATCCGTCCTTAAAAAGGCGTATTTTTCTGGCAATTCATGTGATTTTTTGTAAGCCTCGAGATCACAGACCCTGTAGTGGTTGATGCCATCTATGAGTTTCTTTGGCACTTTACGGTGATATAAATGGCCCTGAATACTTTTACCAAGACCTTTATAAGTTGGCACGCCAAAATGGCTTTGAATAGAAGCCCATTCTTTACTTGAAACATTATCCACGGTCAGATTCTTCCTGTTGCCGACGCATATCCTCGAGCCGCCGCTTGTTCCAACGCCAAGCACCGTAGCCAAGCGATGCTACTAAGCCAGAAATAATCATTGCTACTGATCCCCAAAACATGTTTCAAACCTAGCACAAAAATCATGTTTTGTTCCAGATTTGTGTACAGTGTTACATCTGCGGAATACCGCAGCAAGTACACTAAACGTCATAGTGGGCAAAAAGTGTAACAAGAAGTCACGAAAGCGGTTTATTTGCCCGCACTGTCAAAGCGCTGAAACGACCTCGGAGCGCAAAGAAGAGCTAAATGAAGGCGGGCAAACATGCATGAAGCGCACATACTTGTGCCTCACCTGCAGCAACAGGTTCAAAACCTTGGAAACGTTACAGTTAGAACCGTCACCCCTGACGCCGTAGAGCTTGTACAGGGCTTTTTTTATGCTTTGCGCAATCACTACCGCATGTTCGGGGTATTTCCTGCTGGGACTTCAGCATCTGTTGATGAGGCTGAGTTCACGCGCAACAGTGCGCTCGAGTTCAATGCCAATGTCTACCCACTCACTGACAGCAATCTAGCTGTACTCACAACACCTAGGCGCGCACTTGGTATCCCTAAAAACAGAGCTGGCAAACCCGTCACCGCTCGAGGTCGTCACGTCGTCAAACACAGCCCGCCTGCTGGTTGTACTGTGCCTCAGTGCGAGCTGTACTGCAAAATTTTAGACCAACACGAACGTACTTTTACCACTAAAACAGTCAGGCGCGCCGCACCAGTTGGATTATGGGTGCTCGAGAACTTGGTGCCAGCATGAGCAGTGTATTAACTCCAGAACTGCTCGAGGCATTCATAAAGGAACGCGTTGAGGCTGGCGAACTTTACTCTGATTATCTCTGCATAGATGACATTGAGTTTGCACCTCGTAACCCGCGTATACATGACCTTGATACCTTAGATGGCAGCATCAAGCGCTTTGGCCATACTGAGCCAATTACGATTGATGAAACAACCGGGCTGTTGGTGTCGGGTCATGGGCGTATTAAAAAGCTTAGGGAAATTCAGCAAGAAGGTGGGCCAAAACCTAGATACATTCGTGATGTTGATGGCAGGTGGCATGTTCTTGTCACTCGAGGTATTCATTTTGAAAATCAGGCAGAGGCGGATGCTTACCTGATCGCTATCAACAACACAGCTCAGAGTTCTTCTTGGGACACAACACCTTATTTAGAGATGGTGTCAGATATTGAGAGCTTAACAGGCTCACTTGCGGGGTTGGCAATCAGTGAAGATGACCTCGCCAAGCTCAAACCACCAGAGTTTCAACCCGTTGATGACGAACCACCGCGCCTAGACGAGAAAAAGAAAGTAATTTGCCCACACTGCAAACATGAGTTTGAACCCTAAGCCAAAATTAAAGCTTGCTTGGTGTAGCTATGAAGCTGCTAAATATGCCTGTGAGAACTGGCATTACAGCCAGAGTGTACCTGCTGGCAAACTGGTCAAGGTTGGCGTGTGGGAAGATGGCAAATTTATTGGCTGCATCATTTTTTCGCGTGGTGCTAACAATAATATTGGCAAGCCCTATCAGCTCAAACAAACTGAGATTTGTGAACTTACCCGGGTAGCACTTACACAACACAAGACACCAGTTAGCAAGATGCTGGCGATAGCACTAAGAATGCTTAGG
>JBCCBI010000515.1:0-3663 GCA_039034155.1 Deinococcota bacterium | reverse complement strand
TTATGTTTTTACTGCTGGCACCGACGGTTAACGACTCCATTGTGCCTATTGTTTGGTTACAACAACTGCTCACCAATGCTACTGCGTCGGTTAAGCGTATTGGTGACTTACAGCAAATTGCACCCCTGCCCGAAGTTGCCGAGGGGCAAGTACCTCAAGACGCGTCTGTAAATTTGGACAACGTCAGCTTTCGCTACCAAACCCGCGAGGACAACGCCCTCACCGATGTCAGCATCACCATGCCAGCAGGCACGGTAACGGCACTTGTGGGTCCCTCTGGGTCAGGAAAAAGCACCATTGCCCAACTTATTTTGCGGTTTTGGGATGTAAGTGGTGGCTCTGTAAAGGTTGGCGGTGTTGATGTGCGCAACATGACCAGTGACGACCTCATGCGCCAGGTGGCGTTTGTCTTCCAGTCACCGTTTTTGTTACATGACAGCATTCGTGAGAACATCCGTCTAGGTAAACCAGATGCAACTGATGCTGAGGTCGAAACGGCAGCCAAAGCTGCCCAAGCGCATGACTTTATTATGAACGAACTTCCTCATGGCTACGACACAAAAGTAGGCGAGCGAGGCTCGAGCTTATCTGGTGGGCAGCGCCAACGCATCACCATCGCCCGTGCCATTTTGCAAGATAGCCCCATCATCGTGCTAGACGAAGCCACTGCGTTTGCTGACCCAGACAACGAGGCTAAAATTCACGCGGCACTTGCTGAACTTGCAGCAGGTAAAACCCTCATTGTGGTTGCCCACCGCCTCTCAACTATTAAAGACGCGCATCAAATTGTGGTACTGGACGCTGGACGAGTGAGTGAAACAGGCACCCACGAAGAACTGCTCGAGGCAGATAGTCTCTACGCCAGATTATGGGCAAACTTTGAAACTGCCCAAGGCTGGGGATTACGTGTTCATGACGATACTCAACACGAAGATACCCAAGATGTAGAAAGCGTAGGAAGCCATGCTTAACACCTTTCACAACATGATTGCTGCTTGCGGTTCCAAAGGCTATCTTATGCGTCAGAGCCTGATCTATGCCACCTTGTCCGCAGTTGTACAAGGACTTGCTTACGCGTTATTATTTCCACTATTTGCCGCGCTGTTTGCAAGCAGTGAACGGACTTGGGGCTATTTTGCGAGCATTGCAGGTTTGATTTTACTTGACGCCCTGTTTCGCTACTTAGAAAATCACTCGAGCTGGCGTGTCTACATTGAAGCCGCTGATGAAACGCGGGTCAAGCTCGGTGAACAACTCAAACAAATGCCCCTAGAAAGCCTAGCAAGCCGTCAAGCTGGCGACCTCAACATGGTACTAACCGGCAATGTGCAGGATGTCGTGTCGATTTCAGGCGGGCTTTACAGCATCATCATCAATACTATTATTGCGCCGAGTGTGACCATTATCGCGAGCTTTTTTGTGGACTGGCGACTGGCGCTAGCGCTCATTGTGCTGTTTCCTGTTGCTGTACCAATTTACCGCAGCATTCGCGCTATGGGTTCACGAGAAATGCGTATTTCAGGTGCGGCCCATGCAGATGCCACTTCGCACATCATCGAGTACACCCAAGGACTAGCTGTCCTGCGCGCTACCCGGCAAGTTGGTGCGCAGTCGCAGCGACTCCAAGCCTCACTTCAACATCTACGTGAGGTGCAAACCAAAGCAAACAAACTTGGCACGCTACCCGGTATCCTCATGTCGACCATTGTGCAGGTGGGCATTGTGCTGGTGACGGCGCTAGCGATTGGGCTTAGCCTTGGCGGGACTTTAGGTCTGGCAGCGGTCTTCGCACTTATCGTTATCACCATACGCTTTAGCGAGCCACTAGCAATGTTCGCCAACCTCTCGGTGATGTTTGACTTTATGGAAGCAGGCATCGACCGCATCAGTGAACTTTTGGCAGTGAAACCGCTCGACATCACAGATAAAACAAATAATGTTGTGGGCTCGAGCGTTAACTTTGACAACGTCCGTTTTAGCTACGCTGGTACAGATGAGGTCGTCCTCGACGGCCTCTCGTTTACCATCCCTGAACGCAGCCTCACTGCGTTGGTGGGGTCTTCGGGCAGTGGCAAAACTACCGTCACCAAGTTAATTAGCCGCTACGCTGATCCGCAACAAGGCATAGTCAAAATTGGTGGTGTAGATATTCGCAGCCTGAGCCAAGCTGAACTGATGCAGCAACTTTCGGTGGTCTTTCAAGATGTGTATTTGTTTGATGACAGCATTCTGGAAAATATTCGCCTTGCCAGGCCTAACGCCAGCGATGCAGAGATTAAAGCTGCGGCCCAAGCTGCCAACTGCCACGAGTTTATTATGCGCTTACCCCAAGGCTATGACACCACCGTGGGTGAGATTGGCGGTGCCCTGTCAGGCGGTGAGCGTCAGCGCATCTCGATTGCTAGGGCAATTCTTAAAGATGCCCCCATCGTTATTCTCGACGAGCCCACCTCTGCTCTAGACACTGAAAGTGAGGTGGCCGTGCAACGTGCTATCGACGTGCTAGTTAAGAACAAAACTGTCATTGTGATTGCTCACAGGCTCTCAACGATTGTGGCTGCAGACAATATCCTCGTGTTGGAAGACGGCAAGCTTGTAGAGCAAGGTAATCACAGTGAATTACTGAACCAACATGGGCGCTACGCCGACCTGTGGCGTGCCCAGCAAGAAACGCGTCACTGGCGCATTACAGATTAAGCCTGCTAAAGCAGACAATCAAATCACCAAAGCATCGCCAAAGCATTATCAAGATTACAGTAAGTCTCATCTAGTTTGTGCTCGAAATGTACCCAAAAGATTTGTCTAACCTAGGAGAAAATAATGATCATCGATCTCGAGACGTTTTTATTTTTAGGTTGGTTTGCTGTTATTGGAGGTCTTCTAAATACATTTGCCGACTGGTTTTTACTCGCTTTTCCAGTGGGCGGACAGGAAATCAAGTTAGCAATGCTTGCAAAAAAGCCAGCCGCTTTTGTTCGTCTGGGTGCCTACCTCGCTTGGATCGCAATACCTATGTGGATCGTTATCGTTGCGCCAGTCTCGACTCTGTTAAGGGGCGCACCATACGCGTTAATTGCTATCGCCTTAGTTGGCATGGCAGCGATGGCAATTTATTCATTGGTTTACCATGTTAGCTATATTTTCTACGACACCGCCTACAGATATACACCAGAAAAAGTCGACCTCTTCACCGCAGAAAAGAGTTTCCAACGCAAGCTTATGACGCCAATTGGCCTCGTCACCAACGTGGCTCTGTTAATTGGCGGTATTCTCTCCGGAGCGCCTTGGTGGTGGCTGGTCGCTAACCCTCTCCTGTTACAAGTAGCGTTTTTCTTTGCAGCTCGAAGTACACCCGCACCAATTGGCGGATATTTCCTCACCGGCGCTGGTAGCCTTAGTTTTACTGCCTTCGCTCTAATTACAATGGTTGCAGTGTTCAGTTGAGCCTTTAAAAATAAAGCAGTCTTCTGAGAAAAACCACAGTGAGTTGTCACAGTGAATTGTCCAGGCAAAACGGGCACTATATAGATCTTACAAACTAGCAAGAAGCAGTGGTTTGATTCATTAGTTGTTCTCCAAAATCACACAGTAGCTTTGTTTCACAAGCTACTCCTGGAGGAAAGCATGGCACAGTTAGACATCAAAATGTATAAATTAAAGGTT
>JBCCBI010000514.1:0-3668 GCA_039034155.1 Deinococcota bacterium | reverse complement strand
TTTGCACGGCCGGGGTTGAAAACGGTGGCGACCACTATGAACCTACCATCGAACTGTTAAACGCAGGGATTGCCGTATTGGGTGAAAAGCCCATTTCTAATGAACTTTCCAAAGCTCAAGAGATGGTGGCGTTAGCTAAAGAAAAAAATATTCGCTACGGTATCAACTTAAATCATCGCTTTACGCCGGCTGCCTACTTGGCAAAAGACTGGGTGACGCAAGGCAAGCTTGGCGACCTCAACATGATTGACCTGACCATGTGGATCAACAATCCCAACGAAAGCTCGCCCTACTTTCACATGCGTGCACTGCACCCGCACTCGTTTGACATTATGCGCTACTTTGCAGATTCAGAGGTTAGCAAAGTCCATGCGTTTTTCAAAAAGGGCAAAGGGCGTGATACTTGGACGAATGTGCAGGTGAATTTGCTCTATGAGAACGGCATACTTGGCCATTTGCGGGGTAGCTACGAGGGGAACTTTGGGGCGGCTGGCACCTACGGCCTCGAGATGCTAGATGTCGTCGGCTCAGAAGGGCGGTTTGTTTTGCAAGACGCCTGCGAACACCTCACGTTTTATCCACGTTATGAGGAAGAACTCGAGCAACATGACTACCTTGGCGGTATGAAACACTTTAGTGAGACCTTTGACAGCCGCATCAAGGTATGGATAGACGAAAACTTAAACGCCGTTGACCCTCAAGCCATTTCTGCTTCTGCTGAAGATGCCCTTAAAGGTCAAACAGTCATTGAGGCGTGCATCGAATCATGGGAAACCGGACAGGTCGTTAGCCTTTAATGTCGCTGATTACAGTCATTGGCAGGGGGCATTCTGGTACAAGGGCGATGTCCCACACGCTGTATGCCAGCGGTGTGTACATGGGCAAAACACTCAATGCCTCAGGTGATTTGGTGCCACCTGAAGCCATGTATGACGCGTGCCGTATTTTTGCTAGTTACGTTGATTATAAAGATGATCTCGAGTGGGATTTTAGCAAGGCGCTCGAGGCAGATATCCCCACAGAATTCACAGGTTTAATTGAGCGTTATCTAGGCTCAGTCCTCACAAGTAACGCTGACCACAAAGGCTGGAAAATTCCCGAAACAACCCTGTGTTACCCGTGGATTGTGCGCTTGTTTCCCGACGCAAAATACATCTTTTGGATTCGCGACCCCAGAGACAGCATTCTGAGCCACCACGCAACCGATGATCTAGGGCGGTTTAACATTCGCTATCCGGTAACTGAGGACGAACGTAGGCGCAGAGCCATTTCATGGAAATATCAGTACGATCTTGTGAAAGCCACGCCCAAACCCAAGCACTGGTTAGAAGTGCGTTTTGAAGACTTTGTGCTCAAGCAAGATGAAACACAGGCGCGGCTCGAGGACTTTTTAGACATCAAACTAGGTCGCATTATTGTTCGGCCAGACTCCATTGGCAGATGGCAGCAAGATCACGGCACACATACGTTTGACTTTTTTGAGGCAGCGTTACAGGCTTACAGCTACGTTTAACTTGCAACCTCGAGCTATGAAAGTTGATGTCATCAAAGGTAAGCGATGACTAAAGATATTGACTGAGATGCCATCAGAATTTGCTGCTTAGGAATTGTCTCAAAAACGTTTACGTGATGATATTTCAATATCTATCAAAGTTAACAATGACCGTCTCAATCGGGAAAAGCTAAGATGTGAAGCCATTAAAAAAGCCTCGACTAAATATAATGCATTCTGGGTGACTCTACAAAGAATAGCTTAAAGATTTGCTGATATTTGGGTAAGACGATGTGATGTGGACCTCGAGCCTAGCTGCTGACACAGGCAACTCTACAGAAAGGGTGATGATATGAAACTTGGTGCAAATACTGTGCTGTTTGGCGGTCATGACATGGAAACTGCGTTTAAATATTTAGCTGCCGCTGGTTACGACGGCGTTGAAGTCTCGGCTATTGATGGCATGAGCGAACACTTGGTGTTAAGCCGTTGGCGGGATATTGCCCCGGAAGTGAAGCGGCTAGCGCAGGAATATGGGCTCGAGCTACTCGCTATGGAGCAACCCAAACAAGACCCAGAAATTATGGAACAAGCTATGCAAGCTGCGGTGGAGATTGGCATTCCCATCATCAATTGTGGGCCGGGTGGCAAGACAGATGACCCAGCAACCTTGCAAACTTCTATTGACTCACTTGGCGCGCTGGCGCAGCGTGCGGAGCACTACGGCGTCACCTTATGCGTGAAAGCTCATGTAGGACAAAGTGTTTATGACACGCCTACCACCCTCAAAATTATGGAGGCGATTAGGTCACCTGCGTTTGGGATTGACATGGACCCGTCTCATATTTACCGCGCGAATGAAAATCCAGTGGAGGCGATTGCAGCAGTGGTATCTCGAGTTAAACACGTTCACATCCGTGATTGTTTGGGGCGTCAGCAAGGGCCCGGTACACCGGAAAATCAGGCGAATGGGCGGGGGGATATTGACCTAGTTGGCTACATTCGCACGCTCCACGAAGCGGGTTACACAGGTCCACTCAACCTCGAGGTCATTGGTGCTAAAGACTATGACGTGACACGTTGCAGCATCATTGCCGCTGAATCTAGAGGTCACATGCAAGCCTGTTTGCAGGCCTGTGGCGCGCGTTAGTGCGATGACAAAGGTTGTCAACCTCACCTGTGAGTATCGGCATAACCCGTTAGGCATTGACATTCAAACGCCGCGACTAAGTTGGCAGCTCGAGGCTAGCAGACACGGTGTCAAACAAACTGCTTATCACCTGCAAGCTGCCAGTGATAGCGACTTGCTGAAAGAAGGTCAGCCTGACCTTTGGGATAGTGGCAGGCTCGAGACAGACCAATCTATCCACGTGCCCTACGCTGGCAGTCCGCTTACATCTAGGCAACGTGTCTACTGGCGCGTGACCGTTTGGGACGAACGTGGTGAAGCTGCTCAAAGTGAGGTGACCTGGTTTGAAATGGGCTTGCTCGAGCCAACTGATTGGCAAGCAAGCTGGATTTCAGCCAAGTTGTCTGGCGGAGCGCGCTCGAGCGTCCCTGTACCTCATCTAAGAACGATATTCGAGGTGACAAAACCCATTGCTAAAGCCAGACTTTACGCTAGTGCGCTTGGCATCTACGAGTGTGCTATCAACGGTCAAACCATTGGTAACGATGTTTTCGCACCTGGCTGGACGGAGTACAACCAGCAGGTTCGCTACCAAGTTTACGATGTGACTTCCCACCTTACCCAAGGTCAAAATTGCCTTGGTGCTATGTTAGGGGACGGCTGGGCGGCCGGGTTTGTGGGCATTGGCAATCGGCAAGTTTATGTGGACAAAGCGCAGTTTCTGGGGCAGCTCGAGCTAACCTACGTGGACGGTCAGCGTGAGGTCATCATTACCGATGAAAGCTGGCGGCATCAGTTTGGGCCCATCTTAGAAAGTGACTTACTCATGGGCGAGCATTATGATGCGCGGCTCGAGCACCCTGATTGGCACACCCCCAACTACGACGCTACGGGTTGGCTTCTGGTTGAGACACACGAGCATCATCAGCTTAAGCTTGTTGCCAGCAACGCGCCCATGATTCAGCGTATGGCTGAACTCAAACCCACAGCGCCTATTCAAACGCGGCAAGATTTGTTTAACAAGCGCGACATCATTGATATGGGTCA
>JBCCBI010000513.1:0-3668 GCA_039034155.1 Deinococcota bacterium | reverse complement strand
GTGCCGCCGCCATCCATGGTCAGACCGCCGGACAGGGCCTTGCGCAGGTTGTCGAGTACAAAGCCGTTGCCGGATGCGACCTCGGCCAGTGGGCTCAATGACAGCATCCGCGCCTTCGTGTTTGCCGAAATAGTCTCTAGCAACACCTAACCGCATCCCCTTCAGACCGTCCTCTTTCAAAAAAGGCTGATAATCAACAGGCTTAGCATCTTTGGTGATGGTGTCACTAGCATCTGTCCCGGTCATGGCGGTAAGCATAAGCGCAGCATCGCTCACCGTGCGGGTCATAGGTCCAGCAGTGTCTTGACTGTGCGAGATAGGCACAATGCCCGTACGACTCACTAAGCCTAGGGTTGGGCGAATACCAACAATGCCATTCATCGACGACGGGCATACGATTGAGCCATCGGTTTCAGTGCCGACGGTGGCGGCAGCAAGGTAGGCGGCCATTCCTGCACCCGAACCAGAGCTCGAGCCACATGGATTTCTATCCAACGCGTACGGGTTACGAACTTGCCCACCCCGACTACTCCAGCCACTACAACCACGTGTTGACCGAAAATACGCCCACTCGCTTAAATTGGCTTTACCCAGTAAAATGGTACCAGCATCTCGCAAAAGCTTGAGTGTATGAGCGTCTTCTTTGGCAATGTGTCCCTCGAGCGCCAGTGAACCAGCCGCCGTTTGCATTTTACCAGCGCTATCGAGGTTATCTTTGACCAAAATAGGGATGCCATGTAAAGGACTGCGCGGGCCTGTTTTGGTACGTTCTTCATCTAACTTGGCAGCGTCATCAAGGGCATCTGGATTCACTTCGGCAACAGCGTTGATCTTGGGGTCAATGTCCGCGATGCGCTGCAAAAACATCTCGGTAAGTTCAACTGCGCTTACCTCGCCATGCCCCATCATGTCTTGCCACTCGCTGATGTTGCGTTCTACTAATGGTTCCGCCATGATTGCCTCCTGATATTGATTGTTGACACTGCACCAGATTGAAAGCCTCAACCTGTTACATAAGCATTCAAAAATAATGTAAACTTTACCAGACAAGGGTTGGTGCGTTGCGTGGTTGATGTTGTTACCCAATTGTGCCCAAACTACGGCTATGTCTTGCGATTGAGGTTTTTTAATGCCGCGAAATGGTCTTAAATATTCTAGAGAAGCTTTTCAAAGTAGGTTGACGATAAGATTTTCTGTTTAAGATGCCATCATAATATGAGCCTCGAGCACAGCTATAAATTGCAATAATTATCAAGTCACGTATTCGAGCAACATCTCAGCAAAGGTGTCAGTAGGTAAAGTCAACAGTTGACCATGATGATATAACATACTCAATCATCTTTGGGGGAGGTCAAACATGAAACGTCGGGACTTTTTGAAACTCACAGCCGCCACAGGGAGCGCGTTAGCTTCAGGTGATTTGCGGGATGCTGTTGCCATGGCACAAGGTGAAACACCACGCACGGGGGGCACGTTGGTGTGGGGGCACTCGGAAACCACCCAAAACATTGACATTCACCAGACAGGCACGGCCTCAACCTCGAGGATGTTGCAAAACGTTCATGAAACCATCCTCAATGTAGACGAAAACTTTAACTTGCAACCTGCCCTAGCAGAAAGCTGGGAGGTGAGTGATGACCTATTAACCTACACCTTCTCGTTACGATCCGATGTCATGTTTCATGACGGCACAGTTTTGAGTGCTGAGGACGTCAAGTACTCCTGGGAACGCATTCAAGACCCAGCCACGGGTGCAGTTAACTTTGATGTCTTTAACGACGTTGCTGAGATTAACGCGCTGGATGACCTCACCGTTGAAGTCAACATGTCGCGCGTATACAGTCCGTTTTTAGATAGACTCACCTCACTAGGCTGCGCGATTATTCCGGCAGGTAGCGGCGAGATAACCGGCACACAACCGATTGGTGCGGGACCGTTTCAGTTCATAGAACGCGAGTTTGGCAACCGGGTGGATTTAGCCCGTTGGGATGACTACTACCGCGGACCAGCCTATTTAGATGGGATTGTCTCGAGAGAAGTCACCGAAGCCACTGTGCGTCTTACCGGCCTCCGCACGGGCGAGATGGACATGATTAACGACATCCCGCTCGACCGCATTAGCGATGTGAGTAACGACAGTGACTTACAAGTGCGCACGTGGTACCCGTTATCGTGGGCGTTTTTGAATTTTAACCACATGGTTGCCCCATTTGATGATCCCAATGTGCGCCTTGCCTTTGACTACATGATTGACAAAGAGGTTTTGGTACAAGGTGCCTTGTGGGGTCAAGGCGAAGTTACAGCCACGCCGAGTTTTCCAACATCTCAGTATCGCAACAACAGTTTGGAAGCGCGCACCCAAGACTTTGACGAAGCACGCCGTTTGCTTGAAACAGCCGGTTATGGCCCCGGCGACCTCAGTATTGTCTTTAAAGTTACGACCAACTACCCTTGGCATGTTGAAGCAGCTCAGATTATGCAGGAATGGTTCCGCATGGGCGGCGTAAACGTTGAGGTCATTCAACTCACCTGGAGTGACTGGCTCACCCAGTGCTGGCTCAACCGCGACTTTGAACTTACTATGGTCAACTTTTTTACGCTTTGGGAACCTGACTTTTTGTATTACAGTATCTGGCATTCGACTGGCGCGTTTAACTTTAGAAGTGTGCAAGACGCTACGCTGGATGATCTTTTGCAGCAAGCACGGGAAAGTACTGATGCCGATACCCGCATTGACTTGTACTCCCAAGTGCAATCACGAATTTTTGATCAAGCTCATGACATCTTCTTGTGGTATCGCAATGGTTCACTAGCTGCTCAACCCCGCGTGCGTGGGCTAGATAGTGTGGTCCATCCGAACGCTAGCAACCTCAACTTTTGGCGTGTTTGGTTAGATAGCTAAGACATAAGAATGATGCAATTATGCTGACGCAATTATGACAGCAAGTTATGTGGGCAAGCGGTTGCTACTGCTGGCCCTAACCCTTGTGCTGGTGTCACTTGTGACCTTTGCCCTGACCAACATACTGCCTGGAAATGTGGCGCTTATGATTTTGGGCACACGCTCCAACCCGGAAACGCTGGCAGCACTCGAGCAAGAGCTGGGTTTACTTGACCCACTGCCCATGCAATACGGACGCTGGGCAGTGGGCATGTTGCGCGGAGAGTGGGGAACGTCCTTGCGTTTTGGTGAACCCATTGCCCCCTTACTGCAAGAAAAGATGGTGGCGAGTGGCATGTTGGTGGTGCTCGCGCTCATTGTGGCACTAGTGCTGGCCATTCCGCTAGGCATTATTGGGGCAGTTAAGCAAAACCGCTGGCAGGATACACTGAGTAGTAGCAGCGCGCTCATTGGCATCAGCTTGCCGGATTTTTTCTGGGGGATTGTGCTTATTTTGCTGTTCTCGAGGGGATTGGGGTGGCTACCCTCGAGTGGTTACGTGGCACCTAGTGATGGCTTTTTGCAAAGTCTCCGCCATGCATTACTCCCTAGCATTGCGCTTGGGCTTAGTTTGATGGCCCACCTTACCCGCATGACGCGCTCGTCGATGCTCGAGGTGCTTTCCCAAGACTACATCCGGGTAAGCCGCTCCAAAGGACTCGCCGAACCCAAAGTCATCCGCAAACACGCGCTTCGCAACGCCATTGCGCCAGTTATCACGGTAGCG
>JBCCBI010000512.1:0-3677 GCA_039034155.1 Deinococcota bacterium | reverse complement strand
TGATACAGCAAGCTCAGGGCAAGTAGTGATTAACGGTGTAGAAACCTCCACCCTAAACGACAAACAAATCACCAACTTGCGCCACGAAGTGCTTGGCTTTATCTTTCAGTCGTTTAACTTAATTCCCGTGCTCAGTGTCTATGAAAACGTGGAGTTCCCGCTGTTACTTGGCAAAAACCCTATGTCCAAGCAAGAGACCAAAACGTGGATCAACTACCTTATTGATGCCGTTGGGCTAGACAAATGGTCAACTCACAAACCCAATGAACTGTCCGGTGGGCAGCGCCAGCGGGTAGCGATTGCACGGGCGCTAGCGACCAAACCCAGCATTGTCATGGCAGATGAACCCACCGCCAACCTTGACTCAGTCACCAGTGAGGCCATTATCGATCTAATGAAAAAGATGAACCGCGAGCTCGAGACAACCTTCATCTTCAGCACCCACGACCAAGACATTGTCAACATTGCTGACCACGTGATTCGTTTACAAGACGGCCTCGTCATTCAAGATTACAAACCAAGTAACGGCACAGCTGAAGCTAGCTCAGCAGACGCAGCAGAGCAGGTCGTCGCGTGAACGTCTTGTGGAAAATTGCTTGGCGCAACTTGCGCGAACACAAAACTAAAACGCTCATTATTGGGCTGTTAGTAGCGTTTGGCGTGAGCCTCATGGTGATTGGCAATTCGGTGCTCGAGAGCATCACTCAGGGGCTAGAAGCTAGTTTTATTGATAATTACACCGGCGACCTCATCATTCGTAACACGCACGACGAACCTGTAGCGTTTATTGGTGCGTTTGGCGCAGCGCCGCCTGCAATTGGCAGCTATACAGATGTTCTGGGAACGCTCGAGAATACTGCTGATGTAAACGCCTACACGCCTTTACTGTCTGGCATTGCCAGCCTCAACCAAGACGACGAAACGCTGTCTATCGCCATGCTGTGGGGTATTCAGCCGAGTAGCTATTTTGCCATGTTTCCAAACAAGTTCAGCCTGAACGCAGGGCGTTTACTTGAAGACGGTGAAACGGGCATTATGCTGTCACAAACCATTGTTGATGAGGTCCAGATTGAGCATGACATCATCCTGAATGTGGGCGACACAGTACTTGTCTCTGGCCGCAATGATATTACCGGCACCAAAATTCGCGAGCTACCCATTGTTGGCATTGGTGAGTATGAAAATGCAGCGGGCATTCTTGACTTAATTTCTTTAGTTGATGCCAGCACCTTGCGCGCGCTCACCGGTTTAACTGCCGTTCAAGTAGATGCCGCCTCCACAAGTGAGCCAGTTGACACCAGCGAAGACGCGCTGTTTGGTGGTAATGGCAACAATGATGCTAACAGTGAAGACGCGCTATTTGGCAGCAGTTTTGTCCGTGAGGCTGACACAAGTACTGATGAAACAATAGACTTTGACAATATTTTAGGTGATACCTCTGTGCGCGATCAGTTTTTAGCGCTGGACAACAACGCATGGCACTTTTTGCTGGTGGATACGAACCTGCGCGAGGGTGGGCTCGAGCAACAGCTCAGCACCCTAAACACAGCCTCGCTCGAGGTTGAAACCTGGCGTTGGGGCGCTGGCATACTCGCTGACTTAGCCTTCAACTTACAAACGGTCTTGAATATCATCATCGTTGTGATTGTCATTGTGGCCGTCATTATCATCATGAACACGCTGGTCATTAGCGTGACCGAGCGCCTTGCCGAAATTGGCACCATCCGCGCCATCGGCGGTCAAAAAGGCTTTGTTAGAAGCATGATTATGAGCGAAGTCCTCACCATCACCGCACTTTTTGGACTTGTAGGCATTGCGGTGGGGAGTGCCACCATCGGCTTGCTAAACGCTGTTGGGGTACCTGCTAGCAACTTCTTTTTGCAGGTGTTATTCGGCGGCAGTACGTTACGCCCACTCTTATCAATTAATTCCCTATGGCTATCGCTCGTAGGTATTGTGGTTGTCGGCGTGGTAGCCAGCCTCTATCCAACCTCGGTTGCGCTTGGTGTCTCCCCTGTTCAGGCGATGCAAAAACGTTAAGGCAGAGGCTCTAGGCAGAAACACTGAAGCAGAAACGCTGAAGCACAAACATCATCTCAAAACATTAGCGTGATGACATCGACATCGTCACCAATGTCCTGGTACAACGACATCACACAAGCTTTGGGGATGTCATTAGAGGTCGTGTGCGTCTCGTAATCATTGGAGAACAGTTTGGGTAAAGACCTCCCCTGCCCCCTAGCTTTGCTGGACTACGTACTCCTAATGAGGAGGGGAACAAAATCCTCTAGACGTTTTTCTTATGACAAAACATCTCAAGCTCATCGAAGGCCTAAGCAATCTCAAACTTATCAACATCTTTAAGAAAGGATTATCATGCAGTCTTTACGAATTGCCTACCGCAACGTATTGCGGCAGTTTAAGCGCACGGCGCTATTAGGTGGCGCGATTGCGTTTGGGTTTTTTATCTTTACGCTCCTCACCGGGTTCACCAACGGCTTACTAGATAGCGTTTCCGAAAACTTTGCAGCCACCTCTGGCGGACACATTTACATTTCCGGGAGCGAGGTCAGTGACCTCGGCAGTGAAATTTCAGTTGTACGCGATAGTGAGGTACTTACTGAAGCTTTGACCAGCATTGAAGACAACGTGTTATCTGCCAACACTCGTTCGTCCGCCAGGGTCAGCATTATTTTTGGGAGTAGCGAAGAAACGTTAACGCTCGCTGGCGTTGACTTTGGGCAGGAAATAGGCGTGCTCGAGGGGCTTAGTTTTGCCCTAGGCTCTACCGAAGAATTTTTGGGCACACCTAACGGCATTTTGATACCTGAAGAGATACTCGAAGACCTAGGTGTACTCGTCGGTGAAAACGTCATCCTCAAAACTACTACCATCAGCGGGCAACAAAACATTGTTGATGTGGTCGTTGCGGGTGCGCTCGTGGAGCAAAACCTATTTGCACCAGGCGCGTCGTCATTTGGGTACGCGCACATTGACATGCTGAATGAGCTTTTAGGTATGGACGCAGGTCAGTACCAAACGCTGAATGTTTACTTGAATGATTTGGCGCTACTCGAGAGTAGCACCGATACGCTTTACAGCAGCTTGCAAGCTGCTGCGCCAATTGAGCCTCGTGATGATGAGCGCGGCGGGCTACCTAACCCAGCCGAGGCCCTAGGCTTGGGTGGACTTGCGTCTGTTGATGAAGCTGACCGCTGGGAAGGTACTAAGTTTGAGGTCACCAACTTAAACGACAACCTCGATAACATTAACGCGCTGGTTGGCATCATCAACCAAATTGGCTTGATTATTTTTATCGTCATCATTGTGATCATTATGGTGGGTGTGACCAATTCTTACCGCATGGTCATGATTGAACGCACTGCCGAAATTGGCACTATGCGCGCCATTGGCGTTCACAAAGCAGGCATTCGCAACATTTTTGTGTGGGAAGCGCTTTTGGTGGCAGCTAGTGGTGCACTTATGGGCTTAGTGCTAGCTGGCCTCACCATGGTCATCATCAGTAGCATCAACTTTGGTACAGCCAGCACCTTTAGCTTGTTTTTGAACCAAGGGCATATGCGTTTTATTTTGCCCACAATTACAACCCTGCGCAACATCGTGCTGATTTGTGGCATGAGTGCAGCGGCGGTATACATGCCGGCTCGAGCCGCCGC
>JBCCBI010000511.1:0-3681 GCA_039034155.1 Deinococcota bacterium | reverse complement strand
GTTGCAGACCAACCAACTCCATGCCGCTTTCCGAAATAGCATCTAACGTGCCAGTTTCGCGGTCGCGGATGGTGCTGAGCGCCAGAGGAATAGAGACAACCCCAATTTTACCGCTGCCGCCCACACTGTCGATTAAGTATTTGCAGGATTCATAGCAGCCGTCGTAGCTGGTCGAGTTCATGACTGTGAGCACGTCGCCGTCAGCAGGTGGTCCGCCTACAATCACCACAGGGATGCCCGCGTCGTTGGCGTTCACGATAGCTGGCGAGATGGCGTTAAAGTCCACAGCGACCAAACAGATGGCATCAACCTCTTGCTGAATAAGCGTTTCCACGTCAGCAAGTTGTTTGGCAGCATCAAAATTGGCTTCGCCAACAAGGAGTTCGATGCCGTAGTCGCTGGCGGTTTGTTCGCCGCCTTCAATCAGCAAATTGATAAAGTCGTCGGTGCGGTGGTTGGTGTTAAAGCCAAAGCGCAAGTTCATGCTGCGAATCGTTTCGATCTCGACGTCGGTTAAAGCAACATCTGCGGCATAAGCAAGAGCACTGTCCTGAGCAAGGGCAACACGTGACCCCAAGGCGAGTGCGCCGCCACTAGCAGCCATCAATTTGAGCATGGTGCGACGAGATAGGTGTTTCTTGAACATCACGGTGTCTCCTTCAAGTGATATGTGACCAACCCACGTGATGGCCTAGCTAACAAGGAAAGCTCGAGCAACTTGCGTACACTTCTTGGCACATCAGCTATTTCTTTGGGTTGAACTCACTTATCGTATGAGATAACGGGGTGCAGCTAATGTGGTTAGGTACACAATAAGGAGCAGCTAACGTCAACGTATGGTCTGGAAAGCAGCGTTTAAGCATCCACCTCGTACACTAAAGGTGTGCCTTGCCAACCCTCGTGTGCTTTTTGAATGTTCATTATCCGTACATATTGACTAGGTTCTTTGAGATCTGAAATCTCGTAGATGAGGCCGTCGTCACCTTGCTCCGTTGCAAAATAGACAAGCCGCACCCCACTGGCTGGAATTACACAGGCTTGGGCAACCTCGTAGCCTTTTTTAGTTAACTCAGCATATTGGAGGTCAAAGTCGTCTTTAGTGAGCCAAGCTGAGACATGATGCAACTTACTTGCATCTGCAACTTCACGATAAATACTTGCGGCATCATCATGCTGTTGAATAAGCTCAATTTGCAACGCGCCAGAGTTAGCGAGGGCGATAGATATTTCAGGCGATGGTGATGGGTGTCCGTGGTACTCAAACTCGTTAAAGGTGATATGGCGTTTGATAAAAAACGGTCCGATGCCTAGCGTATTGCCCCAGTAGTTCATAGCGGCGTCAATATCATCGGTGACAAAAGCAAGTTGGCGTATTTCACCAAAAATGTGACTCATCATCTATATTAACTTGGATATATGAGGCTCGAGCAACGTGTAGTTTGAGGTCTGTAGTGGTTGTACATTCGCAACTCACTTCAGGTGATGTGAGAGACATTCAAGTAGTTTGTCATGCCCAACCTCACCAGCTTTAATTACATCGTGCGTGGCGTCAGGAATTTCGGAGTAGGTGAGCGCAGTGGGCAAGTTTTGCATCAACTCACGTGTATTGGCTGGCGTGGCGACCTCATCGGCTGCACCTTGAATGACTAAGCAGGGTTGCTGAATCTGTTTGACGATATTCCTCGCTGATAAGCCCAACCGTCGCAATTCATCCAGTGCAGAACTCGGCAAGCGGATGTCATTTTTGAGGGCGTCTTGCACCGTTGAATTGTCTAAATCAGCATCTGGAAACATGCTGCTAAACTGCTCGAGCACCTTGGGATCATTAAAATCTGCCTTGGCAAAGGGTTTGAGGGACGGCTTCAGATACCTCATGATGGCAAGTAACCACGTAAACTGCGCGTTGAAGCGCCAAAAGGGTGCAATCAACATAAGCCGATGGGGTTTGTGATTGCTCTGAGCTGCTACGTGTAAGGCGATAGCTGCCCCCATCGAAAAGCCAATTAGCACAACTGTCTCAGCATTTTGCTGAAGGTTTTCCCAAGCACTTAGCGCGTGTGTTATCCAATCGTGGCGGGTTTGCTGACCCAAGTTGCCGATATCTTTGCCAAACCCAGGCAGCAGGAGTCCGTGTGCTTCATAGCCTTGGCTGACGAGCATCTCTGCAAGGGGACGCATTTCAGCAGGTGTACCCGGAAAGCCGTGAATCAAGAGTGCTTTGTGAGGACTTTTGCCTAACACGAATGGTTGATGCTCTGAACTTTGAAACGGGGCGTCTTGAAACGGGGTATCTAAACTCACAGGAACTTAGGACGTGGCTTGTAAGTGCTTCGGAAGGTTGGTATCAGCGGCTGCGCGGCACCGTTCAATGACGCTAGCTATGCAGCTCACGGTTGGCCCTACCATCTCTTTAGTAACTCCGCGTCCCAACGACAAACGCACGCTAGCCCTTGCTTGCTCACGGCTTAAACCCATAGCGGTTAACACATGACTGGGTTCAAACGTACCCGCCGCACAGGCTGAACCTGCACTAGCATCAATACCTTCAGCGTCTAGGCCGAGGAGTAAAGCTTCGCCGTCTACATCATCAATACGGATGTTGAGGTGTTTGGGACCAACTGGCGCGTTTTTTACATTGAGGTGGATACTGCCTTGAAGCTTGGGGTGCTCGAGCAACATCTCTCTTAACTGGTCGCGTAAACTAGCCATCTTAGCAGCCTCAGCTTGAACATCTATCAATGCAGCCGCTTCCCCCATACCCACAATTGCAGGAACGTTAAGCGTACCAGCTCGTAACCCGCGTTCTTGCTCACCACCAACCATAAATGGTTTTAACTCAACCTCTTCGCGAACCATCAATACGCCTACGCCTTTAGGACCGTAAACTTTGTGTCCAGACAGCGCCAGCATGTCCATGCCGAGGTTGTTAACATCAACAGGCACTGTCCCTAAAGCTTGCACGGCATCACAAAACATCAGCGCGCCCACGCTGTGGGCAAGTTCGCTCATCGCAGCAATATCTGTGATGACGCCGGTTTCATTGTTGACCAGCATCAGCGCAACCAAGCAGGTATCCGGACGCAGGGCAGCACGCAGAGCGTCCACGGTAATTTCGCCGCGAGCATTAGGTTGTAGGTAGGTGACGGGGGTGCCAGTTGCCTCGAGCTGCTTCGCCGTTTCCAGCACCGCTTTGTGTTCAATACTGCTGGTGATGATATGCCCGCCGGGGTACGCATTTGCCACCATGCGCAGCGCGTGGTTATCCGCTTCAGTTGCACCCGAGGTGAAGACAATATCTCGTGGTTGGGCGTTAATAGCATTTGCCACTTGCTCGCGTGCGCGTTCAACAGCAGCACGAACTTTTTGCCCGCCCCTATGCAGGCTAGCAGGATTTGCAAAGTGATCTGTGAAGTAGGGGTGCATAACCGCAAACACACGTGGGTCGAGCGGGGTGGTTGCGGCGTAGTCGTAGTAAAAACGCATGGTTCTAGGATAGCCAACTAATAGATTAGGATGCAGCTATGCTACACACTTTGGGCGCTTCTTCAAGAAAGTGATTATAAAAAAGCTCGAGCAAACCATCACTCGAGCCTCATCTGTACTTGTAAATCTGCTAGTTCGCCGAACTAAACTGCTCTGGTAACGGCTCTAGTTGCAAAAGCTGATGTAGAAGCACTTCCT
>JBCCBI010000510.1:0-3685 GCA_039034155.1 Deinococcota bacterium | reverse complement strand
GGCCTCCGTCGTGCGTAATGCAATGAATACGGGGTGGCTCCAAGCTGGCATTACCAGTCACGGGTTTGACTGTGGTGCGCCCGGTGTGCCTGGTGTATATGCACGCGTAGACAATTTAGCCGACTGGATTTTTGACAATGCCACAGAGCTAGTGAGTTCCCAGACCGTTGACTTCACTGTGACGCCCATGCCGGTTGTGAACTTTGCCAATGCTTTAACCACTACCCCATATGTAGATGCAGGGGACGCCTTCTTCTTAAAAGATTTTGACATTGCCCCGACAGAGATTCGTAATGCATCTATTGGTCAAGACATCACCTTTAGCTGGGAGATTACAAATACCAACGCAAATAGCGTATGTACTGTCGATGTAGGTGTAGATGGCGCTGCAACCCTCACCGTTGACCCTTGTGTGCCTGGTAAAAACAGTGTGACATTTACAGGTGGGTACGCTGAAGCTGGTCAGTTTAATGCCGTGCTAACTGTTGAGGCTGCTAACAAAACCCGTGAGCGCAGTTTGTTTATAACTGTTGCGGAGTAAGTGTTTAAGTTACTTAACAAATGTAGAATATGGAGGCTCGAGCAATTGCTCGAGCCTTCTCTCATTCCCCCTAACCCTTTTCATGAAGTCTCAACCTTCACTACATGTTGCGCGTCTAGTGTTGTATGTTGTGGTGTTTGTTTTAGTTAAACATATGTACATCAATAGTTTGACTTGCTTTACCTGAGAGGTCAACGTTAGGCAATTCACGTTGCTAACAGCAAAGCACCATCATCAACTAACCTAGTTGCACCATAATGAAAGTTTGTCTTCAAGGAGATATTCATGACTCTAGCCACGCCATTTGCGCGTGTGTGTTTACTGCGTTTAATGTTTGTCGTCACGGCGTTGCTCGTTGCCTGTAGCGAGCAGACTCCCGTTATTATTCCCGAGCCAGACGTAAGTGCGGCGGATGTTGTTAGCCAAAACCGTCAACTAAGTGAGCTGAACCGTAGTTTAAGCAGCGATCAACGGCAAACACTAGCGAGCCCAACAAGTGAGCTCACCTTATTTGCGCCAATTGACGCTGCCTTTGAAGACGCAGACACGCTATCTCGCGCACAGATGAGCCGTGTTATTGACTATCACATGGTGTTGGGGCAGCAACTTAACACCCGTGATTTGCGAGACAAGGTTGGTGAGACGCTCACGGGGACAAGTATTAACGTCCTCGAGCAAGACGGTATCCTGATGCTACAAGGTGCAGGTAACGATGAACCTGTGAAGGTCATCAGCCAAGAACCCACGACAACCAACGGTAGCGTGTTTTTGATTGATAGACTTTTGCTACCAGTCACAACCTCCGAACCGCCAGATACGACAACTGTACTAGCGCGTTTGCAGGAAATACCTAGCACACAATTTTTTGCTGAGGCTGCCATTGCAACTGGCGTGGCAGCCTCTCTCAACGCGCCGGGTAGCTTAACAGTCTTTGTACCTGATAACGCCGCCTTTGAGGCACTTATTGCCAGCCTGCCAGATGTGCCCACAGGTGTAACTGGTGTGGACGCGTTGCTAGACGGTCTGGGTGAGGCTGGGCTTAAACGGCTGCTCGAGACCCACCTCATCACAGGCGCTAAACTCACCGAGTTTGATCTTGAAGGTTTTGCAGATGCGGGTGCGCCCTTACCTACTTCTGCCAGTGGACGGCAACTCAATATCGGCGTGTCGGATGAGGGTGAGGTCGTGCTCGAGGGCTACGCAACTCTAACCCGCACAGATGATAGCGCAGATAACGGCCTCATTCATGTGCTGGATAGCGTTTTGCAAGATGCGCCACCGGCAGCAGGTGAAGCCGTTGTAGAAGGCTTAGTTTTTGACGACATCAACCAAAATGGCTTGCGTGATGACGGCGAAACTGGTTTAGCTGACGTGCAAATGATTGCCTTTGTAGATGCCAACAACAACGACATCCGTGATGGCAGCGAAGTTGAGTTTAGTACCCTCACTGATAGTCGTGGGCGCTATCAACTTACCGGTTTAGATGCGGCGTCAACGTACACTATTACCCAAAAACTGCCGTTTGGCTGGCGCAGTGTTGTAGAAGATGGTGCTGAAGCAGATATAACCACCCAGGCGAGTAAAGTGGTTGGTGGTGGCAGTCTGCAAGAAGGAGACTATCCGTTTATGGTGTCGTTGCAGTTTGAGCGCGCTGAGGGTGGTTTTATACACTACTGCGGGGCAACCTTGATTAGCTCGAGCTGGCTACTAACGGCTGCTCACTGCGCACCGAGAGAAGATGAAGTGGCCTATCTAGGGAGCGTTCATTTGCGGCAAAATGTAGATGACACACAAGGCATCATCATTCCGTTTGACCATGTCATCATCCACCCCAACTACCAACAGGAACGCAGCGGTTTTGATGTTGCTCTGGTGTCTCTTGCTGAACCCGTGGAGTTAGCTACCGTGCCGCTAGCGTCAGAAGCAGCATCAGTCAGTCATGCTTACGTGGTCGGTTGGGGCGACCTTAGCAGCGGTGGCGGCGCGTTGCCAGATGTGCTGCACGAGGTGGACGTGCCGTTGATGGCCCTAGAAGATTGTTTGCAGTTGTATCAAGATAATGCACCAAGTATCTACGACGATATTGACAATGTGGATACGCAGCGCTGCGCTGGGCGGCTTACGGGCAATGTGGACGCGTGTCAAGGTGATAGTGGTGGCCCCCTGCTCATACGTGACCCTGAAAATGAAGGCTGGTTACAACTCGGTATCTCGAGTTGGGGAGTGGGTTGCGGTTTTGCTGGACTGCCGGGCGTGTATACCAACGTGCCTGCCCTAGCTGACTGGATTTATGACAATGCCCGTGAAACGTCAGTGCGTCAACTCGTTGACATCGCAAATATTTCAGATGGGGCAGATAGCGCGCGCGTTCAGGGCATCAACTTTGCCAATACAAGCACCTTAAACCCACAACAGGATAATGGTCATGTTGCCTTGATACGTGATTTTCAGGTGTCTGCTAATTTTCCTGACCAGGCTACCCTAGAAGATGACGTTCGCTTCAGTTGGCAGGTTGAAAGTGGCCGCGGCAGACTGCTTGTCTGCACGCTGGACGCTGATGGTGACGGCACAGAGGACATTACCCAGAAGCCCTGTGAGGGAGTCCAAGACGTAACTTACCGCTATACAGAGGCAGGCTTATACCGTGCCATGTTGAAGGTGATAGAAGACGGGGTGACACGCTCGAGAACCCTCCTCGTGAATGCTACTGACCTTCCCGAATTGCGCCGTGGGGCGAGTCTCGAGGGCAGTTTGACAGCCAGCGACAGCACCAGCAGCACTCGCCCCGGCAGCTTCAGTGACTACGTGGTGATGGATGTCAGCGATTTAGGTGAGGGCAGTACCTTGCGTGTGACGCTCACCAGTACTGACTTTGAACCCGTGCTGTACGCGCTAGATGAACGCTGGCGCGCGCTCGAGAACAGCCTCGACAACACCTCTGGCGACAATCACGCTGAACTTGTTTTAGAAGGCCCACTGCCCGCGAACCAGCTTATTATTGCGATCACCAGTGAGAAGGCAATTGCAACTGGGACATACGCGCTGGTGTCATCACGTGCGTCCGCGGGGGTTGTACCTTAACCTTGAGGGTATATCGTCACTGTAACTAGTTTACAGGTAGTTTAGCTAAGCACGTCTCGCCAT
>JBCCBI010000509.1:0-3694 GCA_039034155.1 Deinococcota bacterium | reverse complement strand
GCCATATTGACGTTGTATTCCACCACACCTTGGGTTGAATTGACGATGTTGTTAAGCGCAACGGTCATGGGGTAGGCTCCAGGACCTGTAAATACCAGCCCAAATAGAAAGTCATTCCAAATCCCTGTGACTTGCAAAATGACAGCAACCGTATAAATCGGGATTGACATAGGCAACATAACGCGAAAATAGATACCCCAAAAGCCAGCACCATCTACACGCGCTGCTTTAAAGAGCTCTTCAGGAAGGGAGCTAAAATAGTTGCGGAATAAAAGCGTGAGAATCGGCATACCAAAGATCGAGTGCACAATCACCAAGCCAGCTAAATCTCCAAACAGACCAATTTCACGCAACATAATAACGATGGGATAAAGTAGCACCTGATAAGGAATAAACGCACCAAAAATTAGGACGGTAAAAAAGATATTTGCACCCTTGAAGCGCCAATTAGCTAGGGCATAGCCGTTCACAGAAGCAATAATAATCGAGATAATGACGGATGGAATGGTGATTCGTACCGAGTTCCAAAAGCCTATGCTAAGTCCCTCACATGTTAGGCCAGTGCAAGCTTCGCTCCATGCTTTGACCCAAGGTTCAAACGTAATCTCGAGTGGTGGCGCAAAAATATTTCCCAAACGAATTTCAGGCATACCTTTAAGTGACGTTACAATCATTATGTAAAGTGGAATAGCATAGTAAGCAGCAATCACAAATAAGCTGCCATAAAGCATGATGTTCCGGCGCGAAAATGTGCGACGTGGTTTGGGACCACGCGGTCCCTCCATTACCAATGGACTCACAGATGGGTCGATAGATGTACTGATAGAGGCAGGGATGTCAGACATGTTTTTTGCCTCCGAATTCCACCATTGCCCAAGGAATAATAATGATTGCAACTGTTACAAGCATCATGGTGGAAGCAGCAAACCCTTGACCGAGATTAGCAGCAGCAAACATCATGTCGTAAACATATTTTGCAGGTACTTCAGTGGCAATGCCGGGGCCGCCACCTGTCTGGGCAACAATCAGATCGTAAAGCTTGACAATACCCGTCACCACTAGCACTAAGGTTGTTATGAACACAGGGCGCATCATAGGAATGATAATGAATAAATAGGTCTTCCAAGCAGGAATACCGTCAACTCGAGCGGCTTTCCAGATTTCTTGGTCAATACCGCGTAAACCTGCCAGCATAAGCACCATAACTAACCCCGAGCCTTGCCAAAGACCAGCAATTAACACGCCATAAATAGCAATGTCCGGTGTGTAAAGGGGGTCAAACGTGAAACTTTGCCAACCAAGATCGCGCACAATGCTCTGAAGGCCAAACTCCGGATTTAGGATCCACTGCCACACCAGACCCGTCACGACAAAAGAAAGTGCGTAAGGGTAAAGGATCACCGTCCGAATTGTGTCCTCGAAGCGGATTTTCTGATCGATTAGGGCAGCGAGTATAAAGCCAATCACAAAGAGAAATACCAACATACAGATGCCGTAGATGGCGAGGTTCTGGATCGATACGATCCAGCGCTTTGTATTCCACAGCCGCTCGTACTGGGCGAGGCCAACCCATTGCAACCGTGGTAACAAGCCCGACCGTGTAAAGCTATAGACAACAGTCCAAACTGTACCACCAATAAAAACAAGGGCTGCTGCAATCATCGGAATGGCTGCTACCTTGGCTGACATGTTGCGAAAAAGTTGATTAGGGCGCTTTGAAGACATCTATCTCTTCTTTCTTATTGACTAAGTAGCAAGCATCGGCCCATTTTATGCAGGCCAATGCTTGTTACATATACGAGAAAGATTAAGCTTACTCGGCGTTTGCAATAATTGACACGAACTGCTGCTGGGCATCCTCAGGAGTCATTGACGGATCAGCAAAGAACTCGGTGAACAAGGTATTGATCTGGTTCTCTGTATCTGGAGTAAGAAGTTGGCTAGTAGCAGGTAAGAGGTTGCCCTGAGCTAAAAGGGCAAGACCTTTTTGCATGCAATCATTGGCAGTTGAAAGGTCAATATCACCACGAACAGGTAATGAGCCTTTTTTCAAGTTAAAAGCAACTTGTGTTTCTGGCTTAAGAAGAAGGGCAGCAAGTTCAGTTTGTGCAGCAATCTGAGCTTCGTCTTCAAGAACTGGGAAGTAGAAAGCGTCACCACCTGTGCCGAGCACCTCTGTAATACCTAGACCAGGTAAGCAACTGTAGTCGGTACCAGCTACTTGCTCAGCAACTGCAAATTCACCTTGCGCCCAGTCACCCATGATTTGACCGCCAGCTTGACCTGTAATCACCAGGTTAGTAGCGTCATTCCAGTTTTGAACAGTTGAGTTGGCAGCCATGTCACGTGCATCAGAAGCAGCTTGGAAGATTTTAGCAATATCTTCACCAGCAGCTATGTCAGTGTCTTTTGCGTCGTAAACAGCTAGATACACGTCTTGGGGAACAAGCGTGGCCATCATCACGTTAAACGCACCCGACTGCTGCCAGCCTTGCTGACCCATCGCGAGAGGAATTTTACCTGCGGCTTCAAGCGCTGGTGCAGCAGCAGCAAATTCGGCCCAGTTGGTAGGGATCTCTAAATCTGCGTCTTCAAAGGCTTGGTGACTAATCCACAGCCATTGCCAAGAGTGAATATTTACAGGCGCGCAGTAGATGCGGCCGTCAACGGTGCAGGCGTCAAGCAGTGAGGTTGGGTTGACAATATCTAACCAGCCTTCAGCTTCAGCAATGTCGGTCAGATCGCGCAGCAAACCAGCCTCAATAAGTTCTTCTGCTTGGCGGCCATGATTAAACTGGAACGCACCCATAGGGTCACCACCGGTAAGGCGACTAACCATAACGGCTCGAGCTTGCTCACCCCCAACAATGGCAGTATCTACCCAGGTATTGCCAGTAGCGTCAAATGCCTTAGCAAATTCGGCAACAGCAGCAGCTTCACCACCAGAGGTCCACCAGTGCATGACTTCTAAATCCTCGGCACTTGCGGCGGTAAACCCAAAAAGCACTATAAGTGCGACCAACATTTTATGGATCGTTTTCATTTTTTCCTTTCTTATTGACAACATAGGTTCACTTGGAAATTGAACTACATTGCGGTGAATTTGTTAAACAGTTGCGCTTGCAACTGAAATAACCTAGTTGGGAAACTTACATATATAAACCTAAAAACGTTATTCAGACGGGCGTGTTTGGACAGATTGCCTCCTTACAAGCTGCGGTTCAAAGTAAGTTTTCTCTTCAGTCAAATCTTTAGTCAAAGACGTTTTGAAGAGCGAAGAAAGCGCTAATTGAGCTGCGGCACGACCCATCTCAGCAAGAGGTTGTTGAATGGTCGTAAGCGCAGGGAAAATATATTGGGCTATGAAGACATCATCATAGCCCACAAGCGAAAGGTCGTTGGGAATGCTAATACCAGCTTCACGTAAGGTACGAAACGCACCAGCTGCCATAAGATCGTTGGCAATAAAAGCAGCAGTCACATGAAGCTTTCTATCCAGTAACCGTTTCATGGCTGCTTGACCACTTTCAGCAGAAAACTGACCTTCAATGACATAATCTTCATCAAAACTTAGGCCCGTCCTCCGCAGCGTTGGTTTGTGGCCAGGGGGTCGTGGAGGCGCGGCCGTGAGGCGGTCGGGCCGCCATCACGCGGCGGTCATCTCGACGAGGCGGGAGGCGGTGCGAGCGAATTC
>JBCCBI010000508.1:0-3701 GCA_039034155.1 Deinococcota bacterium | reverse complement strand
CTCAGGCTTTGCGAGACTACGCGACATTGCCGATCGGCGCGCTGGAAAAGCGCGAAGGTTTGGAGCAACTGCGTTTTTTGGAGCATGGCGTTTAGCGGAGGTTGCCTTCCCAGCTAAGGTTGTGTCTCTGTTAATCTCCGACGTACCAGGGGATGATCCCAGTAGCATTGCCTCGGGACCAACCGTGCTAGACAGTAGCACCTTTGCAGATGCACTCGAGATTTTTGAGCGTTACGAACTTGACCAGCCTGCAGCTAAGCGCGTGCTCACTCAAGGTGTTGCTGGGAATTTGCCCGATACGCCAGATGAGACTGCCGCTTGTTTTAGCCGCACTGAAACGCATATTGTAGCGACTGCCCAGGGGATGCTCGAGGCAGCAGCGAATACCTTCCGCCAGGAAGGCATTACTCCACTGATTCTCACCAATTCACTCACTGGCGAAGCCAAAGACGTTGCCAAGGTTCACGCTGCACTTGCCCGCCAAGTTTGTGACCATGGTCAACCGCTAGCACGCCCATGTGCGCTGCTGAGTGGGGGTGAAACCAGTGTTACTATTCGTCAAACTGATACAGATGAAACTGGACGGGGTGGGCGCAACTGTGAGTTTTTGCTCGCGCTTGCTATCGAACTTGCTGGCCTTCCCAACACCTATGCACTCGCTGCAGATAGCGACGGTATCGACGGCATAGGTGATGCTGCTGGCGCAATTATCTCACCGGATAGTTTGCCTTTTGGTTTACGCGAAGCTCGTGACTACCTGACCCGGCATGATGCTTACACTTACTTTGAACGACTAGGCACACTTATTAAAACTGGGCCAACTCATATCAATGTGAATGATTTGCGGGTTGTGCTGATCTTGTGATTTTCTTTGGTGATGTGGCGTTTGTATATTCTCTCTTGAAGTAAAGAGTCGTGAGTCGCGGCAACATCAATGACATGGTTCTTGCTTATGAAGCCTTAAAGACTAATTCAATTACTGTGGACTGAAGAGTATTACTTATGTTGATGGGTGTTAGAAGTTTGAAGCAACACGTCACAGACGATATATGGTATGCCAAACCATGGCAGCTACCCTTGACCCTATAGAGCTCGAGATCCTCTGGCAACGCCTCATTGCAATTATGGATGAGGTTGATAGCATCATTGTAAAAACAACCTTTTCAACTATCCTGCGGGAAAGTCGTGACTTTGCGTGCATATTGACTGACAGAGACGGGCGTTCTTTGTGCCAGTCGCAACTTAGCACCGCAAACTTTTCGGCTGTGTATCCGCTAACGGCTAAGGTTTTGCTCGAGCATTTCCCACATGACACCCTTCAGCCCGGTGATGTTCTTGCCACCAATGACCCTTGGTACGGCACCGGGCATTTACCCGATTACATTTTGCTGACGCCGATTTTTTATAAAGGAACCATAGTGGCTTGTCTTGGCACGGTTTCGCACATGTCAGACGTGGGCGGTCACCTAGGGGAAATTGAAGGCGACGACGTCTTTAGTGAAGGCCTCAGAATGCCACCATTTAAACTCTATGAGGCAGGGCAAGAAAACCACATGGCGTTTGACATTATCGGTGCAAACTGCCGTGTACCTGAGTTGTTACTGGGAGACCTAAGAGCGATGGCAGGTGCTGCCAAGATTGGCGCTGAAAGGCTTTGTGCGTTTTTGGAAGAGCGTCATGTTGATGACATCTCTGACTTAGCTGAGGAGATTACCAAGCGTTCTGAAAGCAGCATGCGGCAACGGATTAAAGCACTACCAGCTGGCATGTATGAGTACGGACTTGATATTGATGGCTACATTGACACCGTTCACTTACACGTAAGTGTCGAGGTGCGTGACGCAGACATTTTTGTGAACTACAATGGCACCTCCCCCGAGTCGTATAAAGGTGCGATTAACTCGTCATACAACAGCACGCTTTCGTCAACCATGTACCCTTTTAAATGTGCCCTCGTGCCAGAGATACCCAATAACGAAGCACTCTTTCGCCCCATTCATGTGGATATTCCTGAGCATTCAATTTTAAATGCCAAGTTTCCCATTGCCGTAAAAGCTCGAGCTAAAACGACAAACAATCTCAACCAAGTACTGTTTGGTGCATTATGGCCTATTTTTGCTGAACACGCACAAGCGTGTAATGGTGCTATTTGGCCCTGGGTGCTTCGAGGTTCCGAAGAAGACTATGGCAACTACTTAGTGGACATGCTTCCGCACGGGGGGCGTGGTGGACAACCCAGTATGGACGGCATGTTGCCTGTTGCCTACCCTAACAACAGCACCATAACGCCCTGCGAAATATTGGAAAGCAACGCACCTATTTTGTTTAACTGCAAAGAACTTCGTATAGACAGTGCGGGTGCAGGTCAGTATCGCGGCGGCCTTGGGCAAATTATCAGCTTTACGCATGTTGGTCATGCACCTATGATCTTTAACTTAACACCCGACCGCATTACCACCTTGCCGCTAGGGTTAGCAGGTGGGCGTCCCGGAAAAATTGGTGAGGTTTACATCAACGGGCAAAAGACGTTTTTGTTCCCAGCTATTGAGCTTTTACCAGGCGATAAAGTTGAACTACATATTGCTGGAGGTGGTGGGTTTGGAGACGTTCACAAAAGGGATAAAGACGCTATTTTGAGGGATTTGCGTTTGGGCTACGTTAGTTTGGAAGGGGTTCAATCAGATTACGGATTTGAGCCATAAGATACCTGCGAACTAGACGCGACTGACGCATAAAACAGAGAAATACTGGTAGGCTATTTGTTGTTCTTCACTATATAGAAAATCACTTTACCGGAAACCAATAGTCTCATTGTAAGTCCAAACAGGAGTTGAAACATGTTTGTTAAACAAAATTACAGTTATGTAGTGCCCCTAGACTTAGATAGTTAGGAGTCTTTTGTGACGACTGTACAATTAATTGCTCTAATTGCACAAACTTTTGGAGTATTATCTGCCTGCTGGGCAATTATTGCAGGGATTGATGCATGGAAAAGAGAGTTTATTGGAAAGCGTCAAATTGAATTAGCAGAAGAGGCGCTATCAACTTTCTTTGAACTTAAAGATGCGATGGCAATGATACGTAACCCCCTTTCATATGATGGCGAAGGTAAGTCAAGAAAGAAAAGTGAAGATGAAAAAGCCGATGAAGCCAAGTTACTTGATCGTGGCTACATAGTTTTTGAAAGGTATGAAACTAAAAAAGAGATTTTTAACAAATTTTTTAAGCTGAAATATCGATTCATGGCGTTTTTTGGGTCGGACACCGAAGACATATTTCAATTAACAATAAAGACAAGAGATAAAGTCTTTATAGCCGCACGCCGATTGGCGATTCACTATTGGCCAAGACAAGGTGGTCAGATGTCAGACAAAGAGTTTGAGAAGCATCTAAATAAAATGCAAAAATATGAAGGTATTTTCTGGGACACATATGACTCAGGAGATGAAATTCGAAATGATTTACATGAGATCCAAGTAAAACTTGAACAAGCCACAAAACCTGTATTTGAGCAAAAGGCAAAGTCATATGAATTTATGACTAACTCAATATTTCGACGCTCAATAAACAAAGAGCGCGACAAATAAAAGTCATCACGCTCTTATCATGGTGGGCCCTGGGGGACTTGAACCCACGACCAATCGATTATGAGTCGACTGCTCTAACCAACTGAGCTAAGGGCCCATACCTAAATAAGTTGT
>JBCCBI010000507.1:0-3714 GCA_039034155.1 Deinococcota bacterium | reverse complement strand
CAAAGAGACGACTCTTAGCAAGGGTGAGTGAAGGTGTGACCTCGAGCACGACATAAAACAGAGCAATGCGTTTGTAGTTATCCTGAATCTTAGTAACTGCTAAACTTATGCCAGCCGCTTCAATCTCGCGGTAGCTCATGTCGCGCTCGCGTAACCACTCGATGCGGGCGGCCTCGAGCCAGATTACATAACTGGCATGATGGGCAATACCCATTTGATCTGTCTCAGCAAACCGAACACGTAAGTTCATAGTACAGCCTTTACAAATGCGGCAGGCACGCTTAAATAGCTATCTCTATCATCTTCAACGTAAACCTCATACCAGGTAGTACCTGTCGTCAACACACCATCAAGCTGAAAAACGACCAAAAACATCTATCCGGAAGGCAACACGGGCTACACAGCCACCTTCGAGGTGGTTACGAATATCCAACTGCGCTGCAAGTTGATCGCTTAGTGACGTGAGCATAATGGCACCAAGGCTTTCTTGTTCGCTACTAAGGGTGCCTGTGGGCAAACCGCGACCATTGTCACGTACCTCGAGCACGACGTTATCTTCCTCACGTACAAGGCTAATAGTGATCGTGTCGCCGTCTCTAGGCTCGGTAAACGCATGTTTAAATGCGTTGGTGAGTAACTCGTTGGCAATGAGCGCAAGGGGCACAGCTTGATGACCTGCTAAATTAAAACTGGCGATGTTACTTTCTAAGTGGATCGCGTGATCTGCGAGGCCTTTACTAAGGTTGCTAGTTAGTTTGCGCAACTGCTGACCAACGTCAATGACGTTGTCCTCTAGGTCATTGTTGTTATCTTGATACATAAGCCGGTGAATGTCAGCAAGTAAGTTGATGCGGTTGCGACTATCTAATAAGGCTTGTTTGGCGAGATCGTCAGCGAGCTTGTGTGACTGAATGGCCAGCATAGACGCAATAAGTTGCATGTTGTTTTTAGCACGGTGGTGAACTTCTTTAAGCAGTATATCTTTGTCTGCAAGCGCTTGCTCGAGGGCTTGTTTGGTTCGCTTACGCTCATTGATATCTTGGATGATGGCAAGAGCAATGGAGGGTTCGTTATTGTCATCGCGTAGAAGGATGCAGTTAATCTCAACCCAGAGAGCTTGCCCTGCACGCGTTAGAAAGCGTTTTTCGATGTAATAACTGACTTGTTCGCCTTGCACCATACGCTCAAACTGGTCAATGTCGTAGTGATGGTCTTCAGGGTGAGATATATCAGCAAGACACGTAACAATGTTGTCAAAGCTCGTCAGGTTGTCCTGATAGTCGCTAAAGGCTGTTTGACTAACAAGTTTTTCAAATTTTTTGTTGTAAATAAAAAGCTGCTCTTGGGCAGGATTATCATGAAAAAGAAACATGGTACACGCGAGGATACTTTCTTCAAAAAACGTGCGGAATTTTTCTTCGCTGGTGCTTAGTTGGTTCAAGGTATCTTGCAAGCGCAGCTCGAGCTTTTTTCGCTCATCAATATTTATTGAATAAATAATAATCCCATTTTGAGTGGGGAAAACACGCACCTCAACCCAAAAGTTGCGCATGTGAGATATAGCTTCAAAGCGGGCCGGCTGACCCGTTGCAAAGACTTGCTGGTAGTAGCGTTCAAATAACGACCCTTTATGTTCAGGAAAAAGGTCGAAGTAACGCTTACCGACAATATCTGGAACGCTATTGCGAATAACTTGATTGGCGTAAACATAAATCCAGTCGGGGCTTAAAACGCTGACACCATCGGCAATACTATCTAAGATAATTTCTTGGTCGTGTAGCGCCTGAATGAGTGTTTGCTCGGTGTGTTTGCGCTGACTAATATCTTGACCGTAGGCAATGAACCCAGCTTGAAAGGGATATGTTTGAAACCCTACTGTACGCCCGGCTAAGTCTGCAGTAACAAGCTCAGCCTCAGCATATTTTGATTCGTTGAGCGCAACCGTCTCAACAAATGCGCGCCGTAGTGGATTGGTTGCCGCTAATTCCAAGACGTTCCACAAAGATTGACCAAGTAAATTGGTGGTGTGTGTGCCTAGGTGTTTGGCAAACGCTTGATTGACATAGCTCAAGCACATGTGACTGTCGACAATCAAAAAGTAATCACTAATGCTTTCCAAAATGGCATTGCGTTGTGCAAACAGCGTTTCAGCCCGGTGTTTAGCGGCAACTAGCATGTGCCGGTCGTACTTGCGCGTGGTGATGTTCTCGAGCTTAATCATCAGCTTGCCATTAACGGGGAGTCCGTGCACGGCTTGCCACACGGTAAACGCGTCTTGATGGCTTGTAAGCACTTCAACGTAGCAAGCCTGTTGACGTTGTAGCGCGTGTTCTAGGGCAGCTTGAACACGACTATCATCAAGCCCTAGCACTTGACGCCACAACCCTGGTTGGTCAACGAGTTGGTCAAGAGAAGCTGCTGGCTCAGCTGCACGTCGTGATATAAGCTTGTGCGCTTGCTCACTTAATGAGATGATGCGCTCATCTTGGTCAATAACAAAAAAGGTTGTGGGGTTAGTATCAAGCCAGAAGTCAGCTGAGTCATCTGCTAAAGATGTTGTTTGACTGGGTGGCTCAGTATCTGCCTCTGGAGTAGGAAATGTGATACTGGCTGGGGTAGCTGTCACTGGTGTGCTAGGCGTTGAGGCGTGTTCGCATAACCAAATGAGGCTGTGCTCGAGCTCGCCTGTAGCTTGCCATACACCAACCAGTTGCACATCTACAGATACATACGTTGGACGCGCGTTAGGGAGTGTATTAAGCATGCCATCATGCACGCAGCGTAAGGTGCAATGTAGCGGTGTCGCGTTAACCTCAGCTTGTCTTAAACGTGCAAATTGCTCTGTAAATAAAGCTTGATCTTGTGGGTGAATCAAGGTTTCAAAAGCTGTGTCAGAAAGTGTTTGAGCTGTCCATCCCAAGAGCTTATGAGCCGCTGGGTTTGCCTTAACAATAGTGCCCCACCCGTCACAGTGACACACAGCTGACGGTGCAAAGGTAAGCAAATCATGGTAGAGCTGTTGGTGAGACACAAGCCTCCTTGTAGGTTGAGCGCCGTATGATTATTAATGCCATGCCACAGGCGTGGGCGCTGTTAGGCTAACCAGAGATCAATCCAAAGATGATGTATTGTGACAGCGTTTCAACGTAGCTAGATAAGCCTAACAAAGTTGTTGATGCTTGCAAATTGAGGTTTGAAATAGCAAAATCGTTGTCGCTGTGTCTATTAATTGCTAGTTGGCACTATACAATTAAAACAAAAAAGACTGTCTATCTAATCAATTCCTATGTTGGTTGATACTTAGGACCTTTGAAGAATAATATCTGCGCTGTGACTATACCATCTTTTATGGACGCCTAAACACACAAGTACTGTGTTAATGCTTAAGACGTCGGTGATGTTTGAGACATGCGGGTGGAGTGCTCGAGGTTCGTCACTGCTTTATCTTTAATGGTCTTAGCTTGCCGTGTGAATACGTAGCTGCTCGAGCCCCCTAAAATTAGCTCAGTAACGACCTACTAACGACCTCAGTTGAAATATTCCTTTGAACTTAAGTACCTCCAAGTTAAAACACATAGGACTTACGCACACAACCTCATGGGATAGGAAGGTTGTTTAAGTTGCTGGCTCATGTAGTCATCAAGCAGTCCTTGCTTGAGTTGATAGACAGTTGTTTCGAGCTGGTGGGCAAGACGCTTGAGGTGAACCCAGACT
>JBCCBI010000506.1:0-3714 GCA_039034155.1 Deinococcota bacterium | reverse complement strand
TCTGAGGATATTGATATAAGGGGGAGTTATGCTACAAAGTCAAATTCAATTGAACAATTTTCTCATGCAGTTTCACCTACGCTCAAAATACAACGCTAGTACATGCCACTGTTTACAACGTGGTAACAACGTATCATCTGTTTCATGCTTCTCACATAAATGAGGCGATCAGTAGCTGACAAAGCGCCGATGAGTTGCGTGCCTTAAGAGAAATGTTAGAAAATTTTTTTGAAGAGTGACTAAAATCACAAAGCATTATTTATGCGCCTGAGTCCTGACTGCAAGGCTCGTGTTGATCGCGCCAACTCAATGCAGTGTTCTCAGAGGAGGACGATCAATCGTGATGTCATCTACTTCCCAACCTAATGAAACGTTTTTAGTGGCTATTTGGGACAATCCTACTGTTCCAATATGTATTACAGACATATCACGCCAGATTGTGCGCATCAACGACGCCTATTGTGAGTTTTCTGGTTACAGCCGTGATGAGCTTCTTGGCGAGTCCATTGACAAGCTAATGATTGAGCAAGACATTCAACGTGCTGCCGATATACACACAAATTTCAAATCTCAATTAGCTGCTAACGTAGGAGAATGCCAAATTATTCGCAAAGATGGTACAAAACGCGAAGCCATGGTGAATTTAACACATATTGTAGAAAACGAAGTACCCTTCTTTCTAGCTGTTCTGACTGACATTACCCCACAAAAAGAAGCTGAACGACATCTTGAAACCAGCCTTGCCACCTCTGAGCGTCAACGTAAAGAAACAGAGCGGATTTATCAGCTTAGCCGGGCCATCGCTAAAGCTAGTACGCCTGTAGCTCTTGTCAAAGTATTAAAAACGTGGGTTGTTACCGACCTAGCTCACGAGCTTAGTTTGTGTCTTTTTGACAGCCCAGTTGACCTAGCACCTTCTGTTGAGGTGTCCCCTAGCCCAGTTAACCAGTTACCAACTCACTACTATGTAACAGCATCTTGGCACAAAGAACATGGCATGTCTTCAGATATAAGTAGCATCCAAAAGATTTCCAGCGCTCCATTTGTAGGTGACTGCCTCACACAAAGTTACGTTAGTGGCAATGCACTTAGTGATAGCAACTTATCTCAATCAACCAAAGATTATCTACTGGCTCAGGGCGTTAGCGCCCTGCTGTATATCCCTTTGATTGCAGCAAACCGTTGGATTGGCTTTTTAACTGTAACAGCCGTACAGGTCGCTAAAGTTGATTCTGAGCGTTTGCGCTGGTATCACATAGCAACGGAGCTAGCAGCGTTACCTCTTGATAACTGGCGTTTGATTAATAGCCTCGAGCAAACCGTAAGTGAGCGCACAGCAGAAATTGCAGCAACTCAAAAAACCTACGAAGCTGTATTAGAAAACTACCCAAACGGGTCTATTGTCTTATTTGATAAAGACTTTAGATACACCATGTTTAAAGGTGAAGAGTCGCAACGTTTAGGCATCGAAGAAAGTATGTTTGTGGGTAAAACCATCTATGAACTTTTGGATGCAGAGCTTATTGCGCAGCTCGAGCCCATCTACCAAGCTACCTTTAGAGGCGAAGCAGCTCAGCATGATGTTAGCTTTGCAGGTCAGCTCTACAGCGCCCGTTTTGTCCCTATTTATTTAGACGGTAACTCGGAAGTTCAAGCGGGCATGATGATGTCGCAACGCATTACTGAACAGCGCAAAGCAGAAAACGCACTCAAAGAAAGCGAAGCACGCTTGCGTACGCTTATTTCCAACATGCCGGTTGTCCTATTTAGTACTGATAAAGACGGCGTTTATACGCTTTTTGAAGGTCGTGATCTGGCAAGTATTGGGCGCGCTTCAGGTGATGTTGTTGGTGAATCCCTCTTTGAACGCTATTCCAACGACACTGCACTACTTACCAATGTACGCACTGCACTTGCAGGTGAAGCTGTAACCTTTGAATCTTACACGGCATCTACACGTCAATATTTTGACAATATCTACACCCCTATCTACGATGCTGATGGCGAGCTAAGTGGCATGATTGGGCTAGCTATTGACATTACTGATCGTAAGCACACTGAGCAGGCACTTGTCAGCAATGAGCAACGTTTGCGAATGGTCGTAGCTAACCTACCCGTTATCATCTTTACAACAGATAAAGAAGGGGTCTTTACTCTTTCAGAAGGCAAAGCACTTGTGGGTCTTGGACTAGCACCTGGTCAAGTCGTTGGACTATCACTCTTTACGCTGTATAAGGACATGCAGGGTGTGTCTGAGGCTGCTAAACGTGCGCTCGAGGGCGAGTCGATTGTTTTAGAAACGCAAGTAGCAGGTCAGGTTTACGAAAATTACATTTCACCGCTTTATGACGAATCAGATAATATTAATGGTGTCTTGGGCATTGCCTACGACATTACCGAGCGCAAACACGCTGCTCAGCAATTAGAACACAACAATATTCGTCTTGCGAAGCTCAACGATTTAGATAATGAACTCAAAACAGTAAATAGCATTGATGGCATATTAGCTTGTGTTGCTGACTACTTAGGTCCTTTGGGACGGGGTGCAGCCTTTGGACTTAGCTATATTGATCTTGATAACCAAGGCAGGCCGGAGTGGGCCACGTTTACTGCTACACATCTAGATCAAGCTAATATACAGCACTCCCCTATTGGTACGCGGACACATCTTGATAAGTTCCCTGGGGCTGACATTTGGCTAGCCAATATGCATGAAGCAACCTTTTTTATGGATATTGCTAACGATACCCGCCTTGACAACGACACAAAGCGCTTTTTTAAATCACTTCACAGAGAAAGCGCCATTTTTATTCCGCTCATTAACCAGAACCGCTGGATTGGTGTTGTCACTGTTGGTTGGGAACACCAGCAGCCGTTAATGGATGAACTAGTCGAGTTGTGTGCTAGCCTGCCAACAGCACTTGCACCCGTTGTTGAGGTTATGCGCTTGGTGGGTGAGCTCGAGCAAACTCTAGCAGAACGCACGCAGGATTTACAGCAAAGCCAAGCCCTACTCGACGGCTTTTTCACCCACGCACCTGGTGCAGTTTGGGTTAAAGACCTTGACCTCCGTTTTATGAGGGCCAACAACGCCTCAGAGATTTTCTATAACAAGCCCGCCAGTGAGATTATTGGCTTAAGTGATGCAGACATATTTGAAACCTCCCGCGCAGCTGAATTTGCCAGTCCAGAGCGTCAAGTGATTGACACTAAGCAAGTTATCACCTTAGAAGAAGATATACCTACACGTGTAGGCACGCGCAACCTAATAACAACAAAGTTTCCTATCTTTAATGAAGATAACGAGGTCTTAGCAGTCGGGGGTTTCTCAACAGATGTTACCGACATGCGCCGCGAAGTTAAAGAAAGTCAAAACCTGCTGCGCCTTGTTATTGACAACATGCCGGGCATTGTTGTGTGGAAAGACCGCAACCTTAACTTTTTGGGCGGCAACAAAAGATTTGCTGATATTGCTGGGTTTGCCAGCCCTGACGAAATTGTAGGTAAGACCGATTTTGATACGACAACAAATCGCGAAGCTGCTGCAGGCTACCGCCGTGATGACCTTGAAGTCATGCACTCGGGGAAAGCAAAATTAAACTTTGAAGAGGTTTCGCCTGCTGACAAATCGTCTTGGTTGCGTACAAGTAAACTGCCATTACGTAATGAACAAGGTGATGTCATAGGTCTTTTAGGGCTTGCTGAAGACATTAC
>JBCCBI010000505.1:0-3724 GCA_039034155.1 Deinococcota bacterium | reverse complement strand
GGGGGAAAGGGAGAAGGGGAGATTCCATCAGATGTTGCTACATACGTGTCACTAACGCGTGTAGCTGCTACCAAAATTGCAATAACCCCAAACATCAGAAAAAATGAAGTTTGGGGTTATCTGTGGGTGATGTTGGTAAGGTATATCGGATTCGCGTCTAGTTACCTTAATGGGCTATTAGCATTGAACGATTCAGCGAATCAAGCCTCTGGCGATTGACCTTGCCACAAAAACGCAAACCGTCTGGCGATGAGCTCAGCTATGAATACTGCAAGTCCTAGACTCGCAAACCACATCCACAACTCAGTCTCAGCAACAGGTGTAATGGGTGTGTAGCGCCCCGGTTCGGGGACAAGCTCGCCACCGCTGCGGCGGGTTAGGCTACTTAGGGTTTCTAGTCCTCCTGTAGCAAATTCAGCGTTGGGCGTGGTGACGCGTGCCCTAGCAACAACATCCGCACCGCGCACAATCAAAACCGTACCGCCTGTACTGATCGTGTCGTTGTTGGGTGTGAGCAAGACCTCATAGCGCCCCGGCGCAACTTGGCTGAGTTCTTGGGTGACGCCCTGAAAGCGCGCTTCTAAAAATTCATTGTTGATGTACTCACCATCTTTAACGGCATCCACTACCACTTTTAGCTGTCCACTTTCGCGGTTCACCGTAGCAGAGTACTCCGCCGGACGCGCTTGTAACCAACGGGTGATGGTGCCCAAAACAGCTGGCAAATCTGCCCAACGCCCAAGCGGCCCGGCCCAGGTGTTGAGGTCGGTGGTTAACGCGGCACTGCGCCCTAGACCTTGGCGGCTCACAGCGACAACGGGTTCACCGTCGGCTGCCTCGAGGATCACCTCACCTTCCGGTTTAAGGCTGCTAGCAATATACGCGTCTAACATGGGCGGCGCACTGGACAAGGTGGGCGCCAATGGATGACGGCGGGCTGTGAGGGCAAAACCGCCATCGCGTAAAAGCGAGCGTGTGGCAGTGAGGGCTTCGTTAGTAAAAATGCGTGGCAGCGTGCTTACGTCCAGCGCGGAGTAGTAGCGTCCATCGCCGGATCTAGCAATGGCCTCGAGCCGCTCAAAATCTGCCCCTTCCCCCAGTGCAATGGTGGAGGTGGTGATACCATCCCCAAACCCCAAACGGGCGAGGTCGTCAAAGTCAGTGGCTTCACTGCCATCGCTAAACGGTCCGCGTCCGTCGTAAAGTTGCCCGTCTGAAAGGATAATGATGTGTTTGACGGACGCGTCACTGGCGCGCAATGTATCCAGCGCTTGTTCATATGCTGGACGCAAAATAGTGCCGCCTTGGGTATCAATATCCAAAATAGCTTGCAGCATTTCCAACTTGCCCCGGTCGGTTGCTGGGCGAAGCTCAAATGCCCACTCAGTTTGGTCACTAAAGGTGATAAGCCCTAAGCGGTCTTCTTGATAGGCTAGCTCCACCACGCTAATGGCACCTTCTTTAGCTAGGCTAATTTTGCTGGGCCGCCCTGAACTCATCGACTGCGATCTGTCTAGCACAATGACCATTGCTACTAGCGGGAGTTGCACGTCTGTACGTAAGTCGGTTGATACTGGCAGCACGTCCTCAACCGGGGTGCGGTACCAGGCCCCTAAGCCAAAACTTTCCGGGCCACCCGTCATCATGAGACCGCCGCCGTTGTCTACGTAACTTCCCAAAAGCTCTAACTGCCCTGGCGTAAACGCGCGCACGCCATCTCGAATGATGATGGCACTGTAACGCAACGGACTGGTGATGTCTTGCGGGCCGCCTACTTGCACGTCAAAGCCTTGAATCCCAAGCAGGCGTACCATGGCCGGGTCATTGATGATGAGGATGGGGTCTTCTTGACTGACGGCAATATCTACGGATGCTGTATCGTCAGAAGTGGGTTGGTCAAGGGGAACCTCGAGCCGTGCCGTGAGCGTAAGGTTACCTTCGCCACTCACAGGTAGCGCGAGTTGTACGGGATTCCGACCTGGTTGAAGTTGACTGCGAATGGGTGCAAGCTCGCGGGCATCTCCCTCTAAACTGGGGTAGAGCACCACCTCAACCGCTTGGTCACTTTCAATAACGGCGGTTACATCTACCGTTTCACCGGGACTTGCTTGTTCGGGTGCCAGTAACGATGCCAAGCGCACGTTGCTGCGGCTGGGGATGGGGTAGGCATCTACTGCAACAGGCGGGAGCGCCAGTAGGGCGTCACCTGCAGACTGAACGCCATCGCTAATCACCAGGACTCGAGCCGTGTCACTTGCAGCCGCCACTTGTAGCGCCCGCGCTAAATCTGTGCGTTCAGGTAAAAGTGCACTCACACTACCGCTTTCGGCAACATCCTCCGCCCTGGCTGTATCGCCTGCAAATTGAAACACCTCAGGCGGCTGGCTGAGGCCGTCAAAGTCAAACTGCTCGAGTGCAACCAGAGCCGTTTCACCCACACTTTCAGACACATCAACGAGCACCGCCACCGCCCCGCTTGGGCTTAAGCGCGTGGGTCCAGCCAAAGCCACAATAAACAACGCAAGTGCCACCGCCCGCCAGCGCCAGCGGGTGGCTTTGGGAAGTAGCAGTACAAGCGGCAATGACAGCAATACCCAAGGGTTGCTAAGTTGCATCACGTACGCGTTCCTAGGAACGTCGCTGTCAAGCGAGTAACGTGCATCCGTTGATGGTGGTGTGTATCCATAAACTATGCTAGCAAGTTCACACGTTCAGGTGGTTGTGAAGGGTACACCCGAAGATGTCTGCCCACTTAAATGTACGCTTGATGAACAGGTTACTTACTAACAGGTACGGCTGAATCAGTTAACAAATAGGTGGGTTTTTGGTCGAGGCTAAGCTGGTTTTTCTCTGTCCAATAGGCTTCAAGGCCGTCGTCGCCTTTGCGGTCTGCCCACTGGATGAGGTCGTCACGTTGACCTTGAAAGTCATAGAGGGGTACAGCCATTCCGCAAGAGGTTTGCACGAGGTCGAAGTTGAGGTCAAAAATTTGCCGCGTGCCAGGAATTTCTGGAAATAAGCTCAGCAGCTCTGTCCAGTCGTCGTCTCGAGGATGAATGACCCGCGCGCTACCGTACAAGCGCAAGATCATGGGGCGGCCTTCAAACGCACAAAACATAATGGTCATGCGGTTGTTTTCAGCGATGTGGGCAGCGGTTTCGTTACCGCTTCCGGTGACGCTAAGCCAAACTGCACGGTTAGGGGTGAGGATGCGCAAGCTGTCCATGCCTTTGGGGGAAACGTTCACGCGGCCATTTGCGCTGGCTGTAGCAACAAAAAACATGTGCTGCTGGCTAATGAACTCTTGCAACATGCTGCTGAGGTGATCGTATTGTTTACCCATGCTTTAGTTTACGCGTCTGAAGGTGGGTTATGACTCATTTGGTGAACACACGTGATGTAAACATTCAAGTTTGGGTATCCAAGCTTTTGAGGGCGTCTTCAATAGGTGTTAGTAGTACCATGTCTGGTTGTTTGCCAATAGCTTGGCAGAGTCTTATATAATCTTTCGCTAATGCATCCATCAATGAAACGAAGGCTTGAGGTAATGAATGAAACAAAGGAGATAAAACTTTAATACCTTAAACCATCTGCGAAATAGCAATTATGGTTGTAGCGAGCTATGAAGAATTTGGGATTAAGAGCGTCAACTCACCAAGCTAGGGTGTCCCGTTTTCTGAAGTTGTGCAGTCCAGCTATGAGACAAAAGTCGTCACTATACGTG
>JBCCBI010000504.1:0-3756 GCA_039034155.1 Deinococcota bacterium | reverse complement strand
TTGACTCGAGCCCATCACGTTGTCCGTGCATGTTTGCACAGAGCATCTTTAAGGCAACCAGATTGAAATATGTACCTAGCAAATATACTAGAGTTTGCAGTGGCTGTCAATGATGATTGATGCGTATGAAGCAACATTACATATTTAAATGTATGACACTACTATAAACATAATCTGTCTAGATCGCTAAAACTACAAATAATGGATGTAGCTGACTATACAGAAGGTGTTGCGTGTGAGGCAACAATCCGTTAGGCTAAAGTTCGACTATGTCCGAAATTAAATCGTTGGCGAGAGGCCTTAGGGCCATTGACATGCTGCTTGCTGAAGACGCGCTCACACTCGTGAGTGTTTCTGAGCTAGCTAGTCACTTGGGGGTGAACAAAAGCAGTGCCTCGAGGCTCATGAGTACCTTGTGCCAGCATGGTTATGCAGAGCGGGCTGCTGGGTCACGTGGTTATCGGTTAGGCCCTAAATTGCAACAACAAGTCAGGGAACCGCAACTTGATAGTGTGCACGTACGTTTGCGCGAGCTTGCCCACCCATTTTTACAGCAACTTGTTGAACTCACTGGCGAGTGCGCCCATACTGCTGTGCATTCTGGTGGTAGAGCGCTGGTAATTGAGGATGTGGACGCGCCTGCATCGCTTAAAGTTAGTGGGGTGGTGGGCCGTAGTGAGGCCTTACATTGCACGGCGATTGGGAAGTGTTTGCTTGCGTTTATGGAGTTGCCGTTACCAGCAGATTTGACAGTACGAACGGAGTATACGTTTACAAAGGCGGAGACGCTCGAGCCTCACCTTGCAACTATTCGCAGCCAAGGTTACGCTTTTGATGACGAAGAAAATTATCTCGGCGTGCGCTGTTTGGCGGCACCTGTTTACGATGACGCAGGACAGTGCATTGCGTGCATCGGTATCTCTGGGCCTAGCGTGCGCATGTCACTGACGCGCATTCCAGATTTAGCAGCCCAAGTAACAACCCTCAGCTTGGCCTTGTCTCAGACCTTGGGCTATGTAGGTAAGTTTGCTTAAAGACTGATCTTGTAAAGGATTGACTCGAGGAACATCAAGCAAGAGGAACATCAAGCAAGAGGAACATCAAGCAAGTAGACGTTAACCTAAAGAAGTATCAAAACAGGAAACATCAATCTAACAAAGCCTCAACCTAAGAAACATCGACCCAAATAAGCACCACAAGCTGGATGTCCACGATTAGAAAAGGAGACATTTATGCATCATCTCAAACCACAACAAGGCCCTCACAAACACGTCATCACCCCAGCGAGTGCCGGCTGGCAGTATTTGGGGTATCAGGTATCTACCCTAGCGCCCAAGCAACAGCAAAAGATTGCAACTGCGGGCAATGAGGCTGCACTCGTACCGCTCCAAGGAAGTGCGACGTTAAGCGTGGCGGGCGAGCGTTTTGAGGTGTCACGCAAGGGTGTGTTTGAGGAAAAACCGCACGTGCTCTACGTACCGCCTGGTCAAGACATCATCATTGAAGCAACTAGTTTGTTTGAGTTTGCTATTGGCACCGCACCTGCTACCGGCAAGTATCCTGTGCGCTTGTTTAAACCCGAAGAACTTCGCACCGAGGTACGTGGCGGGGGTCCGGCGGTGCGCGAAGTGCATCATATTTTGTCGCATCCGCTGCCAGCAGAACGGCTTATTTTGTTTGAGGTGTATATTCCGGGCGGCATGTGGTCAGGCTGGCCACCGCACCGCCACGATGCCATTAAAGACAGTGGCTACTTAGAAGAAACGTATCACTTCCGTTTTGACAAACCTCAGGGCTTTGGGCTGCACCGTAATTACAGCCCGGAAACAGGCTTTGATGAGGTTTTTGCAACCAGTTATGATGATGTTGTTTTGGTCACGCAGGGCTATCACCCGGTGGCAGCAAGTCCGGGAAGCACGATGTACTTTTTAAATTATCTGGCTGGCAATTTAGTGGATGATGAACGTGCGCTGCCGCCCTTAGATGACCCTGATCACGCCTGGATTAAAGATAATTGGGCTGCCTATGACATCAAATTACCGTTAATGGAGTGATTCATCTGGACTGATACTGAGGCTGGTCTAACCTTAGCGAGGAGTTTATATGGCAGGGTATTCAGGCACGCCGCTTGTCAAAAAGTTAGGTATCAAAGCAGGCTTTAAGGTCAAAACAAAAAATGCGCCAGAAAATTACCTCGAGCTACTTGACACACTTCCTGAAGGCGTGAGCGTCAAAACTACCTTCCACAAAGATGTTGATCTATGGCATCTATTTGTCATGTCTCAACGCGAGTTAAATGCACAGTTACCTACAGCTATGAAACAGATTAAACCCAATGGGATGATTTGGGTATCTTGGCCTAAAAAAGCGTCGGGTATTAAGACCAACATGCTCGAGGACAGCATCCGCGAAGCAGCCTTTCCACTTGGTTTAGTGGATGTCAAAGTATGTGCGGTGGATGCGACGTGGTCAGGGCTTAAACTAGTCATTCGCAAAGAAAACCGCCGCTAGTTCATAAGACGCTAGTGCATAAGACCCATGATGAGGTGACGATGCAACAATGTACGATTTGCTGGCACAATCTTCATAAGCCAGGTCACGAAACAGCCAAGGTGACGCTCGAGACAGCCTCATCTGGTCTAAATTTACAAGGCAGTGCTGTTTTTGTTGATGACAATATGCCTTGCCGCTTGGACTACACTGTGCAGTGTCTGCCCACAGGTGAAACAGAGAGCGCTCGCGTTCAAGGCTGGCTAGGCAACCGCGATGTTGATGTTCAAATTCAAGTTGAGGCAGGCACTTGGTACGTTAACGGTGCAGTGCAACCTCACTTAACAGGCTGCGTAGATATTGACTTTCACTTTAGCCCGCTGACCAACACCCTGCCGATTCGACGTTTGCAGCTTACTGAGGGGCACGGTACTGAGAGGCACGGTACTGAGAGGCACGGTACTAACAAACAGGGTTCTGAGCAGCAGAGTGCTGAGGTACGGGCAGCTTGGCTTAAGTTGCCAATGTTGAACCTCGAGCCGCTAACCCAACGTTACACGCGTAAAACGTCCCATCAATACCAGTATGAAAGTGTAGACAGCGGGTTTGTGGCTGATATTGATGTCAATGATGTAGGTGTTGTCACCAATTATCCGGACTTATGGCGAGCTGTGGCCAGCACCTGTGATGTTAGAAGCTAGTTTTGCTGCAAGTTATGTGATATGGCATTAAGAGATGTGTTTAAGCGCAGCGCCTTACGTGATGAGTTTGACAAGGGTTACGTGCAAAAGTTTCATCTAACGGCGTGTGCTCGAGCAGCCACAAAAAGCACACGCTCGTAAAGACGTGTGCTGACTGCAGTGACTTTTGTTGTAAAGGGCTAATGGCTCAAAGCAACGTGTATACAGCATCCACGTAATTATTGTCTATACAACTAAGTCTTTAGTAAGACTCGTGAGTTTGTGACGGGCCATCGCAAGATTCGAGCGGGACCGGTCAAGTACCAAATACACAAAAAGTGTTTGCCCAGCTAGCGGGCGGATTAGGTGATACTGTGTTTCGAGAGTAATTAAAATATCTTCAATATTACCAGATAAGCCTAGGTCGTTCATCACACGCATTTTGGCACGCACCACTTCAGTGTTGCCAGCTGCGGCAATATCTAAATCCAAACCACCGCCTTGGGTGCCAAGCGCCATACCGCTGTCATAATCTACAAGTGCGACGCCTAGCGCGCCGTCGATGGACATTGCTGTACTGAGACTT
>JBCCBI010000503.1:0-3794 GCA_039034155.1 Deinococcota bacterium | reverse complement strand
CGAGGCGCGCGTCGAGCCGGAGGTAGCGGAACTCGCCGTCGACGAAGCCGATGAGGTCCTTCCAGGAGCTCGCCGTCGAGGACTCGCCGCCGCGGGGCACGGTGGTGTCGCGGAAGGTGCGCAGGCGCGTATCGAAGGTGTCCTGGTCGAGGCCGTAGGTCGTGCCGAAGCCCTGGTCGGCGTGCCAGGCCTGGAACTCCTCGAGGAAGCAGATGGTCGAGTTGGGCCGCGTGAGCGACTCGCCGACGCAGCCGCTCTCGCACACAAAGATAGACAAGACATATTTTGTAGGCGCTAATTTTTGCTACACTAAGAGTGTTACGAACGACTTCTCTTGCTTCAGGCTCTCCTAGTATAAAGTCAGCGTAGTCGTCAGTCTGAGAAATGTACTCTTCTGCTTTCGCTATAAGCTTAGTACGTCTTCCATCTTTTAAGGATGTAGTAATCTTGCCTACAAAAGGTGTCTTCAGATCAAAAATAGTGATCTCATTGCCACGAGAGCAAATAAAATCAGACTCCGGAGTGTAACCTATTTGCTGGTCGTAAGGCAGTTTATGAGGAGAACTTTTTTCAAATGATTCCGCATTATCATATCCAAGAACTGAGAATACTATGGGGTGTTCTTCAAAAAATTTCTGATATTCAGATTCTTTGTTTTCCTCCGTTTCCAGAAGTGTGTAAAAATCGCAAATAGCTTTCCAAAGCTTGTTTCCTGCCATCGCAAAATTCTACAATAAAACTATTATTTCATATGCATCTTGGTTATGTTGCGTAGTTCTAACGTCAGACACTGAACTGCTAACGAAGCGGTTGCGTAGCTCTCTAATGCCTCAGCACAGGCGTCAACTTGATGTAGCGCAGGAGCGTGGGTAGCGGGTGTCCAGGTACTTAACTTGGCTCTGAGCAAATCAACTACGGCAATAGCTTGATCGGCACTTGACCAGGCTTTCTCGAGCAAGTCCGCTTGGATAAACGCGTGCTCGAGACTATCCGAAAGCGCCTCTACATAATCCTCAACAACCTTGATAAGCGTGGCAATATCTTCGGAGCGCTGCGCATGAGCATAGACATCACGTGCGCGCCCTAAGCGCAGTAGGGGATGCTGAAATTTATCATTGTTTAAACTATCACTCAAGGTGTTGAGGTTAGCTTGACTCAGTGCGCCAAAGCGTACGGGTGTTGCCCTCGAGACAACAGTTGGTAATACGTTGTCACTACTTGTTGCCGTGAGCACAATAGTAGCGTAGCTAGGTGGTTCTTCGAGTACTTTTAGAAATGCGTTAGCGGCTTCATCAGTGAGGGCATCTGCACCCACAATCACAGCAACGCGCTTAGCAAAACGGGGACGCTGCTCGAGCCAGGTGCTTAAAGGTTCTACATCACTGGCACCATCACGCGGGACAAGTTGTCCAATGCCAATGCTAGGGCGGCGGCTCAAACGTCCGCTTTTGGTGGTTTGCTGGGGGCTAACCTCACGGTAGTCCGGGTGCTGACCTGCTAAAAATAGCTGGCAACTACTACACTGTCCACAGGGGCGGTCTGTTTGTGAGTTAGTACAGTTGGCGCGCGCTGCAAGCCAATAAGCTGTGCTGCGCTTGCCAACGCCAGCTGGACCTACAAACAATAATGTATGGGCCTCGAGCTGGGCCAGCAGCGCTTGGGCGTTTTCATGACCAACTACCGTTAAAGTATTAGATGACATTCTGAGATCTACACATAACTCGATTTTCCATATAACTCGATTTTCTACGTCTCTGACAACATATTCTTGTCATCAGGTTAAAAAGATGATCGTGACGCTATTTAGAAGAGTATCTAACCTGCTGAGTTTCAGCTGATGCCTGCTTTTGTTTTGTCTCAGAGTATTATCTGAATATAATCATATGTATTACTAAAAAATATTAAAAACATTTTTGAGAATATTAAGCTAAAGCTTTTTGACTGATCTATTGCTGTAATTTTCCTGATGAAAACATCAAGTCTTAGATTGAGTTGGTAATGACATATCGTCATTTTACGAACAGAAGTTTATTATTAACAGAAACTTAGCGACCGTACTCGAGCCGTTCAGCCAGGGCACGGGGGTAGTCACAGCGCTCAATGAGTGCATGTATTGCAGCAATGTCAAAGGCAACCCGAAACAGTTCAATGTGGTTGGTGGCATCGTCAAAAATAGCGTAACTTGCCAGTGGTATGCCGTCGCGTGGTTGTCCTACTGACCCCGGATTAAAAAACACACTGGCACCTTCGGGTACAGGGTAGTGAGCGTCCTCAGCCTTGAAAGGCACACTGCGCCAAAACATAGCACCCTCATTGTGAACGTAAGCAATAGGAATGTGACTATGACCGACAAAACACAAAGGTGTGCTCATCAGCGGATAATTGCGTTTGGCTTCGGTTGCGCTAATTAAGTAAGCCCATTGTTCGCGTAAGGTGCCGTGAGTGACTTCCCAGCCGTCAAAAATAGCGTGCCGCTTAAATGAAGATAGCAAGTCTAAGGTGTTATCACTTACATCTTGAAGTTGCCGTTCTAGGATGGCCTGTACGGTGTTACTGCCCTGACTAGGGTCAAGTGGTTTACCTCGCGCAAGATCAATAAGCATGGCGTCGTGGTTACCTAAAATGCAGGTACTCGGGTTGAGCGCCCGCAAGCTAGTCGCAGCCGCTTCGGGTTGCGGGTAGTAGCCGACTAGATCGCCCAAAAAAACACAGTTGTCCCAAGTTTGCTCGCCCGCATGAGTGATGACGGCCTCGAGCGCAATGTTGTTGGCGTGAATATCGCTTAGGATAAGGTGTCTCATTACCTACCTGTTTACTTTATCATTCGAGGTGGCGCGTGTAACACTCAACAGCTTGCAAGATGTTGGTCCTTTGGTGTAGAAAAAATCAGGATGATGTTTACATGCAGTACCGCTAGCATCTGTGATAGGGTCATGTAACAAACAGGGTTACAAAACAATGTTGACAAAAAGAAGATATGACAAGCTAATTAAGCATATGGGTCATGCCTAGCTAGAATTATCAAAAGTGTGAGCTAGGACGTCAACTGAGACTATCAAGGTAGTACTCAGCAGCCAGATGGGCTTGTGATGGACGGGCGATGAAACAATCACAAACAAGATATATAGGCTCTATTCAGAGGTTGACATTATTCGATAGCAGTCGAGTGGATAGTAGTGTGCTGCTGATGGGTGTATTGGTATTGCGTACTTTGACATTGCGTACTTTGACATTGTGTGGGTTGACATGTTGTCTTTTACTAGCAAGTTGGCTACTGCCGTACGCTAGTGCGCAGATTGTGGCGCCCGATTTTGGGCTCGAGCCAAACACGTTAACTAATCTAGCTACGCAAGCTGACCTGCAACCTGCTGACATAGCCCAACTCGTCGCTGAGGCAAGTGACGACTTTCGGAGCCTCGTCGCGTTGTATACGGGCATGATGGTACAAGCAGGCTCGCTCACGACACTGGGTTTAGAAGCTAGCCTAAGTCCCGACACAGCTGCACTGGTTGCCAACATGAGTGGGGGGCAGTACGGGCTAACGGCTCGGGTGGATGCTGTTCCCTCATCGCGACCGCGCCTTGAGCTACAAGTACGTGTTGTAGCTGTAACAGACGCCCCTGACCCAAGCTCGAGCTTACTGCGGGAAACTTTCCCCTTGCTCGAGCGGCCATTACTTCAACAATCCCAAGAAGTTTCTGAGCGCCCAGTGTACGCCGAAGCCGTGCGTGACCTCGCCCGTGAAGCGGCTCAATTTATACGCCAGCAAGCACAACTTGATCCAGCTCTAGCGG
>JBCCBI010000502.1:0-3816 GCA_039034155.1 Deinococcota bacterium | reverse complement strand
TAAACCCTTCATGATGCTCAGCAAAATATGTCTGCGTATAGTTCAGCTGACTACTCAGCAAAAACTCGCAGTATGCCAAACGGTGGTTGCTGTAATCCATTCCCTATCGTTTCATTTCCTTACCTCGTGCGTAAGTCCTATAAGTATAGAAGTTGCTGAGCAGGATAGTGTCGAAGATTTGAAAAAGGCATATTTGAGCTGTAAGTCAGCTGTAGAAAGTAGACGTATACAGGCAATACGGCTGTTGCGGCAAGGGAAGGGTCATGCTGAGGTGCGTGCGATAACAGGCTTTCACAACGGACCATTAGTGGAAATCATCAAACGCTACAACGCCGCAGAACTAGCGGCTTAGTCGATCGACGGTTGGGATGCTCAGGTAGAAAACCGTTGCTGAGTGATGACCAGATGCTGCACCTGGCGCAGTGCATTCGTAAGGATTACGCCCAAGGGATTTATTGGAATGGTGCTAAAGTGGTGATTTGGATCAACGAGGAGTTAGGTAAACAGGTGCATGAGCAGCGTGCCTATGAATACCTCAAAGCTATCGGTATGAGCTTGCAGCAGCCTCGTCCCAGGCATGCTAGAGCAGACCCAGCCGCTCAAGAGAGGTTTAAAAAAGGCCTACCTGAAGCTTTGCAGGCTGCTCAAGCATTACATGGCGAGGTTGAAGTGTGGACCACCGACGAGCACCGTCTGGGCTTACAACCTATCCTCAAACGCCTCTGGGCACCCTGCGGTCAACGTCCCCATATCGCCATCTACCCACGTTATGAGTGGCCTTATCTTTACGCCTTCGTCCAGCCTGCTAGCGGTGCCAGTCAGTGGTTTATCATGCCACGACTCAACTGTGACGTTTTTGCAATTGCACTAGCTCAAGTTGCAGCAACGACCGACAAGCACATCCTCTTAGTCATAGACAACGCTGCTTGGCATAGAAGCAGCAAGCTAGCTATCCCAGACAACTCAAACAACCAATAATTGAATACAGATTCAACAGCAGGTTAAGCTAAACCATATTTGCCTAAGAATTTAGACTGACTTCAGACCTGCTCAACTTGGTGAGAGAGATTGGCAAACGCTAACAATTGTTCACGTATGTAACCGTTTTGACCCATAAGGGCGGCGTTCTCGAGTCTCTCGAGTATTACCTTGAGCTCACCTGTGTCAAGCTCAGGAAACTTAGCGATAAAAATCTTGTCATGAGTAGTATCGCTATCGCGTTCAGCGCTACTCGTCAATTCTTCATATAGTTTTTCACCAGGTTGAATGCCTGTATAGATAATGTCGATATCTTGGTTAGGTTCCAAACCTGATAGTCGAATAAGGTCTCTAGCAAGATCAACAATTTTTACCGGTTCACCCATATCTAAAATATAAATTTTACCATTTTTGCCTTGGCTGGCAGCTTGCAGCACTAACTGGCTCGCTTCGGGAATGGTCATAAAATAGCGTTCCATATCTGGGTGAGTAACTGTAAGGGGACCGCCGTGACGGATTTGTTGCTTAAAGAGTGGCACCACACTGCCCCGACTCCCTAGAACATTGCCAAAGCGTACTGACACAAAAGTTTGTTCTGAGCTGGCGCGTCTTGAGGTGTGCTTGACAATAAATTCGGCAAGGCGTTTGGATGCGCCCATCACCGAAGTGGGGTTGACGGCTTTGTCAGTAGAGATATTAACGAAGTGAGTAACACCAGCATTAAGGGCTGCTTCGACTAAGTTGTTTGACCCTAAGATATTGTTAAGTACAGCTTCTTCGGGGTTTTCTTCCATTAAGGTAACGTGTTTGTGGGCAGCAGCATGAAAGACGACTTGGGGATGATAGCGGGTAAACAAGTGCTCGAGCCTTACTTTCTCACGAATGTTGGCAATCACCCGTTCAAAGGATATATCTGGATAGGTACGTTCTAGCTCTTTGGCGATGTGATAAATGCTCGTTTCACCGCGCCCTAGTAAGAGCACTTTGGCTGGCTTAAAACGGCAAATCTGCCGTACTAGCTCTGAACCAATCGAACCACCTGCCCCGGTTACCAATACCACACGGTTTTCTAAATATGCCGCGATATCGGTAAGTTCTAAGCGTACAGGCGCCCTTCTGAGTAGATCTTCAACGTCCACATTGCGGATGCGGTCAATACTAATATCACCTGAGATCAACTCGTGCAACGCTGGAATAGTGCGGTAAGTTATGTCGCGCTGTTCAGGGTGTTGGGTAGCTCGGTTAAGTAAATTACGCACGACGCGCCCTTCAGCTGAAGGTAGCGCAATTAGCACTTCGTCAATCGTGTTTTCACCTAAGATGCTATTGATATCAGTCAATGTACCGAGTACTGGAATGGTCACTAGGGTTTGTTTTTGTTTGCTGGCGTCATCATCTAAAAAACCTACCGGACGCATGCCCGTTTCGGGATGGCGGAGCATCTCCCGAGCAATCATTGTACCTGCTTCACCTGCACCAATAATCAGCACACGTTTGTTGGTGGCAGCTGCTCGAGCTAACTTTCCCTCGTGAAAGTAACGACTGAACACTCGCAAACTAGCGAGCAAAAACACTGCAAACAGAGCATCTAAAAAGGGGATTGAACGCGGAATAATCACTTCAGGACGAAGCAAAAAGGCAACCGCGGCATAGACCAAAAACACCCCTGAAATAGCTTTCATCAAAGCCTCGAGGTCACGAAAGGTAATAGTGTGCCATGTTTGGCGGTAAAGTTTTGTCCAGTAAATAGCCACCAATTTAATCGGCAGTGGTCCCAACGTTGCAATCAAAAGCGATGCTGTCCACTCGCTGCCAATAACGCCATCAAAGCGAACAAGATAAGCCAGAGGCGTTGCTAATAGCCAAGCTAGCGTGTCAAGCCAGAATTTCATGCGAGCGCGACTACCTCAGCTAAGGCGTCTACAACCGTTTTGACGTGGTCTTCGCTGAAATTGTTATGAAAAGGTAGCGCAATGGTGCGCGAGGCGATGTTTTCGGTGATAGATAATGTGCCGCGCAAATCACCCATACGTTTTTGGATGTATGGTTGTACGTGCAAAGGTGAAAAATAAGCTCGAGTGGGAATGCCCCTATCTGCTAATGCTGCCATCACGGGATTGCGGTCTAAGCCTTCAGCCAACAGCACCACATAAACGAAGCGACTCACACGCACATCATCACGCACTAGGGGCACATGTAACCAATCGAGCGAAGCAAGATGTTGGTTATACAATTGTGCAACCTGTTCACGTTTGTTGATAAACGTTTCGAGACGAGCAAGTTGCGAGATACCGAGGGCAGCACTCATCTCATCGATGCGGTAGTTGTAACCTAGACGTTCATGCTCGAGCCATGCACCCATTTCTCCCCGACCTTGGTTGCGCAAACTGCGGGTAATGCGAGCAATCTCATCGCTGTCAGTCACAATCACGCCACCTTCGCCTGTAGTGATTTGCTTATTGGGATAAAACGCAAAACAACCTGCGTCACCCAACTTACCAATAGGCGTGCCCTTATACTCTGAGCCTAAAGCTTCGCAGCAGTCATCAATGATAGCCAAACCGTATTCGTCGGCAATCGCCAAAATTTCATCCCACAAGACAGGATGGCCAAACACATCGACTGTCATGATGGCTTTGGTGTGCGCGGTGATTTTGGCACGCACATCGTCTGGGTCGAGAGTGAAGGTATCGGGTTCAATGTCTACAAAAATGGGCGTCGCACCTTCGTAAAAAACGACATTTGCACTGGCAGCAAAGGTAAATGACGGTACCAACACTTCATCACCAACGCCAATACCCAAAGCATTCACAATCACATGTAAACCAGCAGTACCCG
>JBCCBI010000501.1:0-3825 GCA_039034155.1 Deinococcota bacterium | reverse complement strand
GCTAAGCAAGAATGGCACGACAACAGTGTTTACAAACACAGCTGCCACAATACCGATTGCAAGCGTGACTGCAAACCCACGCACCGGCCCAGTGGTGTACTGATAAAGCGCTGCAGCTGCCAGGAGCGTGGTGATGTTGGCATCCAGAATGGCAGAGAGTGAACTTTGGAAGCCGTTGCGCATCGCTAAGCGCAAACTGCGACCATCACGGAGTTCTTCTTTAATGCGCTCAAACGAAATAACATTACCGTCTACAGCTGCACCAATGGTAAGCACCAACCCTGCCAAGCCAGGTAACGTAAGCGCGGCTCCTAAACCAGCTAGCGTCGCAAAAATAATAAGTGCCGCAAAGAGTAACCCCACAGCAAGCACGCCCCCAAACAGCGGACCGTAATAGCCAAGCACGGCGATCATCACTAACCCAGAACCAATTAAACCAGCTCGAGTACCTGCCCGAATTGAATCTTGCCCAAGGGTTGGTCCAATCGCACGAATTTCTTGTACCTCGAGTGAGATAGGCAGACTACCTGAACGTAAAACTAGTGCCAAGTCAATGGCTTCATCGATGCCACCAAGGAGGCCGTCAATTTGACCTTGACTGTCAATACGTCCGTTAATTTGCGGCGCGCTAATCACGCGGCCGTCCAAAACAATGGCCATACGCCTGCCAATGTTAGTACTGGTAAAGCGCCCAAACTCCCGTGTAAAGCGGTTACGAATGTTGAAGGTAACTGTTGGGGCAACCAGTGCAGTACTACCTTGCATGAAGTCAGCTCTGGCGTCTTGCAAAATCTCGCCTGTAAACGAAGCTGGCTCGAGGTCTCCCTCAACCATTGTAGGGGCAAACTTACCCGCTGCAGAGGGGCGCACCAGACGAAACTCTAAGATAGCCTGCTGACCAATAAGGTCAAGGGCGCGGTCTTGATCTTCAGCAGATAGACCGGGCAGCTCAATAATGATACGGCGTTCGCCACTTGTTTGAATAAGTGGCTCGGACACACCAAATTCGTTGACGCGGTTTTCAATTACGCTGCGGGCAGCTTGCAAGTCTTCGGGTAGGGGGTCTTCTTCTTGGGTTTGCATGACCACGCGCAGGCCGCCCTGTAAGTCAAGCCCTAGGCGCAGGTTGGGTTCACCTGAGCGGTCCCACGGTTGCCACAAGTACGCGAGTGACAGAATAAGCGACGCCAGCACAATAATGCCGGTAAAGGTACGGTTAGATTTTTTCATTGTTTCTCCTGTAAATTTGGAACGTATTAGCTAACAAATCTCAGATAGTTGAGCTGATACCTACTTATGTTGAGGCAGGCTTACACACCTAAATACCAGCTGATAGATCAGATAGCCTCATCACTAAACATCTGGTGGATGCCCTGAGTGTTGTAAAGCATAGTGTTGTAAAACATATTGAACTCGAGGTCGATGTCATTAAAACATCAGCCTTAGATTATGTACATGACTTAGTTACATGAGAATGCTTCTAAACGCCTCCCCATATGGACATAGCAAGGGAATCACGAAGGCATATTAGCAACACTGCTAGTCAATGACGTCATCTAGTTGAGTTGTAAAGGGATTTGAGGGTACTACCTTAAACGGATTTGAGGGTTCAACCGCCCTCGAGCGACCAGCTTGAAAATATCATGTAAAGCCTGCTGCGCGGCGCTACCTGCTGAGTGCGACTTGGCGTATGCCACGTTAGCGCAGGCGTAGGTACATGACCTTGTTTTAGTAGGTCAATGGGCATGCCTTTTGGCTGTTGCTGCTGGGCAACATTAACGCGCTGCTCAGCCTCAACCATGCTGGCGAGGGGCGCGCGCATACCGCCGCTCAGGGGTGTTTCAACTAAACACGCAGACGGCAAACTGGCCCAAGCTGGTGCAAAACACAAATACAATGCTAGCACCAGGTTGCGCTTTAGAAGTTGCCGTTTGGTAGGTGTCATGTTAAAACGCACGAAAAATAGTTTAGCTTATTCGCCACTAGTATAAAAGTAACTTGCTGACGTACGCTCTAAAATTTGCTTCCAAAAGAGCTCTTTGTCGGGTTCTTCATAAAATCTGTCTAGAGCTGCACGCGCTAGGTCGATGTCACCAGCGTATAAATAGGCTAAGATCAAACCTAAAACTTCGCACTTAGGCGTGCCATCAACACTGTCTTCGTACTCATTAAAGCCAGCGAAGTTGTCAAGCGCCCGGCGTAATCCCCAAGCAATCTCACCTGCAAATTCAGCAGGATAGCTCGGACCGGCCGCAACATACTGCCCCAGTGAAGCATCGTAACTCATGATGCTCAACACCAAAGGTGAACTAGCATAGCTGCAGTATTCATAGGCAAAACTGTCGTCACAAGTGCGATATTCAAGCGTGCCATTATCATCTAGATCGACAAAATCGCCACCGCACTCACCGTAGGGTGTGGTGAGCACCTCTTGTGGTACAGGCGTAAGTTCCAAAACTGCCGTCGTAAAACAGCAATGAGCCCCACCAGAAAAACTTTCAAGCACCAGATTAGGCACGCCTGTACCAGTAATGTCTGTACCAGTAACGTCAGCAATGTCTAAGATGGCATCTTCGTACTGCATCACCTCACCATTAGGCGCTTCTACCAGGACGATGGTGCCTGCAAATAACGACGTTGTGTCTTCGGACCGCCACGTTTGAATGGTGTAGCCATTTATGACACGTTCGTCCTCAAGCACGTTAAAGTCAGTCTCTGCAAACATCTCTGATTGAGGTTGTGCGTAAACAAATATAGACAACGTAATAAAGATAATCATTCCAAGCTGACGCAATTTCATAGTTAAGCTCCTCAATCACCGTTATTTGATGGCGTATTAGTCCAAATATTCAAACGCTTAGAGTGTAGCAAAGTTTAGATGAGAAAATGCTCGAGCGTCTCAACAGCGCGCCCAATGCAAATCCTTAAAATGCGTGCAGAACAATGTAATCTTACAAATCTTACTAACTCAATCATCTCACCATTTATTCAGGAAGCAGGTATCAGCATCTCATAACGTCTTGTGAGAGACATCTTAACCGTGACGTTGTATGTTGTCTGGTTCAAGAGACTCGAGCAAGGGTTAAAGGTGCGACTGTCCAAGTATTGTTAGGCGTTTGAGTAAGTCGGCTTATTTTCTCGGCACAAGCTTCTGACATATCACTGACACCTAACCAAGCGCGTCGTCAAGCACGTTAGGCTATGGCCTACAAAGGCTATGATAGGGGCTGTTTGCGTTTTTGAAACGCCTCACCCTAAACATCTTGAGGAGAACGTCCGTCATGCCTACTTTGCAATCACCTTACAGCCCTAAGCCGTCGCGCTGGTTGCGCGGAAATTTACACAGTCACACCACTAACAGCGATGGCAGCCGTAGCCCGCAAGCCGTGGTGGACGACTACGCAGTGCACGGCTACGACTTTTTAGTGCTCAGCGATCATGATTTTTTGACCGATCCAAGTGAGCTTAACCCACATGGCATGGTACTACTTCGTGGGCTCGAGGTCTCTGCAGAAGGCCCCCACGTGTTGCAAATTGGCGCGTCTAACCTCGTCACTCCTAACGCAAATCGCCAAACGGTTGTCGACGCTATTCATACAGATGGCGCACTTGCTATTGCGTGCCACCCCAACCGCAACCTCTACAACGACCACTGGCAGCAGCAAGATTTGGAGCGTTTAGAGGGTTACGATGGCATTGAAATCTACAATGGCACCACCCGCCGTGCCGAGGGTGAACCCATAGCAACCAACCGCTGGGACATGCTACTAACCCGGGGCAAGATTGTTTGGGGCTTTGCTAACGATGACAGCCACCATGAAGGTG
>JBCCBI010000500.1:0-3838 GCA_039034155.1 Deinococcota bacterium | reverse complement strand
CTTCAATCTAAAGACCCAGCTCAACTGACTATGGATGAATGGTTAGTTATTGACCAAGTTTTGTCTAGTTTAGAGCGCACTTGGATACTGATAGAGTATCGTCAGATAGACCGCAAGTTTATCTATAAGACGTATGGTGTAGCTATTTTAAGGGTCTGGAGCGTAACCCGAGACATCGTTATGTACGAACGGTCGCGTAGGGGTAGCTACTACCGACAGCGAACAGAAAAACTAGCAAAAGCTACCAAAAAATATTTCAAATCACATAATAAACAACTAGACTATCCAGTAGTCAAACTTTCAACACAAACTATATCTAAGCAAGCTTCACCAAATCAAAATAGTTCAATCAGCAGCGTAGGTGCAGAGGGCACAAGTAGTACTAACCTAAGTGGGCAAAGCTAGCACACAGGTTAGATAACACGCTGGCAGGTTTGCGGTATGGGCTGCTGTGGTTAGGGGATATTTAGCGGGTATGTGCTTGGGTTTATTCCCTAACTGCTAGCACCGCCGTCACAGCCGCGCCTAGCTGATGAAGACAATGAAAACGACGAGTACCACAAGCCCGTTGACATCGTTGACGTGTGGGCTGAGTACGCACGGCTTGCCACTGAGGAAGGTTGGACACAGCAGCGGATTGCGGAGGCTAAGGGTGTTAGTCGTCAAAGTGTCGTCAATCGCATAAAGTATGCAGCGTTAGCTGATGAGGTCAAAAGCTTGGTGTCCGACGGCTTTTTAACAGAAGGACATTTAGAGCCAATATCTGCTATATGTCCGACGTCGGACATGTCATCATGGCTAACCCCCGCCCAAATAACCCTCGAGCTAGCGCAATTCATCAAATACCAAGCGGGCAAGAATGGTGGTAAGTCAGTTAAAGCAACCCGTGAGGACGCAAAGCGTTGGAAGGAATTTATAACCTACGCTGAAACAACTTATAACGCCCTACCAACAGAAACACAGCTTTACGACAAGGCTGTAAACGGACAAGCAACGTTCAAAACCTACAGCCCACAAGCTGAGTTTGTACAAGCCCTGACAGACAAAAAGGCACGCAGCTTGGCAGGTGTTAAAGAGGCTCGAGCCTTGTGTTCCACATTCAGCCGATGATGATAAACAATAGCGCTTGTTCCCCGTGTATGAGGTACAAACGCTTTGAAAGTGTTTTAGATTTTTGCTTACGAATCGTTGACCAGGTATGCGCTGATCCAGCTGCTTTAGCCTACGATTTATAACCTGATTTGATTTTTAAGCAAGCTGAGAGCATTAAAGAACCCTCTTGGCTACAGGACTAAGAGGGCTATTAAGTACGTCTAAGACGATATAGGAGTAAAACTAGGCTTGTGAGCTTACCTCGAGCATTTTTGGACACGCAGTTATCAAACCCTAGACAACCTTTGTACAAGCTTTAATACTCAAAATCGGGAACATCTTTAGGGCGCATTGCCTCAGCTTGCTGCTCCTGAAACTTCGCGACTCCAATGTTAACCTTGCTTGGCTCTTCTACTGTACCGTTATGTTTTGCGTGGTGAACAACACGCTGGGCGTCATACACATTTTGGCGATTTTGAGCAAAGCTCTGGCTGTCTCCCCAATCAACGCTAGCAATAAAATCTAAAGCCTTTTGGACACTTGCATTTGAGTAGAGTCCGCTTGCAGCTCGGTCTGGATGCTCCCATTTGATACGCTTGTCGAACTCTGACATAATTATCTCCTAAGTAAATTTGACTTATACCTATATTTTAAGGTAAAGGTATAGATTTATGCTGTCTGAGACGACATTAAAGAGGGTTGAACTGTCTCGACTTGCTTCATGGCAACACCACATTTAGTGCAGATGACTATGGTTGCTTTGACGTTTACCTTGACTGTTTTTGTGCACTTAGAGCATCGGTAGGTGGTCATGCTGCTACCGCCTCAGTTCGGGTAGCATCCTGTGCGTACTCGAGTGCAGCTTTAATTGCCTGCCAGTTAGGGAGTAGATACTCGTTTTTTAGCTCGTCGTGGCTTATCACCTCGTAATCAATGTCTTGCCAGTTCAGTTTTAAGATATTTGTGCCGTTAATCGTGGCACCTCGGTATCTCAAACTTTTGAGGATGGTTAATAGCTCGTCAAGCCCGTTGTAATAGCAGTATTCAAGGACAGCTCGCCAGTGTTGGGTATCGTTTATTAAGTCTGGACGGGGGTCTGCTGCGTTCATGCCAGCACCGCTTGCACGCTTGGGTGCTGAATGTAGGTGTGAAGGGCTGATATTGCCGCGCTATCACCTTCTGATGCTTGTTTTGCGTACTGTTTAAGTAGCTCGAGCCTATCTATGGCATTAAATTCGCCTTTATCTATGGCTGTTTGTAGTGGTTCTAGCCACTCAGGTGGTGATGTTTTAGGTGTGTGTGCAGGTGATTTATAAGGTGTGTGCAGGTCTTGAGTATCGCTGTCTGAGACGGTGTTCACAGTAGAACGTTGTTTATATAAGAAAGTCAGGGTGTGTGCAGGTAAAACGTGTGTGCAGCCGCGCTCAACTTGGGGTGTTTTTTGAGCATCATTTTTACGCTCACGCCAGCGCTCGACACGTCCAGCTAAGACGGTCTCATGGTCTGCTAGCCGCGCCCGTAGGGTAGGTAAACGCTCGGTATCCAGCACCGCTGTGTACTCACGTTGTCGTTTACCCTCTACCATCACCATGCTGCTACTAGTCCTAAAGCCAAACGCCCGTAAAAGTGTCCCCAAAAATTGCGTAATTTGAGGCTCGAGCTTTGCCTCACTAGGTACTGCTGTGATATTGCCAAGTTCTTGCCTATGCTCACGAATAAAGGCTACGAACGTTTTTATAGAGTCACTTTGCTTGGAGTAGCTACCCGTGGCCTCGAGGGTTTCAGGGTCAATACAGGCTGCTAGTAATACCTGCCTGTACAGCTCACGTTTAACAGCGTAGCGGGTAAGTTTGGCTGCACTGCGTTGTGTCGTAAATCCATCCGAGCGAGCCGCCGCGTCTAGCTCGCTATCACGGTGATACTGTACGGTGTCATCATCGGCTCGAGCTAAGGACAGCGCATTGATAGCAGGACGCTCTAATTTGTCATTTAACACGCCCTCAGCCGTAGGTGAGCGCCCGTAATACTGCTCATAGTCAAAGGCTGCTAACGCCCGCTGCTGTGCTTTGGTAGCTGTTGAATCTTGCCTTAGCTTATCGGCTGTCTCAGCATCTAAGGTGCCAGCCTCAGCCGCAATCTCATCAGCCTCGAGCTGCTTAACTAAGGTCTTTACATCCTGATAGCGTTCAACCGCGCCCGTGTCCACTGTCACAGGTGAGCCTGTGACGCGCTGCCTGCCTTGGCCTTCTAGCAATGCTAAAAAGTGCGTACGCCATGATGAGCGTAGCCAGCGGTCGTGTGCAAGGTTCTCAGCATGTACCTGGACAAAACCATCATCAATCCAAACACGCTTACCGTCCAGCGTGGTTTTAATCAGTTTGTCATCAGCTTTAGCGCCTGCTTTCAGCTCGCGTTTGATACCCTCGACATCCTGAGTACGCCCGTCGTGATAGTCCTCACAGGCAATCACCATGTGGCCAACCCCGCGAAACCTACCTAGCAGCTGCACAGCACCTAAAGGATTAACAGAACGTGCGCACATGTACGCATAAATTTTGTGATTGTGATGTTCGCGTTTGATGTCAAAACCTGATGTCAAAACGGGGTTATAGATAACCCAGTCAAACGGCGTTGCATCAGATTCCTCAGCATCTAAAAATTCACGCTGCGCAGGCTCGTTTTTAGTCAGGGACGTAATAAGCAAACCCGTACCAGTTGGGAATGCGGCCTCGAGCGCCTCGTTAAG
>JBCCBI010000499.1:0-3864 GCA_039034155.1 Deinococcota bacterium | reverse complement strand
GTTCGAAGCAGCGTTTTTAAGGTTTGAAATCCCTATTAGTAAAGACGTTGTTTTGAATAAATACTTTCTTGATAACCTCAACTTAGAAAGTCTTACAACAAAAGCATATAGATCTTATTCCCCCTATGATTTAGTTGTAAATGAGCGTAAAGTTATTTCAGTACCGCTCGAAAAAGTTTTCCTTGGATTGTTTGCTGCTGCAGCTAATGGTGGTGTATACAAAAGTTATAGATGGGGCGCGGCATATGGCAGGCTTAGAGCTTGGGAGGCTATGCGAGCCTTTGCTAACGTTCCCGAAGATTTTAGTCAAGAACAAGCTAACGAAGCTTTTTACCAACACGAATGGTTCCAGTTTGATAGTACTGATGGTTGGTTCCATGAAACGGGATATAATTTGGGGGCAATGTGCTTACACAAAGGCGGTCAAGAGCTGGTCGTTGTGGCTGCAACAGATTCAGATTAAGTTTCTTGTTCAGTTGCTTGGTCAGGCATCGTGAAAGCTGTACACGGTCTAGCGTCTTGATTGAGGTAAAGTAAAGGTGACAAAGCTCGAGGTGTTTCAACTTGATGCGGCTCGAGCACCCAACCATCCCACTCACCAGCACTTTAAGGAGGCACAATGAGCGAACATACTGCAGACAGCCACGGACACGATAACGAATCACAAGGTAATGGGACCGTCACCTTTTCGGTGATTGTAGGAACCGTTTCTTTTATTGTCATTATGAGTTTGTGGGTTGTGATCTGGCTAGCTAGCCCCGGCCAGGACAGCGTCCGTTACCTAGAAACCTATCCATATATGACCTTGATTCAAACCCTGCTGTAAACAACTCGACCTGCTGATCCGTAGTCAGCCGTTCTATCTAACATTAATACCGAAACGCGGCCTACTTAGAGCCGCGTTTTTTATGAGGATGTTTTAAGCTGAGGCTGACACGCCACTACGACCTTGCGACCACAAAAACCACTCGAGCGCCAGCACCACCAGCGCCACAACAATAAACCCGTACGCAAAGTTACGACGCCGCTGGTCACGTGCCAGACTTGGCTGGGCTGATGTTTCAGTGACGGTATTTGCTTCAGCACTAACCTCAGCGACAAGTAAGCGTGACTCGCTCGCACTCAATAAACTGGCTGTGTAGAGGATGCCAGCATCGTCATACAAACCTGGGCTAAGTACGGGTGTGCGGTCAGTAAGTTGCGTTCCCAGCGGCACGCGTGTCTCACTGCGGTACTGCTCAATGATATTTGTTATCAAAATAGGAAACGCCACCCGCCGCACCATGTCGTTTTGGGTGGGGTGAAATGAAAAAGCAACTAACTCAACAGCGCCAGCAGGTTCATCAAACGTAATAAACTCGGTGGTTGCTCTAGCCACAACAGGCATAAGCGATTGACTTTCCGCTAAGGGTTGCCAGTCAAGCTCGCCTGCACCACCAATATCAGCTAAAAATGCTGCTTGTGAGGTTGCCACGACCACGCCAGACAAATCCACAAAGCGCATCAGTGGGTCGCTTCTGTCCCAGTCAGCAACAGTTTCATAGACGGGGTCAGCTTCAGCATCTGGAAAAAGGATGTATTTGCCTGCTGTAAACTGCTCGGGCGTGTTGCCGATGAGCACAACTACATCGTAAGGGTCAAGGTTGACTGGAAGTCTGCGCAGAGAGCGCACGTTGACGTTGGGAATCGCTTGTAAGGCGCGCTCAACGGTTGTGCTGCGCGGTTGCACCAACACGTTGAGGCTGCGGCTGCCTGCGTAGGCGCTGTTGTCTAGCTCGAGCCCATCCCACTCCGGTGCGCGCAAACTAGCGCGGTAAAAACCTTGCTCAGTATCACCAGCTAGCGGAAACGCGACGTTGGTTTGGCCGCTAGCTGGGACTAACAAGGAACTGCTCACGAGCACTTGTCCAGGCTCATCTGGCTGATTGCTATCCAGTTGGGCAATTTCTAGTACAACCTCTTGTGGGCGCGGGTTGTTGCTCACCACCGACACGAATGCTTGTTGATAGCGCAAATCAAACGCGCTGATGCCGAGGTTTTGCGCGTCCAGACCAACGTTGTGCATGGTAACGCCGCTCGCAGCCGCATTGGCTGGCGCGCTGGCGTCGCTAAATAGGTGAATGTCCGCGTCTGGTACAAGGGAGGTCGCCAGGTCAACGGCCCGGCTCAAGTTAGCTTGGGCGTCACCAGCCTCGAGCTGCTCTAGTGCCTCGCGTACATCCCCTCGGTTGGTGGTGGATGCTTGGAGCACGCTGGCATCGAGTCCAGCCCGAACTACCGCAACATTGCCGCTGCGCCCTAGCAGGTTAACGGCCTCACCCACAGCTTTATCTAGGCGGATGCCGTCACTGTCGCGGGCAGTCATGCTGGCAGAGGCATCCATGATGATGACCCTAGCGGGCAACCCGCCCAAGGTCCAAAATGGACGTGCCAGGGCCAGGGCAGCAAGTGCCACAAAGGCAATTTGGGCAGCCAGCAACCACGACAGCGAAAAGCGCCTACGCCGTTGGGCAATGAGCTTGGCCTCGCGCCATAAAAAGCTCGCGGAAACCTCGCGCTGTTGGCGGCGTTTGCGCACAAAGTGCAGGGCGATGACGATAGGAATGCCCAAAAGTGCCCACAAAAAGGCAGGTGCGGCAAATCCTAGCGGCACGGTTGACCTAAGGGTTGACCTAGTGAAGATAAATTAGTAGGCACAGCTTAGTTTAGCGTGTTTTGAGGTGGCTCGAGGCTGTCTGACGGTTCATCAACTACGATTTAAGATGATGTCAGTGTCGTTGTCAAAGGAATCCTTCAGTTGAGTTATCACCTAATTTAGACGTATCAAACATATGTCTTGTGATGTCTTCAGATTGTGACTTAGATATTGCTCACCTACGTTGGTGACATCATTACGTTAATGTTTCTTCGTGATGACAAACATAGTCTTCAATAATCCAGATGAAACCTAGTCAAGCCCCGCAAAGATGTCATCAACGGGCATGCCCGGAAAACTACCGCGCAAGCCGCCGAGGCTCAAATACTCGTGGCTGAACATAGCTTGCCACATGTCATTGTCTTTACTAAAACTTGCCAGCGGTGAGTTAGGGCCTACCTGCGAGCGGTGTGATCGTACAGAAGCTTCTTTTTGATCTGCAAACGCACTTACGTCCATCACGCAGGCAAAGCTATCATCTGAAACGCCGTAGATGCCCGCATCTAGCTCGCTTAAGGTAGAGGTATCTCTAGCTTCTTTAAGCATCTGCATTTGTTTACTGCCCATGACTGCATAAAAAAGCCGTTTAGGTGCAGGTTGCATGACGCTACCCGCTGACCAAAACGCGGCTTCGCTGGCACGCTGAATTTTGATGTGGTCAATGTGCCCGTAAATACCGTGTGGGTCAAAGGTAATGAGTGCGTCCGGGCGGATGTCTGCTATGTGCTCAAGGAGGATTTTTTCAACCTCGAGGTCATCTGCATTCATAAGTGCCTGCGGATTATTGTCTTGACTGCGCTCGAGCCGTCCCGAATCATGATAATCCAACAAAATTGGCGGATGAATGCCCAACGCCTCACAAGATGCTTTTAGCTCAGCTTCCCGTAAAGGTCCTTTGGGTGTGTCTGGGTCGATTTCGGGATCAGTGATTTTGCCTGACTCACCACGAGTAGCACAAATTAAGTGGACGTTCACACCTTCGCTAGCGTAACGTGCCAAGGTACCGCCAAGGCCAAAAGATTCGTCGTCTGGGTGGGCAAGTATGACGAGAAGAGTTCGCTCCATACATCACTTTATCGTATTCGAGCAGGTGAGTATGAAATAAGATAGAGTGGAGCCATGCTGGTTTATGGTTTACATGAAGCATAGAATAGCTTTTGTTGTGAGAG
>JBCCBI010000498.1:0-3891 GCA_039034155.1 Deinococcota bacterium | reverse complement strand
TCTGGCGTTTTCACCAGAGTAGTGATCAATCTTGACGCGCTCTCCTGTGGCTAGGTTTAGGTAGATGTCGCTAGGGCCACGTTCTACGAATAAGCTTTTGTTTTCGAGTACTTCAACTTCTACAGTTGAGCCGCGTAAGCTACCTACTGTTAATCCTGCTACATACACTTTCTCTAAAGCAGTAGGGTTCATACCGCGCTCAAAGGCGACTTCCCGTGCCAGTGATTTGCGGTATTGTTTGCGTGCAGTCTCAGCAACCTCTGCTGAAACTTCGCCAGTGCCTTCACACTTCCCACAAGGTTGTGTGGCTGTGCCTAAGGCATCCGGCGCACCGTGATAAAGAACGCCACGACCTTCACATTGTGGGCATGTAGCTGTGCTAGAATTCATATCGAATCCTTTCCTCAATTGGGTTTTCAAGCGCAAGCAGACTGAACTTTGGCGAGCGACGTCTGCCTTGCTTGATATACTTATTTTACGAGATTCTCGTAAGTTTGTCAAGTATCTATAAACACTTGCCGAGAATCTCGTGTATAGTGTGGTTATGACCGATGATGAGATCAGAGGGGTTTTAAACCAAGAGGTTAATGAACGAGGTATGACTAAGTCGTCACTAGGCAGACTTGTGGATATGCCCGTATCGAGCGTTTCGGATGTGTTAAATGGCAGGGTTGGCGTAGTTAATTCGAACGTACGTAAAATACTAGACGCACTTGAGTACACGTTGGTCGTGCAGCGTAAGGATGAGTAAGTCACGCCACAACCGCCTGGGCGTAATTATCTAGCGCCTGACTGCTAACACCTTGATTACTGATATATTCGTGAACTGCTTGACGGGCAAGCAGTTCACTTGCACACTCGCCTTGATTAACAGCTTGACCATTAAGCAAGACAAAGTATCGCCACACACCTAAGCCAACCTGTTTTATGCGTGTTTCGTAGTTATCAAAAGTCTTTTTACTAACGCGTTTTAATATGTGGGTGCGGGGCTTAGCCATCGCTACCCGCGCTGAAATACTGCCAATTACCAACAAGGTCTTCTAAAAACCATTCTTCCTGGTTGTTTTGAAAATCCCAAACTATGCCGTCAAGATAGTCAACTAATCGGCCACCATCAAACGTTGACAGCGAGTCTAGCAGCCACTTGATGGCGGCGTCTTCGATAGCGATTTGGGCAGCTTCTGGGCTTTCATGTTCCGTGGTGACAGTGATTGGGTTTTCTGTTTCTCTACGTGCCAATCTGCCTATCCATTTGCTTTCGTATGGAAATACCAAGAAATGTAAGCTTGTGATTTGGAACGAATAGAAAAACCCTTTTTGTTCCCAATTCAACCTAGGCTCACGTGTGGCTTGGGTGTCTTTGGGGGTCATGCTTGCACCGTCGCTTGCTGCTTATGTAGTTGTTCAACAAATGACTCCACGGCTTTTGCGGTAGCCTTCTCAGCTTCTGTAGCTACATGATTAAATTCGTCAGGAGATAAAGCGCATTTGTCATTTGCGCACACAAGCGCTGTGGCTATAAGAAGCCTTACATAGGCATTAACAGCGGCTTGAGATTCAGGCGTTTTTTCTATTCTTGGTAAGCTCATCAGCGATTCCTCGCAGACAGATTTACGGTGTCGCCGCGCAACCGCAAGCACTCTGTAAGCTCACCTAGCGCCTCGGTATAAGCCACACCCCGCTCGAGCGCAGCATTAAAGCGCTGTTCGCAAGACGCTGTGGGTGTTGCTGTGTTGGTAGAGCAGGCTGTTAAGAGAAGCGCCAGAACTACGACGTTACTTAACCGCCTAACAGGCTTCACCACACGCAAGCGCAGCCCACGCCTCCTGCTACGCAGGTCGTCCACTTGATCAAAAAATGCAAGTTGGTCCCTAGGCTTCCTCAAGCGTTCCATAGCTGTGCTTAGGCTCACTTTTTGTGCACAGTATTGGAATGCTAGTTTGCGGATGTTCATGACTTCACCGGATAGACAGCTACAACACTCACCCGCGAAATCATCCCCGCGAAATCATCCACGGATAGCCAAGCAGACGAGCAACGTAATGCCGAGCTAGTACACCCGCATCGTGTGGGGATTTAGCGTCAACGCGGTACTCGTGCTTGGCTTTGCGTTGGTTCTCGATGATGACGCTGTAGGTGGTCATGCCGCACCACCCGAAATCCGCAAGCTTACGTTTTCTACACAGGTTGCTGTGCCGTCTTTTTCTTCTTGTTTCCTGAGCGCCTTAGCTTGTGTTTGCAAATCTTCCACAGCAGAGCTATATGTCCAGCTTTTGCGAGTTACTTTTGAAAAGGTGAAACCACTTTCGTGCTTTAACGTTTTGCCCGGTAGTTCAGCAAATACCTGTTCGCGCATACCGCTTAGCTTTTCTTGTGCGGCTTTAAGTTGCTGTGTAAGCTCAAGAGCATCTAGCTCAGCCTGTAGGTTTGCAATTTTTGTTGCAGTTGTTGCGTAGTCGTCAAATATGTTCACGCCGCCACCTTCCCACCAGCCAAGGCCAGTACGTTCTTCCATCTGTCTTCGCCACTCGGTGTGGTGAGGCTCGTGACGGTATCTACGCGTGCGTTGGCAGCATCTACCCTCATGTTTTGCAAAAATAGCAACAAGTCCACAAGCTGATACCTAGGATGACCGTCTGTTACCTTGGTCTTAAATGGATGCTGCGCGTTGATTTTGCCGTCTGCAACCAACTTGTCAAACGTCCCTGCTTCCATGTTGAGAACTTTGGCGGCTCCTGCTCTGGTTAGTAGGAGGTCTGTATCTTTTTGGATGAGACTGGTTAGCATGACTACAGAGGCTTGGTCTAACAGGTCGTAAGCGTCGGTTGATGGGGGGTGTTGTTTCTTGCTTTGTTTGCGTTGTATACTCATTGAGTACTCCTGAATTTGATAGCAGGACTTAGGCGGCGCGCATGCCGCCTTCTTTTTTGCTTGTTTTTGCTTCCTTTCTATGCCAGTGAAAGTTTAGTCCAAGTTTTTGGCAAATTAAAGCCTTAGTGGAATTGCGTGATTTACTACCGTCATTCAGGAATGAGTTAACGGTGTTTTTATTCAAACCCGTCAGGGAAGCGAGTTCACGCCTCGATATCCTTCTACTGTTCATTTCCCGCTTTACATTCGCCTTTAACTCTTCTGTTGTTGCAACTAGCATAAACCCCACTATACACCATTATTCCAAAATGGGTCAATAGTAAGTCAAAATCTCGTGAAGTTTAGATAATAGTGAAAATTCTGTGTCAATTTTGGGTTAATATTGACCCAAATAGGCTAACGTTGTAATAATGGAATACCAGGGTGGATATTCAACTGCGAAGTGTAAGCAGGACTTATCCAATGGCTGAACGTGATAAGCGTGCCGTTGCCTTGGGTAGGTACATAAAAGAGAAGCGTCAAGACAAAGGCTATAAGCGTCCAGAGCTTATCGACGAAATTGATAAACTTGGCGTTGAGATTACGGATAATTATATCGCCAAGATTGAGGGGGGTCATCGCTCTCTCGCCAAAACAGGAATAGATATCCGTGAAGCGTGGCGCATGGCCTTAGGCATCGACCCAGAGACGTGGTCAAACGATACTGGTTTGGCGATACCGGACTACACAGCTCAAGTCACTCTGGGTTCATTCAACAATATACCTCAAAAATTAAGTGTCCATGAGACCAAGGTATTGCAGTTTGATTTTGGGCATAATTCTTTTATGCCATCTTCAATCAATGTAGATAGTATCCCTATTGGGATAAAACCTGAAAATGCGCATTGGATGGCAAAAAAGCCCGATATATTTGTATCGCCCAGCTTAATTAGCAGGTTAGAGAATGCGATCTCTTTGTGGTTTGATAGTTCAGAACCTGTTGAAGATGGCGAAACTTACATCGTTAAAGATGATAATGAC
>JBCCBI010000497.1:0-3898 GCA_039034155.1 Deinococcota bacterium | reverse complement strand
TTTTGCCGATGTAATGATGCGTAAGGGAAGCTATCCTGCTCAGATAAGTTACCCACATACATTAGGATTTGAAGTTTCAGGAATCGTGACGGCGCATGGCCAAGGCATAAGCGAGCCTGCACTGGGCACGCCCGTTGTAGCCCTACTTAGTCATGGTGGTTATGCTGAGTACGTTACAGCACCTGCCGCAAGCGTTACTCCTATACCTGCTGGCTTAGACTTGGCAAAAGCAACAGCTGCGCTTGTGCAAGGGCTTACAGCCTACGGGCTGATTGAAATAGCGGATGTACAAGCTGATCAAGCTGTCCTTGTTCAAGCTGCGGCGGGCGGTGTTGGCACACTAGCCGTACAACTTGCAAAACAGGAGAGAGCCTCACCTGTCATTGGTCTTGCCTCTCAGGGAAAGCTCGACCTTATCCGTAGCCTTGGTGCCGACGCCGCATTGGATTACACACAACCCGATTGGACAGACCGCGTTCTCGAGGCAAATGGAGGTCAGAGGGTAGATCTAGTCCTAGAAGCGGTTGGTGGCGCAACAGGTAAAAAGAGTCTAGAACTCGTAAACCAGGGTGGACTAGTGATGATTTATGGCATGGCAAGCGGGGAACCCTTTGAACTAAACACGCTTGACCTTATCATGCGCGGTGTAACGATTACCCCCTATTCGCTATCTCTGGGCTCCAATTCTGACTACGTACGCCGCGTCTTACCGAAGCTGCTAGCGTTATTAGCTAAAGGTGCTATAACGACCGAGCTACAAGTATTTGGGTTAGACCAGGCAGCTGAAGCGCATGCGGCGCTCGAGAATCGCCAGACGCGAGGCAAAGTTGTTTTGGGAATGTAAAAAGCATCAAAGAAAAGATATTTCTTGCTATGTGGCACGGGTAGCATTGAAAAATAAGCCACTATTGGGCTAGCTGAGCGTGGTGCACACGTTGTTATAACTAGGTGTAATCAGGCGCGCGGTGAGGTTGCTGTATTACTTCTGTAGATTCTGATAATTAAAAAACTACTAACTCTATTAAACTACTGGGGGTCTATGTTATGACGCAATTAAAAGGCCAAGTTGCACTCGTTGTCGGTGGCACAAAAGGCATTGGGAGAGCCATTGCAAAGGGTCTTGCTGAGCAAGGAGCAAATGTTACAATTATTGGTCGTAGTGAGGATGGACAAACAATCGCTCGTGCACTAAGAGGCACATTTTTACAAGCTGATGTGTCCCTCATGAACGAGGTAAAGCGAGTTGCACAAACCTTTCTGATACATCATGACCGTCTTGACATACTTATTCACAGTGCAGATGTTTTACGTTTTAAACGACAAGAAACGACTGAAGGTCTAGAACTTAGTTTTGCAACAAACTATTTGTCGCGGTTTTTACTCAATGCGCTTTTGCTCGAGTGTCTTAAGGAAAGTGCACCTGCACGCATTATTCATATTGCTGCGAGCGGCGCTCCTGGCAGGCTTGACCCAGATCATATTCCACCACCACCTAAACTTAGCAGTATGCAAGGTCACAATGTAGGTCAGAGAGCGAATGATCTTTATGGGCTCGAGCTAGCAGAACGTTTAAAAGGAACAGGTATAAGCATTAACATTCTTAATCCTGGCATGGTGGATACTGGCATTCGGCGAAATGCGCCAGGGTTTAAAACAATTGCACGTATCATGGAATTTCTCATGCGTCATACTACTCAAAGTCCAGAGCAGTATGCAGAATTACCTATTTCCCTGGCAACCTCGCCTACCTTAGCCAAAGAACGTGGTGTTCTTATCGGTACGAAAGGTAACGCGCTCAAGTCTGATGAGCCAAAATACAACGCTTCCTTGCGCCGTACATTGTGGGAACAAAGCGAACGTTTGCTTGAACTGGACTCAAACGGTGTAGATTTGATCGCTAGTGCTGTTGTGGAGACCGTATGAGTAGTGGCAGCTTGGAGGGTAAACGTATGCTTGTTACGGGTGCAACTAACGGCATTGGCAAATATACGGCTTTAGAACTTGCCCGAAATGGTGCAATTGTGTTGGTTCATGGCCGCAACCCTGAAAAGACGTATAAAACTGTCGATGAGATAAAACGAAGTAGTGGCAATGAATACGTCGAAGGCGTACTTGCTGACTTTTCACGTCTTAGTGACGTGCATCAGCTGGCCGGAGAGGTGGCAGCAAAAGGTCCATTGGATGGACTGATTAATAACGCTGGTATTGGCTCATTTGAGTATGAGTTGACAGTTGATGGTTTTGAACTAACGTTCGCGGTCAACCACCTTGCACCCTTTCTGCTCACCAATTTGCTATTAGGATCTTTGCAAGCGCAAACACCTGGTCGGATCGTGACAGTATCGTCTCAAAGTCACAGAATGGGTAAAATCACATTCGAGAATCCAAATCTGATAAACAAGTTTGACTCTAATCGTGCCTATGCTCAGTCGAAGCTTGCTAATCTATTGTTCTCGCTCGAGTTATCGCGACGTTTGAAAGCGGATAGTGTTACATCGAATGCATTTGATCCAGGTCCTACAAGGACAGGCATGATGGAAGATATTATGACCAAAACAGGAGTGGTCCAAAGAGTACTTGCAGGTACTCTTATGCGCCTTATAGCTGACCACCCTGCAAAGGTAGGATCAGCTTTGGCTTGGGTAGCCACCGCCCCCGAACTTGTAGGGCAGTCAGGTGGCTACTTTGGCAAGCGAAAGCAACACATTACACCTTCAAAACGTGCTCGTGATGTGGCTATGGCAGGCAAGCTATGGGAGCTTAGTGCACAGATGGTCAAACTTTAAACGAGGGCTTAAACTTAAAAATTCATTGCTTACAGCCAACGCTATAAGTACCTGCATGCAAATAACTTTAACTATCTCAGATAATGAACTTGTCAACTTTCCCTGTCTACTAAGACGTTAGCGGTAAACATCTCAAAATTGGTTATTTTGACGGGATACTTAATAAGCCTTCTACAGATTCTATTATAGACATTTAGCAGTTCTAGGATAAGTGACCCCACACTAAGTGGGTTTGTTTCAACTCGCATAGCTCGCATCTGGAATTGCCCCAGCAATTCCAGATGGAAATGATAATTTGAGTTTGAATATGTCCAGTAGTGCCACATAGGACAAACGCATTAGTGAAAACATCATGAGTAGTCGCGTATATGTTTTGTCCCTGAAATGAAAACTGGGGCTCACGTTGCTCCTTGCGATGTTCATAAACGCGATTTTTAAAGGTTTAAGGATGTTCTCAGAGAGCTTGTTTCGACCTTGCTAAAAGTTGATTTGCGTCTATGACGTAGAGAGTATGGTGCGTTTGCCCTATAGTGCCACACACATGTCAAAGCTAATCGAAGCTAATGTGATAAGATGCACGAATCTGGTGTTAGGGATTTATGTGAGCTATGTATCTAGTTAAAACCAGACGAACGCAGGTACCATGACGCATTTTGACGATATTGATCAGCAGATTTTGACTATTTTACGCGCGCAAGGGCGGGCTAGCCACGCTATGATTGCTAAGCAGGTGGGGCTTTCGGCACCCGCTGTAGGTGAGCGTATTAAAAAGCTCGAGCAAGCCGGGGTTATCCTTGGCTACCACGCTATTTTGAATCCGGAGGCGCTTGGCCTCACCATCGCAGCGTTTATTGCCATTACCCCGCAGCCACGTAAACCTGCCAACTTACTGGTTGAGGGGCTCTTGGACATTCCTCAGATTGAAGAAGTCCATGGCGTTGCTGGCGATTACAGCTACATCGTCAAAGTGCGTGTTAAAAACACCCAAGAACTTGACGCGTTACTTGACAAACTGTTTTTGGTGGATGGTGTTGAACGTACACACACCATCATGATTTTGCGCACCAACCTCGAGCGGCCGACCTATCTACCGTTTGCACTAAATTCAAACG
>JBCCBI010000496.1:0-3903 GCA_039034155.1 Deinococcota bacterium | reverse complement strand
CGATCGTGTCAATATGATCCTGATTTTTCGCGGCTATGAGGGCAGCGAAACTGGGTCAGCACTCAACGCTGAGACCATGAAAGCGCAATTCTCGAGTTCCCTACAATGGTTATCTTGAAGTTTGGTTACAACGAGTTACACAGCCAAAAAAAGTAGGTATAAATTTTGAGAGTGAAGAACGTATCTGTCAAATTGTGAATGGGAACTTTCTAGAATTGTGGAACTCTGACTGGATTGACAATGATGTACTCAAAAATGTCATGAAAGTTGAAAACATTATTATAGAGGATACGAGTGAAGTCGACGAAGTGATTCAGCCTGACGAAGTTGAGTTGTTCAAACAAAATGCGTGGGCATATTAAGTCATTTCTCTAAAACACATTTTATGGCACATACGTCTTTAAATAACCAATCAGTTACCTGGCGTGACCAACTTTTACGCGTTGACTGCACCGCCGGCATCGCCGTTGGCATTTTTGTGTTGTCGCTACAACGCTGGCTAAGTAGCTTTTACCAACTCCCTGTAAGTTTTGTGGTGTTCCTCGGCATCGTCAATTTAACATATGGCACCTTCTCACTCTCGCTAGCTGTTCGCAAAAACCGTCCTCAATACCTTGTCTGGCTACTCATTCGTGCAAATATGGTTTGGGGCGTGCTGTGTATTGTTTGGGCGATTCTCTTTCGCAACACAGCTAGCGTGTGGGGACTTGGTACGTTGTTGTTTGAGGCTGTGTTTGTCGGTGGTTTAGGTGTTATTGAGTGGCGCTGGCATCATCTTTTGCTGACAGCACCCTCCTAAACAAAACACCCCATATCTCACCATATCGATGACACTGCTGATTAAACCTCGGCAAGCTTAACTTAAAGCCTGAGGTCGAACCTCTTGATAGTTGGCATTATATCTGCGTGAATTGCCTCTCTAAACTCATGTAACATCGTTTTGATGACATGACGTAAAATAGAGTGAAACAAGGGTGATAGCCAAGCAACACGTTTGAGACGGTACTCTCCGCTGACAATGACTTTGGTCATTGCTAAGTTAAGTGCGTAAAGGTGGAAGGTGAGGGTTGCACCAGCCTCGAGCGGCAACGAACTTCGTTCAATCTCAAAGGCAAAAGTTGTCTCTTCTTGCCAGACTGTTACGCGTTCTTGCATAAAGCCACGATTGGGAAGCTGGCAATAGCGAGTTGTGCCTACGCCCGCCTTCGTGTCTGTGAGGATGCTCGAGCTAACAACACCTGCTGAAATCTCACCAATTTCTCCAAAGCGCTCCGCTAATACCTGCCAGAGTTGCTGCTTGCTCACGTATAGCGTCGTCACATAGGACAAATGTGTCATTCTAGCTGTCCGCGCTATCTCTAGCATAGGCAAGGGCTTCATCAAGGTACGCTGGATAATCATGCTGATGCTCGGGTGGAATCATCACCCAAGACTTAAAGCGCTTTTTGGTGACGTTAAATTCACGGCCTATACCTAAGTCAATAAGCTCGTTAACCCGTTCAGGGGCTACTTTGATGATGAGCGCCTCAAACTTGTCGGACAGCATCGCCATAAAATCACCGTTGTAGCGTACACAAGGCGTTTTCATCATGGTGGAGGCAGTGACACCCTCAGCTTGTAAGACCTTGTCAAACAGCGTTGTGTTAAAGGGAGGTTGCATGGAGAACTTTCTGAATATAGTTCAGTAAAGGCGGATTATTTTCCAGCTTACGCGGCCCCATCAACATGCCATTTAAACCGTTTTCTTTGAGGGCTTGATAGCTGAGGATGTTGTCTTCAAGGTTGAGCCTCGAGCAAACCCGCAATTTCATAAATACCTTGTCAGACTTAGCTGATGATTTGTGTGGCTTCATAAACGGGCGTAGTACGTCGATGACCTCCTGCTTGCTAATGTTCACGCGGGTAACTTCGCAAACAAAGCCAAGTTGTTGATAGGGTGCCGATAGATAGATACAGACGATGTCACCAAGGACTACCTTTGAACTGATTGTCCAGTAGGTTTCGGGGGCAGAAAACGCCTCCAGCACGTCGTAAAATTTGGGATTAGCAGGATACAACCAATGTGCCATAACGGTTTTAGGCGCTCGCTAATGTGGCTAAACGCATCTGCTTGAGGTCGTTGGCAGTAGCTTTGTGACCCGTTTCAACGTAGTGTTTGAGCCCTTGTAAAACTTTGGGAGATAGTGCCTGAAATTGTCGTTTCATCATCACAGTGTTAAGGAAATCACCAAACATTCCGCTCAGCTCATAGCGAAAGGTCATCGTTACCTGAGTTTGTGGATGGGTTTGGGTGCCAACTTGCTCGAGCTTAAACTCCCCTACAAAATGTTTAAACGAAGGCATCCCTTTAGTATTTAGCGTATAAATCTGCAGATACTCAGCCTCACGCCAGGCGGTAATGCGCTCTTCAACCTGCCCCATAGGTTTAAGTTGACAGACCCGTGTTGCACCCACACCAGTGGTCGTGTCAGACGTACTGTAAGAGTGTTTGAGGTTGGGGTTAAACGTTGCGACGTTGCCAAAGTCGGCGAGGACGTTCCAAACAGCTTCTTTTGAGGCGTTGATGGTGATGTGCTCTTTGATAATTGTCATGAGGTATCTCCTTAACAAGAAAGTGACTACAGTATATTTATGACCGTAGTCATTGTCAAGGCTCAACGTGATAAGGTGATTATGTGTCAGATCAAGTTAAGACACTACCAACTCGGCGCGAACGCAAAAAAAGCGCCACCAGACAGGTTATTTATGAGGCTGCCCTCGAGCTATTTCGCACGCGCGGCTACCTCGATACACCTGTGGATGCCATTGTAGATTTAGCTGATGTTGCGAAGGGAACGTTTTTTAACCACTTTCCGAGCAAAGATCATGTGTTGGTTCAGTATCACCGGGAATTACTAACGGCAGCTTTAGAGCACGCACGCAGTCTAATTCATAGCGATAAAGCGATACTCGAGCGCTTTGATGCGCATTTTCAGTTACTGGCATCTCAGCAAACGTTAGAAGATGACTTGTTTCGTATTTTAGTTAGTGAAGTGTTAACCAAACCTGCCCTAACTGCGCTCAATCACGACAAAGTTATGGAGATTGCTGAGGTTTACGGGAAGTTGCTCGAGCTAGGCAAACAACGCAGCGAAATTCGTGCAGATGTTGATACAGTTCTAGCTGTAGATGTCATTACTTGCCTTTGGCCCTACACATTAATTATGTGGGCTCACGGGCAACGAAAAACGCCTCCAGCAGACCTTATGGCGCAAAAATTAGCACTCGTATTTAGTGGTATCAGCACGCAATAAAAAGAATTTTCTATTGTAATGGTTGTAAACCTCATGTAATGTAAACGGCCAGACCTAATAAACTCAGTTTGTATTATTACGTTATATAGGTGCTATCAAAATAACACTTTTCGGCCTATCCTTAATCGCGATAAACCTCAACGAGAATTTCAGTGAACATTCTCAAGGGTTTACAATTCATCATATTTCGGAGGCTATTGTGGATAACAACAGCAATCTTTACAGAAGCATTGCTTTTGCTGTTATTTTCTTTGCATTTGGACTTCTAATGATCTTTGCGCCTGATCTCATGGACGGAGCAGTTGCTTCAGGTCGCCGTTCAGGCATAAGACAACTCCTCATCTTGGTTTGGGGCATTCCTGGAGGCATTGTGTTGTTGTTACTTGGTGGTTTTAGCGTTTACAGCGCAATCCAATTAACAAATAAATAAACCCTCGTTCATCACAAAACATGCCAAGCTTTCAAAATGACTTGGCATGTTTTTATCTATAGTGAATTTATAGAAGTTTTTATTTTTACAACGTTTTAATTTATTTTACTGTCTTCAGCTAGTCGACATTTGGCGCTATACTTTGATATGTGTAGGACTTACGCTAGCTAGCGAAGAAGG
>JBCCBI010000495.1:0-3904 GCA_039034155.1 Deinococcota bacterium | reverse complement strand
TTGCCGCTGGCGATACCTTTCGGGCGGCGGGCAGTGCCCTGCTTGCTGTTTGGGGTGAGCGTTTAGGTATTCCAACCATTACGGGTGAGGCTGCTAGCGACCCGGGTGCGGTTGCCTTTGATGGTGCCGCTGTTCGCAAAGAGCAAAACCTCGACCTGTTATTTGTAGATACCGCTGGACGTTTACACACCAAGCACAACCTCATGGAGGAACTTAAGAAAGTCAAGCGCGTTATTGGCAAAGCTGATGACGGCGAACCGGCTGAGGTTTGGCTCGTGTTAGATGCCGTGACTGGGCAAAACGGATTAGAGCAAGCCCGCAAATTCCACGATTCAGTGGGTCTTACCGGGGTCATCGTCACCAAGTTAGACGGCACCGCCAAAGGCGGTATTTTACTGCCAATCGCCAGAGAGCTTGGCATCCCCATTAAGTTTATTGGTGTGGGTGAGCAGGCTGAAGACCTCCAACCCTACGATGCCGCTGCCTTTGTTCAAGCCCTATTAGGCATGCCGCAAGCTGCGTGACACCAACAGTGAATGACAGCCTCATCTACACATCAGGAAGAATATGACACCAAACGCGCGTCCAGTCGATAGTTTTTCATTTTGGCAAAAACTCAGTGATCAACATATTAGGGTTGCAGGGGGTACGGCATTGCTGCAGCCTCATGTGCCGTTATTACTTGCTAATGCAGTTTGGCAGCCAGAGGTAGACAAGCTTGCTGCAGTTCGTAACGTTTATGAGCCGCATGGCATTCAGGCAGGGGTTGTGGTCACAGACGCCAATGAGTCGCTCGAGCAGGCTCTTATCCAACACAGCTACAGCCCAGAGATGCAGTTTGCTGTATCACCACTGAACTCACAAACACCTTCAGCACAGCAGAGAGCAGCAGATATTGCTAGGTTTACTGCTGATGACTGTGTCATCGAGCAGGTGAGTTGGACGGAGTCAGGGCGCATTGGTGAGGTGTTGGCGATGGGCTACGATTACCTGACCTACAGCACGACGCTGGGCATCTTGCTAGCCCAAGCACTACAAGACCAACCCCACTTGCAAGCTTACTTAGCATTTTCAAGTGAGGCTGTGGACGAACCGCCAGAGGGTGCTATGCTCACGCATCCTTATGAAGGCAGTCTGCGCGCGCTAATGCTAGCTGGCAAGCCTCAAGCACAACAGGCCCTAACTAAGCGTCTGCAAACTGAAGCAGCAGAGTTGGATGTTGTTGCTGAGTTGCTCGAGTATCAAGCAACACCACAAGCATCTACGACGTCGCCCTCAGTTTTCCAAGGTGCGTCCCAAACCTTCACTTATTGGGGGCAGCAAACCTGAGATGAGGGTGGGAGTAATACTCTAGTTGAATGATGATTTACGACGAACTATCGTCGTTGGAATTCATCAAATACCCACCCATGTTAATAAAAAATAGCACTGAGCAAAACAGCCACATCGCCAGTGAAATAACGCCGATGGTGAAACTGAGTGCGCCAGGTGTACCTTGGATAATTTCAATAACCCCGACGACCAACGTAATAACGCCAATAACAAACAGTGTGATGAGAATATTGCGTTTGTCGCGTTTGGTTTTGCCGAGTTCTAAACTACTTTTTGCCATGATGATACGCTCTACTTTCTATAGATAAAAGGGTTATACGCAGCTCATACTTGTTCGTAGATTATGTGGACAAAAGACGTCCTACGACTCGAGCTATGTCAATAACTCGTAAAGGTTCATGATTGCGTAAGTAATACCAAATCCGGTTGATTTCCGAAGGAATCAACCCCTGCCAGAGCAGGTAAGATACATTACGAAATCCGCGCTGGACGAGATGATGCCTCTAGGCATTATTCGGGATATAAGCGGATTTTGTATAAGAGGTACGCAAAGCACCTCATGTTCTGTTGATGTCATTTTAGGCAAGCACGTGACGTTATAGCTTGTTGCTGATGACATTGGTCAGTGAAATCAACGAAATCAACTAGTGACGCGCGCGTTCGCTGTCGATAAACTGCTGGGCAACCCGACCAGACAGACCGTTACCCCATTTGGCAAAGTTGATGGCTCGAGCCTCAACTTCATCATCTACCACTAAACCCACTTGCTCAGCTAGGCCGTGAACAATCGTCAAATACGCGTGCTGGTTGGCATCTGGAAAGGTGATGGTTAACCCAAAGCGGTCTGCTAGCGCTAGCCGTTCGTGCTGGGTGTCCCAGGCGTGAACGTCGTCATCAAGTGGGTCGGGGCGGTCACGTAAACGCTCGGTGACAAGGTGGCGGCGGTTACTGGTCGCATAAATAAGGATGTTGTCGGGGCGGCGGCGCAAGGCCCCCTCGAGCAACGTCTTCAGCGGATGATAGCGGCTATCACCTGCCTCAAAACTGAGATCATCGACAAAAATAATAAAACGAGTGGGCTGCGCGCTCAAAACCTCAGCAATAGTGGGTAAGTCACTTAAATCTTCTGCAAAGACCTCAACTAAGCGCAAGCCAGTGCCACTGTAAGTGTGCAACAAACTTTTTACGGCGGTAGATTTGCCACTGCCGCGTGGGCCGTAAAGTAAGGTGTGCTGGGCAGGTTTGCCTGCTAAAAAGGTTTCAGTATTTGTGGTGAGGGCAGCTAGTTGCGTGTCTAGACCAACGAGTGTGTCCATGTTGGGACGTGCAGGGTCAGCAATACCTTTAAGCGTGCCGGCTTGCCAGTGAAGTGCTGTGTAACGGGCTTGCTGCCCGCTGCCACGTTTACGGTAATGATTAAGCAAACCGTGCAAGATATCTGCTGTCTGTGCGTCTGGCTGCTGTAATTTGCGGGCAAGCGCGTGGCTAGCCTCATGTAAGGTGTTTGTGATGGCAAGTTGCTGCAAAGGCGGCAAGGTGACGCCCGTTAAGCTCATCACCTCACCAAGTTCATAATGCCAGTTGCGGCGCACCAAGTTGAGTAAGTTCTCAATATCGCTGAGCGCGCCTGCCTCGAGTCCAGCCGGTAGTGCGTCTGATGCGTCAAGTTGTAACGCAACTCTTGCAAGGCTCGAGTCATCAAATAACAAACTATCTGCCACGGCAGTTGCAATATCTGGCAAGTTAGCTTCTGCCAAACTCTTGTAAAGCAGCCGGTAAGTCGGCACCAGATCAACTTGCCCAAGGTCGTAGATGATGGTGTTGAGCGCAAACAGGGCTTCACCCCAGGGTTTGCGCGAGAGCTGGTCAAAGATAAAAAGCTCAGTCACAGATTGCCTCGTTTGTGAATGCAGGGTTAGTAGGTGTAAGGTTGCTTCTGAAGCATCATTATATAGTTAAAAAGTAATACGGTTACGCAAAACCTAGTTCATTAGTACAAGTATTTTAGGTGTATCTTCATTGAACAATAATCTAACTCGAGATCATCAACCTAAGATGCAATATACATAAACGTGTAAAGCGTCATCATATCACAGCAATGGTGCGAGTCTCGTTGGCTGTTGCCTTATTGACTATATGCTATGGAAAATATCAGACTGATGTCCCATCAATCGAATCCACCCTCAGTAGGTATGCCAAACCGTATGCTCAGAACAACGTATGATAGCTGCGTGAAGCCTATCACCTTACTTATTTGTAGTTATTTTGAGCCTCAATATGTGGATGATATTTGCGCCCGCTTTCCAGAACTGAGAGTTATTAATGAACCGGAGTTGCTGCCAAAACCGCAGTTTGTCGCTGATCACGCAGGTTTGCCGCTGAGCCGTAGTGAAGACGCGCAAGCGCGCTGGGAGGAATTGCTCGAGCAAGCGGACATCTGCTTTGACTTTGACCGCATCACCCCGCAGGTGCAGCGTAGCGCCCCCAACCTGCGCTGGATTCAAGCTACTAGTTCAGGGATTGGGCAGTTTGCAAAGCAACATGGGTTTGCTGAAACTGATATCACCCTCAC
>JBCCBI010000494.1:0-3912 GCA_039034155.1 Deinococcota bacterium | reverse complement strand
TGTTCAACGTTGCTTACATCTGCTGCTACAAAGTGAGCCTTACTGCCTGCATCTTTAATAGCTTGCATGGTTTTTTCAGCGTCTTCGTTGTATTTCAGGTCGTTGACCACGATGTTGGCACCTTCACTTGCCAGTCGCACCGCAATGGACTCCCCAATACCGCGCCCGCTGCCCGTTATCACAGCCGTCTTACCTTCAAACCGCTTGCTCATCTCATGCCTCCAGAAAATCAACTCAAGATCATCAGAGTAGATAACTTCTCAACGTATCGAGTTAATGTATCTGGACTTACCCTAGAACATTGAACTTAGCCTTGCAATTTGAGCAGCTGTTGTCGTTTGCAGATCATAAGCTTGATGTGGTGATGCTGTTATGTGAGGCTGTGGAAGCTAGATACAAGGTTCAAAAAAAGACCCCCTCGAGACTCGAGAGGGTTCATGCCATCGTAAAGTAGAGGCAAAATTTATGTAACTGGGAAAAGTCAGCTCAACCTATTCAGCTTCTGCAATCACTTTCACGAACACATCAATTGGCACATCTGGGTGCGGCTTATAGGTAATTGTGTATTCACCAATGTTTTTAATGGGGTGCGTAAGGTCAAGCTTGCGGCGATCAATTTCAATATCAAACGCGGTTTGGATAGCAGCAGCCACATCTTTGTTGCCCACGGAACCGTAAATGCGGTCTTCACCAGCACGCACGGTGATTTCCACGCTAGGTTCTTCGCCGAGCATCTCTTTGAGGCGTTCAGCATCTGCTTTGCGCTCAGCGAGTTGGCGGGCGCGCTGCTCGAGGCGGGCATCTAGCTCAGCTTGGTTGGCTTTGGTAGCAGGTAGCCCAAAGCCGTTAGGCACAAGGTAGTTACGAGCGTAACCAGGTTTGACCTTGACAATCTCGCCTGCCTCACCAAGGTTACTGACAGGTTCTAACAAAATAATGTTCATAGTTGTCCTCACGAGAGTAAATGTTTAAATTGTCGTCAGCGATGCCTTTATATGAAGTTCTAGTGCATTGCTGATGTATACGTCTCAAATGCAGTCACTCCCTCTCACCAACGAGGATGATAGCAACTTAAAACGGTAAATCTTCTTCAGGAGGAAATTCCTCATCAATGTCCAAGTTCGCTGTTGGACGTGGTGGGCTGGCTGCTGGACTTGCAGCTGGAGCTGAAGCTTGTGCTTGAGGTACGGCAGCCTGGCGGCTACCACCATCTGCTCGCTGTAAAAACTCTAGGCGCGTGCCTTCAATGCGGTTTTGATAGCGCTTGTTGCCATCATTATCGGTCCAACTGTCGGTCACAAAGCGCCCTACTGCCAAAATAGGATCGCCCTTTTTAAGCTCACTGCAGGCTTCAGCTAGGTCGCGCCAAACTTGTACGTCCACGTAGTGGGTACTTTCTTGATCTTGTCCGCTGCGGTCACGGTATTGCTCGTTAATGGCCATACTTAAGCGTGTGACCGCGTTACCGTTAGGCGTATAGCGCAGTTCAGCATCGCGGGTTAGGTTACCAACCACAGTTGTGCTGTTAAGCGCGTTTTTAAGGCGCGCTTGCCCGCGGGCGTCCGCTGCCGTGGGGTCGCTACCACGCGGCCCGTAGCCGAGCACATCAATGCGAATAGCACGTAAATCCAGCGAGCTGCGGCGTTGTCCGTTGGGGTCTTCCCAACTGCGGTGGTTGAGGCGGGCGTCTACAAAAATAGGCAGGCCTTCCTCGAGCCGATCAGCTAAAACCTCAGCTTGTTTGGCAAACACCGTTGTGCGGTGGTACCAGCTAAGCTCGCGGGTTTGTCCGTCATCACCTAAAACTTGATCCGTACCAGCTAAATTAATATCTAAAATAGCTAGCCCGCTAGTTGTGTAGCGCAATTCTGGTTTTTGGGTGACCGTGCCAACTAGATGAACGCTATTAAATCCTCTTGCCATCAGTATCTCCTAAGTCGTAAATGCGCAAGACAGACCCTGATAAGGGTGCCTGAACGCGCTGTGTCATAAGCAAAGATTGTCATAAATAGATGTATCCATCATACGTGATACCTGATGATGACTCTAAATTACAGCTAGGCGCTTGCGCTACTGCGTTCGCGTACTTTACGGGTGCGCCACTCGGGACGTTCACGGGTGACCAGCACACGCATGATGTTGTCGCGTAATTTGAGGGCGTCTTCAATTTGCCGGGGCGCATTGCCAGGAAGCTCGAGTTTGTAAATAATGTAGTAGCCATCGTTTAGCTTGCGAATAGGATACGCAAGTCTGCGGTTGCCCCACTCATCAACGCCGACCACGCTACCACCAACCCGCTCAATTTGGGCAGCGATGGTGTCTTTTTCGGTATTGACCCGACTTTCGTCTAGACCAGGCTCTAGAATAACGTTTAAATCGTATGCATAGGTCTTAGGTTCTGCCATAACAACTCCTCTAATATGCCCTGAACATGGTTTTAAGCAATATGCTCTTAAGCAGTGTGCTTTTCAGTAACGCTCAACTTGGGTAGCTTCAAAAGATTGGGTAGCTTCAAAAGATGATGTCTTGCAACTATCCAACACCTTTGCGTTTGTTGCCCTAACTTCCGAAGAGGTGTGCTTGCTAACACCATGACCGATTTTTCCATCAGCATCATAAGGCTGATGGTGTCGTGACAGTCGTGATGGTGGTCGCAGTCGTGCACGGGAAGTCTGTCAAGTGCGTTCAGAGCGTGCTCACAATCTATAAATAAAGTCTTGTGAGCTCACAGCAATTTATAAGTATATCAGGGTAGGCTACCAGCTTGAAACATCTGCAATACCTGTCCTGCAATTGAAAAGTAAATCAGTAAGCCGACAGCATCAGCAACAGATGCCACCAAGGGACCGCTCGCACTTGCTGGGTCAAGGTTGAGACGAATAAGTAAAAACGGGAGCGACATACCTAATAAATTGGTGATGAAGAGCATCGCCAACATGCTGAGCGCAACAATTAAGCCAATGGCAACACCCTCTCGGGCAATGCCCAAGGTAAACGCCAGTAGCCCTAGTGATGTTCCTAACGACAAGCCTACAATAAGCTCGCGGGCTAGCGCACGCCACCACTGTCCCAAGGCGACATCGCCTGTGCCAATCGCGCGAATCATAAGTGTGGCTGACTGGGAACCAGTATTACCTGCTGCCCCAATAAGTAAGGGAATAAAAAAACTAAGCGCCACGGCTTGCTCCAAAATGTCTTCAAACGCCGCCATCACCCCAGATGACACTAAGCTGACCAAAACCAAGGCCGCCAGCCAACCCACCCGGCTGCGGTAGAGCCGCCAAATACTGGTTTGCCAGTAACCAGTTTGAAAGGGTACAACGGCAGCAGAAAGCTGGAAATCCTCGGTGACTTCTTCTTCGGCAACGTCAAAGACATCATCTACTGTAACCACACCAATCAAAATACCTGCTGAGTCAACGACGGGTAACGCTAGACGGTCATAACGCTGAATCATCTTGACGGCTTCTTCACGGTCTTCGTAAGCGCTTATGGCCACAAACGAATAATCTAGTAAGTCTTCAACCGTTTGATCTGGGTCAGCGATGATAAAGCGCTTGAGTGGCAACGCGTCAATGAGTTGCCAGCGTTTGTCATGAACGTAGACCATCTCGAGCGTGTAGTTATCTTTGGCTTTGTTGCGAATGTGATTAAGTGTTCGGGCGACGGTCCACTCAGGCCGCACGGCAACGTAGTCGGGCGTCATGAGCCGTCCCACGCTTTCCTCTGGGTAGCCCAGCAGTTGGCGAGCTTCTTGAAGGTCTTCGGGGCTTAAGAAGTTAAGCAGGCGTTGGGTGACTTGCCCAGGAAGTTCCTCGAGCAACTCCGTGCGCTCATCTGGCTCGAGCTTGCTGGGGCAAAACCTGGACGGTCAGCCGATGGAGGTGATCGTCGCTGCCAACGCCTGCACCG
>JBCCBI010000493.1:0-3913 GCA_039034155.1 Deinococcota bacterium | reverse complement strand
CTGTCTTGATTAGGCGTGGATGTATCAGATATTGATGCGTTAGTTGTAGATGTGTACGTCGCAGAAAGTCCAAGTGGCTCGAGCCTAGCCCGAATCGCATCTGCTAGACATTCTGCAATCCCCCGCTGATGGTTTAGATAAGATTCTGAGGCAGTCACATGAACCGTATAACTTTGGCTAAAGCCAAGGTAATGCTCCCACGGCAACTTGCGGGCTTTGTCATACAGCATCGGATAGGACTGCGCCAAAAATTCGCCAACGCGCCACAAGATTCGGTGGACAGTTGCGAGGTGTAAGTGCAGGTAATAGATGGCGTCTAAGTGACCCTCTAGCAAGATGCCGCCGTTGGTTTTATTGAGGATGGTAACCTCGGCGTCGCTGGGTAGGGTGGTGAGTTCTTGCTCGAGCACAGCCTCAAACCCAGGCATACAAACCACAAAAAACTGCTGGCGAGCTTTGCGAACGTGGCGTTTAAGACGGCGTTCTAGGGCTCGAGCAGTTAACCGAAGTGATGAAACGGCTTTGTTAGTCACAAACGCTACTCACCATAGCGCATGATGGCGCACCTTAAAAGCTCAAATAGGGTGAAGAAACCTTGCAGGCCCTCACCCTTGGTGTAAATCGTGTAAACCAAGTAAGTAAATTGTGTAAATCACATCTTCAACAAAATAAGTGTAAGGACAGTTGCCACGCTTGCAAGCGGCTTAGGCGAAATGCGTCTATTCTGTACGGCGCTGCAGGCTGAACTCGAGCGTTGCGTCTCCTTGCGTAAACACACCGACAAGTTGTGACCCACTCAACTGTCCAGCAAACGTGGGTACACCAGGTATACCTGCCATAACAAAGTTGATAGCCGCTTCAGTTGCAGTTTCAATCTGCAATGGGCCTGTATAACTTTGGGCTGGAATATCAATCTCACCAACCATGACGCCGTCTTCATCTTGAAAGGTGACACTAATGTCAAGGATGGACTCGCCATCCTGATATATATTACCGAGCCACAACCCCATGTAAGCATCAATTGTAGCTAGCGCTGCTGCTTGAACCTCTAAGCTGCGTGTGAGCATAAAGTCAAGTTCTTGCGCGCCTTGGGTAAAGGTTCCCTCGAGCACGTCCCCAGCAAGTTCACCCAGGAACGTTGGCTCACCAGGAACATCTGGCAATTGTAGGATGATGTTGTCTCCGTCTTGCTCGAGTAGCTCGAGGGGCGCAGCAACTAAACCTTGGGCTGGAATACTCAAACTTGCTGTTAGACCTTCATTGGTATCTATAAAGTTTACAGCAATCTCGATGTTTATCTCCGCAGGGTCAATAGCACCCTGCCAATTTCCTACAAATGGGGAGCTTGCCAGCACACCTGTTGCTAGCAGGGTCAATCCTAATACTGCACATACACGCCGTAATTGCGTCATCACGATCTCCGTTCTGTCCAGAGGTGATGTTGTTTAGTGAGATGGTAATATCCCGTGCCAATCACACCATATCTGGAGCCACGTCATAAAGATTTTGGTTGCTATGTAATTCTCTGACGATGTAATTCTATGGAAATTTGTCGCAACCAGACATTAGTGTAGTGAGTTACAGATTGATGGCGCATCGGCCCATGTCTGGGGTAGGCGTAGACCTTTAGGGCAGGTAAGGGTGTAGTACTGAGGTCTTGAGGCTCATGAATAGTCAGCTACCGACGATAGGCATTGTTCACTTGGTAGACAAACTATCTGAGTTTACTGACGTGCGCTGACACCGCAAATAGCACCCTCGAGCACGTCAACGCTTACAGCTTGGTCTAATATTTGGGAGGCTTGGGTATGTAGCGCGTCGTCGCCAGCCTGCTGCCCAGCACCCACCACAACTACAGGTGAGGCTGCTGGTGCCAGCGTCTGCGTTTGCTGCAAGCGCGTCATGAGCGCATCAAACGACCATTCATCTGTCCACAAATCTTTGACAGCTAGTAGCGCTGGGCGGCCGCGGACAACAGGTTTTGAAGGTGTCTCTAACACATCTAACGACACTCGGCGTACCACTACTTTGGCTGGCAAACGCTTGAGCAATTCGTAAAAGGCTTCAATTTGTTCATCTAGCAAGTAGTGGCTGCGCAACAGCGCTTGGGCTTGGGGTGCAAGCTCTTCGATGTCGTCTTCGTCTGGGTCAGCTAGGTCAACACCGCGAAACAACATTAAAAGCTGATGCGGCAAGTTATTGAGCTGATAAAACTGTTCTTCACTCGCAGGCGGTATAAAGACCATTTCGGCAGTAACTAAGCCAGCCGCTTGCAATTTAACTAAGGCAGAAATTTCTGGATGTTGCGTCAAAGGGTGATTGAGGTCTAAGGCATGTAACCTTTGGGGATGCGTTGGACTAGCCATATTAGTCATGATACGCAACTTCTATCTGCCTAATGTTGCCACAAGTCGTAGCTCACTTAAAGCTGTGCTTATAAATATGTTATCGCTAGGTACTGCTGATGATGATTGCGTCACGCGGCTCTAAGCTACGCTACATTAACGACTGTAACACTACTGCACCTAATATGAGTATAATACACACCATACTGGTTATGAGCTAGCACACGGGGGCTGGCTGTTAGCCATGCTAAAGTTAGAGGTGTGAGATAACGTCTTATAGGCGTCTTGTAAACGTAATAATTTTTAGATACAGAGCTTGCGTCTCACATAAGCCAGCAGCACTTGCACCTTGTGCAGCACTTGCACCTTGTTAAGTCACTGGCTTACTGGACTAATAATTATGCTGAGAATGGATACATCAAGATGAGTGATATGGGTGACGGTATTGGGCGTAGCTCGAGGCGCAGTGTTGGGCGCGAAGCCCGCGAGCGGGTAGCAAAATATCAACGTGTATACGACGAACGCCGCGAGCAATTACAGCGCTACAACGCCAAACTAGCCTCAATTTTGGCGGGCTTTCGCTTTTTGATTGCGGCTGGCCTGCTCACCGCCTTAGGTTGGGCTGTTTTTGTCCAAACGCGCGATTACCTTGTCGTGCCCACCCTAGACGTCCCTGATGTAACCGGGCTAGCCCACGCCCAAGCTGAACAAGCCCTACGCGCAGTTGGACTTCGCGTTGTCACTTATGCAGATGACATGGCCAACACACCTGTGGATCATGTAACTGTGCAAACCCCTGAACCCGGCACTATGGTGCGAGTTGGGCGGTCAGTTACGATTGGCATTAACACACCTGCCGACGACGTTCCGTTACCTGATTTGTTTGGGCTCGAGCTCAACCAAGCAACCGAACGCTTACAAGACCTTGGCTTTGAACTGGGCAAAGTTTCCTACGACTTTAGTGAGCAGCCCGCTCGCACAGTGATTATTCAAGAACCAGCTGCCACAGTACCCACTCGTACCGGTAGCAACGTTAATATTATTCTTAGCCGAGGTGCACCCGTAGCTCAAATTACCCTACCAGATTTGAGTGGCTTAACGACTGACCAAGCGCGCTCGAGGCTGGCCGGGTTAGGCATTCGCAGTGTCTCGACTATTGTGGGCGGGGTTGGTTATAGCGGCGGCTACAGCGTTATCTCGCAGCGCCCCCAAGCTGGACAGACTGTCCTTGCTAGCGTACCTGTCACCCTTTATTACAGTATTCCTGGCGACAACCTAGTGCGCGTTCCTAACCTGACGGGCTTAAATTTGCGTGAAGCTGAGCAGCGCGTGCGCGACGCCGGCCTCTCTATTGGCTGGCTAGACTATTTAGATTTACCTGACCAAGCTGGCGGCGTTTACGACTGGCAACCACGCGGGTATACTCTAGCTGGCACAACCCTAGTGGTACGAGTTAATGGTACAGCTACGGGTGACAACACCCTTGCGCCACCTGAACCAGTAGCGACAGACGATCCCCCGCTGTGGTTACAACCCGGCTTTGATGCATTTTTTGGGCAGCCCACTAG
>JBCCBI010000492.1:0-3927 GCA_039034155.1 Deinococcota bacterium | reverse complement strand
CTGGTTTGCCCATGCCGCCGTGACGACGCCCGAGGCGCATTACGTGGCGGAGCGCATTGCGCGCGGGGGAGCATAGGCAGCTCGAGCCGGCCCGCTTGCACCAAGGCGATACCCGCGCCGAGTACCACCAAAACTGCCGGTAGTGCTGCAAATAAAAGCCGTGCAATAAACGCACCCACTTGGGACTTGCCAGTCCATGCTTTGACTGCTTCGGTAGCGCTATTGAGGGCAGCTTTGTAGCGCTGAAACGAGCTCGAGCCGTCATCAAAAGTTCTGACAACTTGCATCCCTTGCACGTATTCAATAATGACTGCGTTGATGTGCTCGTTGGCATCATCAACCTGTTTGCGGGCTACGTCGTAGTCTTTAAATGCAAGCGCCATGCCCACCATGCCAAGGGGGAAAAGTGCCAGTGAAATAAGGGCTAAACGCCAGTCGAGTGCAAACATGATGCCAATCCCCAAGACCGGCCCGGCATACGCTTTGGCAAACAGCGGCGTGCTGTCGGCTACAAACGCGTGTAAGGCGCGTACGTCGTCTAGCACAATCTTTTTAAGCGCGCCTGAACCCGTGTTCATGACATAGCCTAGGGGCACTTTGGCAAGGTGACTGCTGAGGTCGGTGCGTAAAATTTGTTCTAACCGGAACGCACCCAAGTGCGAAACGCGAAACGAAAAGATGCGACACAAAAAAGCGATCATCACCGCGCCTAAACTCAATCCAATGAGCCCCCAGATTCGCCCTATGCGGGGGGTGTCGGCGATTAATTCCCGGCTGATGGGTAAGGTCAGCACAATTGAGGTAAACCAAAAGACCACACTGAGTACCGAGATAACCATCCCAGTGTAAATCTCACGGTTCACAGGTGTGATGATGTCCCACAAGCCCAGCTCTTTTGAAGGTTGGGGAGGCTCACTGGTGCCTTGTGGGTTGGCACTTGTCGTCGTCACTGTCATAAGACCAGATTCCTTTCCTCGAGTTGCCTTTTTAGCTACATGCTTAGTTTGTTGGACGCAAAAAATATGTCAGCAAGTAGGTTCGTCGTTGATGTATTGGTTTTACGTGCTACTTGACCTGCCGGGATAGTGTAAAAAGCTAATCAAGTTACACAGATTTTAGATGAGGCTAGGCAAATCCTATTTTTAGTCTCATCTAAAATAATAGCATACCTTGCTCGTAAGATGACAGGATATTTTGTCCTACCTCGAGCATGTTGAGTGCATCAATTCCCGTATAAATACAAAAATCGACTTGCTTAATCTGCTGCACCAGCAAGCTGCGGCTCAGTAGATTGGACTGAACGTTCAAAGTCGGTGGGTTCAAAGCCTTTGTAAAACAATAAAAGAACTAAGGAAAAAACGCCTACAGCAATTGCAGCGATTAAAATAACGCTGTAGCCAAACGATTCAGCAAACGCTAAAGCTACTCCAGCCATCACGAAACTAAAAAAAGAGTACAAGGCATACTGCAACGAGTAGTCTGTGCCTGCGGTTTCGGGGTTACTTTTGTCCATCATCATGGTGTAGAGCACAGTGGACGTTGCACCGTACGCAAGCATCATCAAAATAATGGAGCTGTAAATAGCAAGGTTACTGCTTACGCCTTGGGCAGGTAAAAAAAGTCCAAACAAAGAGAGGGCAGTAAAGATGCTTGCGCTTAACATGGCAGACTTACGCCCAACTCTTTGGACAATTACCCCCGCAATGATTGCACCCACAACCGACGCAAGAGACCCCAAAATGTTGGTGGCAAAGCCAATTTGATTCAATGACCAGCCTATGTCAACCAGCATGGGATTAATCAGTCCGTAGGATATAGACACCGACACGCCAAAGAAAAGTAAAATAACAAGCCAGTAGCTTGTATTTGGGCGTCTAAAAAAGCGGTAAAGGTCTTTGTAGCTCACTTTTTCTGGCCGGCCGTCAGCAGGTGCAGGTTGTTCTTTGTGCCGCCAAACATTCATAAGCGGTAGAGCTGTACCAGCCGCAAGAATGAGCAGACTCGCCGTCCAACCTAGCCATGCATACGCAATAAGCACCACACCACCGCCAATAATATTGCCAATAAACCCACCAGCAGCTTGAATGCTATTGCCCCAACCCCGTTCGCGAGGCTCGAGAATCGTAATTGCAAGTGCGTCCGCAGCAATATCTTGGGTGGCAGAAAAGAGCGAAATTGCCATAAAAAAGACGGCTAATATAGGCATTTGGGTATTGATATCAAACAGTGCAGCCGCCACAATAGAAAGCATCAAGAGGCTTTGCAAACTAATGAGCCAACTGCGGTAGTGACCGTGACGTTTTGACCCAAAGCGGTCAACTAGAGGGGACCACAAAAACTTAACCGCCCAGACCAACCCCAACATGTAAATCCAAGCGATGTCGTCAAGGCCTGCACCTGCTTCCCGCATGATGGTTGGTACAGCCGTAAGAATAAAACTGAGGCCTAAGAATTGCGTGATGTAGAGGCCGCCAAGCAGGGTCATTTTTCTTGACTTGGATACCTTAACTGTAGACATGTCGTCCCCTTTAATGTTGATGTAGTAAGGCGTTAAGCGCGAGGCTCGAGTTGCTGGTCTAAGCTGACCCAAATCCGAGCTAGCTTTTGAATGGCGTGCTGGATGGCGTCGTAATCTAACTCGAGGGTGGCTTGTGATGGGGTATCGCTACGCATACTTAGACGGTGCCGGATGTTATCAAGTGTGCTGATAAACTCTTGACTTAGACTGGGGTTTTCACAAACACGCGTTTGCCAGTTGCGATGCGTACCAATATGCTTTGCAAGTTGGTTGAGTTCGCGGCGTGCATGGATGATATCTGCTTGGGTAATGTTCACTATTTACCTCGGAAGATTAGTTACTAAGTGCAGCAGCAAGTTCGGGGACAAGGTTCTCGAGCAAAAACTCAATACTTAGTACCGTGCCAAATTGCAAAGCATCGTCTTGCTCATCTTTGACGTAAACAACCCGGCCGTCTTGAACCGCCTCGAGCTGATTTAACAAAGGGTCTTCACGAATAACCGTTTGCCCGTCGTCACCTATAAACTGAATGGCCAGAAACACAATGAGGTCTTGATCGAGTAAATCCAAGCGCTCTTCGCTAATGTAGGCAAAAAAGCTGTCACCAGCAATCTCGTTGTGTTCTTCGGGGACAACAAAACCGAGGTCTTCAAAAAAGCGTCCGCGACCATCTTGGGCTGTGTAAAAGCCGTAACCTTCATCACCTGCGCGGCGGTAGGCCACCGCAATACGTTTGCCCTCAAATTCAGGGTGTGCATCACGAACGGCTGCAAGTTGAGCTTCAAGCGCTGTGACGCGCGCTTCAGCACGCACGCGTTCGCCAAGTGCTTCACCAAGGGTGCGAACTTCAACTTGCCAAGGCACGCCAAAGTCCACGTAGGCATCACTCTGAGCAATGGTTGGCGCAATTCTAGAGAGATTTTCATACTCTGCGTCAGTAATGCCTGAACCAATGGCAGTAATAACATCGGGCTGGAGGCTTAGAATTTTCTCGAGGTTAAGCTCGCCGTAGGCCATATTCAGCACTTCGGGCGTGTGTCCGCCTGCCTCACTCACTGCCCAAGGGAAGATGGCATGAGGAGCATCCCCATAAAAATAGCGAATGGCAATAGGCTGAATGCCCAGTGTAAAGAGTGCGTCCTGCTCGGTATAGCCGATGGTAACAACACGCTCAGGGCGTGCTTCGATGGTAGTTGACCCAAACTTGTGCTCAATGGTGACAGGAAAATCTTGGGCAAAACCTAAACTTAAGATGCTAAAACTTGAGATGCTAAGAACAAGTAGAGTGAGCAATTTTTTCATGTGAATTTCCTTATTAATTTGGGTTGAATACACTTAAAACCTGATCGCGAAACTGCTCCATATAAAAGATTTCGCTAATAGGACCTGTATAGGGGCGACCCATTTCT
>JBCCBI010000491.1:0-3957 GCA_039034155.1 Deinococcota bacterium | reverse complement strand
GGTTATCTACTATAGTTTCACCGACTTTGACCTTTACAACGCCAGTTGGGTAGGTACAAACAACTACACAGAGCTCTTTCGTGACCCACTCTTTTGGCTGTCAGTTCGCAAATCGTTTATCTATCTTATCGCCACCCCTATTTTGATTGTTTTATCGCTCACGCTGGCAATTATCGTTAACCGAAAACTTCCCGGCGTAGCCTTTTTTCGGGCGATGTATTTTATGCCCGCTGTTATTTCTGCTGTTGCTATTGGCATGATTTTTGAACTTGTTTTTGCTGACCAAGGTCTCTTAAATGGAATGTTAAGGCAACTTGGCGCTATTCGCAGACCCATTGCCTTTTTACAAGACCCTGACTTGGTCTTGCCCACCATTATGAGTGTGACCGTCTGGCGCGGCGTGGGCTACTACATGGTGATGTTCCTAGCAGGGCTGCAGTCTATTCCCCAAGAACGCTATGAAGCTGCTTCGATTGATGGCGCGAATATCCTCCAACGTCACTGGTACATCACTGTGCCCGGCGTACGCCCGATCATTGTGCTGGTGGGTGTGCTTTCTTCGATTGCGGCCCTGCGCGCGTTTGATGAGATTTTTATCATGACCGATGGCACTGGCGGCATCCTCAACAGCGGTCTTACCGCCATGTTTTATCTGTACCGCCAAGCGTTTGTGTTTAACAACGTGGGCTACGCGTCGGCAATTGCCGTGGTGTTTTCACTCATCATCATTGTATTTACAGCCGTGAACCTCAAACTTGGCGGCGAGCAATGACGTCGCGCGCTCGTCCTCTCAATGTCACAACCTGGTACTTGGTGCTCATTACCGTCATGCTCGTAACAATTGTGCCGTTTGGCTGGGCACTGCTGATGAGCGTGCGCGAAACCTCAGCGAGTCCGTTCCCGCGTAACGGCCCTGCCCAACTTGTGCCTTATCTAGGTCTCATCGGCTGGGGTGAAGGCTTGCGTGAAGCTAAACAAGACGGCCTCTACAACGGCGAAGGCGGTTGGTGGCGAGATTATGCGGCATCACCTGCAGAAGCATCACCTACAGAAGCTGATGAATCCCGTGAGCGGCCTGCTTACATGTTTCCGCTGACCACCGAAAACTATTACAAAGTCACGCAAGATGTTCCCATTGGGCGCTATTTTGTCAATAGCCTCGTCGTCTCAATCGGCACCGTTTTACTGACCTTGTTGTTGTGCTCACTAGCCGCCTACCCGCTCGCCAAAATGCGCTTTGCAGGACGTGATGTCCTCTTTGTGGTGATTTTAAGCACGCTTGTGTTTCCTGAACAACTTATTCTGATTCCGCTCTACGTGATGGCAGTTAACGTGTTGGGCTTTCAAGACAGTTTTCATGGGCTTATCTTGCCGTTTGCAGCCAGCGGCCTTGGCATCTTTTTGTTGCGGCAGGTTTACTACGCTATTCCAGATGACATTTTAGAAGCTGCCCGCATGGACGGTGCCAGTGAATTTGGTGTTTGGTGGCGCATTCTGCTACCACTTATTCGCCCTGGACTGGCAACGCTTGCCATCATCACCTTTGTGGCGTCTTGGAATAACTTTTTGTGGCCACTGCTCATGCTCACCGACAATCAGCTTTTTACCTTACCAGTGGGTCTGGCGTTTTTGCGCGGCTTTTTTAGCGGCAACTTGCGCACCATTGCAGCGGGCATTGTGATTGCCACGGTGCCGGTGATTGTTGTGTTTATGATCTTCCAGCGGCAGTTTATTCAAGGGCTTGCAGGTGCCGTCAAAGGTTAATGGTGGCAAACAGTCAGGTCCAGACCCTCCCCCTTCAGGTTGATACGTTGCACATTGATATTGACAAGTCGTTGCCAACGCCAGCTTATTTGCAGCTTACCGAGCAACTCAAACAAGCCATTCAAACACGGGTGCTGCGGGCAGGTAGCGCCTTACCATCTGAACGTGACCTAGCCACACGGTTAGGGCTATCGCGCATGACAGTTCGCAAAGCCCTCGAGGAACTGGTTGCGACCCACTACATAGAACAGCGCCACGGTTCGGGGACATACGTTTTAGGTAAACGGCTCGAGCAACCCGTGGAACAAGTCCAAGGCTTCACCGACGAAGCTCGCGCCCTCGGTTTCAAACCAGGTAGTGTTTTACTAGATGTTAATAACGTACCAGCTACGAGCGAAGTTGCCGCAGCACTTAGCTTAAACGAAGGTGACAGCGTCTTACGCATTAGTCGTTTGCGGACTGCAGATGACGAACCGCTAGCCCTGCAACTCTCTCACCTGACGCCAAATTATGCAGGCTTGTCCGTTGATTTGCTCAAAACTGAGGGAAGTTTGTATAAAACGCTCGAGGCTCAATTTGGCATTATCCCCAGTGGCGCCAAACAAGTTGTGAGTGCAAGACTACCTACCGCTCACGAGCAGACTATTTTAGCTATCGGTGAGCATTTACCCATTTTGGCACTCACACGCACGACCTTCTTACAGCAAGGTGTGCCCTTTGAATACGTGCAGAGTGCTTACCGCAGTGACCGCTACCGGATGCTTTTAGAGTTAACTAGCTAACCCTACTTCATCTAATGAAACGTGAACCTCTTCTTTACAGGCGTCTCAGCTTAACGGACCTTCCCAACTTGTTAGACATTATGTTGGATGCCAAGCACATGGCTTACAGCACTCACTTCAAAAATAAACAGCAGTGTGAAACCTATCTACAAATGTTAGCCTCACAATGGCAAACCTTGGGCTTTGGGTGTTGGACAATCCTCGAAAAAAGTAGCAACGCCACCATTGGTTGGGGTGGCATCATGATTGATGAAAACGACCCCGGTTGGGGGCCTGAGTTGATCTATTACATTTCGCCTGAGTACTGTGGTCGAGGGTATGCAAGTCAACTTGCCAGCACGGCTTTGCAATTTGCATTTGATGAGCTTGACTTACCCAAAGTGGCAGCGTTTGCCCACCCAGACAACATAGCATCACAAAAAGTCCTTGCTAAAGCTGGTTTTGAGTTTTGTGCGTACCTCGAGGACATGAACCGCAACTACTACGAAGCACGTAGTGATGTTTAGAGGTTTTACGCACTTACAGATTTTTGTTTAAGTAACCTGTAAATCTTATCAAGCTTAAGATTCATGCAAGTTGAACGTCAGTGAGCCGTACGCGTGTCCATTGACTTGCAAGGTGATGCTATGCTCACCCTCGTACAAGCGCCGCGTGGTCATCAGCCGCATAGGGTGACGCTTAGTTAGCTTGACAACCTCACCCTCAGCAAGCTCGAGCTGCTTAATCTTAAACACTTTTTGACTGCGTTTTTTGCTGTCACTTGCAAACACCATCAGATAATCCACCACCAAGTTTTGCTGCTTGTGAGATGTGAGCGTGAACTCAAACTCAAACGCATCGCCCACGGTGACATCTGGTGTTGATGTCGTCAAATCACTGATGGTAATGTCCGGCGCGCCGCCGAAGCCAATAAGACCTAAAGCTTCCTGATGACCTTGTTTGATGAGCGTGCGCAGCGCATGTTTGCAAATAAAGGTCATCTCTTTGTCGTTTTGCTTACCCTCAGCTTGCCAGCGTTTGAGGGTTGCCAGTACCAGCTCAGGATCAAGTTTGCTGAGGTCATTGAGGTGATTCGCCACCGATCGGGTGACGTAGCGGGTGCTGTCTGCATAGAGAAGGTCAAGTAGCTCGAGCGGCCACGTATACTCCGTAACCAACTTTTGCGCCCACGGAAGTTTAGGACGACTCCCTTCACTTGCTAGCCGCCGCACGTGATAGTTGGCATCTTGCGCGCAAGTTTTCAAAAAGGTAAATGTCTTATCTGGAAAGGCATTGATAAAATAGCGGATGCTATCTTCAGCTGAAAAACGCTTGGTGATGGCGTTTAGCGCGTCCAGCGAGGCATCCAAATATTCAGCCGTACAGCCATACAACGCCACATAGTTTGACAGTGGGGAAATAATAAAATCGC
>JBCCBI010000490.1:0-3980 GCA_039034155.1 Deinococcota bacterium | reverse complement strand
GTTCCACTTGCCTTTGATGCAGGTACCCTCTCGGGTACTACGGACGCTAACGGTCAAGTGACATTCACTGATCTAGTCATCAACACCGTAGGCACTGGCTTTGAAGCTACCTTCGCTTCTGGCAGCATCCTACCAATCGTTGAAGTCTTTAATGTCGGTCCTGGCTCTTTTGATCGTTATGTCATTGCTTACACTGATAACAATGGTGTTGACGAAGAAGATGCTGTCTTCCCAACTGTCTTCCAAAGCACTGAGGGCATTACTGGTGACGCTGATCCTGATGCAACCGGTATTCAGCCTGCTTTTATTGCCATTCGTGGGGTTGACCAGTTTGATAACGAAGTTGACCTCAGCGTTCTACCAACTGAAGTCTACATTGATGTTGTCCTCCTCCAGAACGGCACCCCAGTCGCTGGTAACCCAATCATTGGCTTTGACAATAATGGTGATATAGAAAATGATCCTTACCAAGAACTTGACTTGACTGTACCTGTGAACCCCTTCCAGATTAGATTCCCAACTGCTGGTGGTAACCCTGGTACCTTTGTCTTCTCTGGTGATGATGCCGCTCCTGATACTGTGCCTATCATGGATCTCAATACTGAGGGTGCCCAGTTCCGTGTTGAGCAAGCTGGCAGCAACTATCAGCTTCAAATTAGCATTGGCGATACCATTGCTGACCTTGATAGCGCTCCTGATGTCCTTTTGACCCCTGAGTTTAGTATTGAACCTACTGTAGGTAGCTTGAACATTGTTGAAAACATTGGTTCACCTACACCTGCTGGCGTTGAGCTTAGTGGTGTTGTAAGCGGTCAAGCCATTCAAGTTGAGGTGTTGGACACTACTGGTGCGCTCATGCCTAACCAAACCGTGGCCGCTGTACTAGCATCATGCCCAGATCCAAGAGGTACAGGTACAACTGGTGCTGCTGGTGCTTACACAGACAATACAGACCCAGATGATGTCAGTGTCGTCCAACACTACCTACCAGTTCCCGATGGTGATCTGATCTTCGCTGGGGCTGTTGGTGGTGCTGCTACAGGTTACGCAGGCGCTGCTCCTGCGGATGGCGTTTACTGTACCTTTGCTGACGGTCCTCAACGGGGTGGGCAATTCTTAGCCAATGATGGCGCTGCAGGTACTGGTGTTGATCCAGACGAAGAAGGTGTGCGTATTATTACTGCAACAACCAACGCTCTTGGTGTTGCCACCTTCTCGGAAGCTAATGGTAACGCTCTCACTGTTAGTGAACCGGATGCTGCCAATTATTCTGTTGCCTTCACTGCAGGCTTTGATGCTGACGGCCTTAACGGCGTAACCGCATTCACCAATGAATTTGGTGCTATCGCTAGTGAACTTGCCAGCTTAGAAATTCCTGCTGGTGAGCAAGCATTCCAAGTTGTTGCTGCAGGTAATCTTCAGAACAACGGCGGTGGTGACATTCGTGTGAATCCTCTTGACCAATTTGGTAACTTGCTTGATGTTGTGACACCTATTACTGTTAGTGTCGCGAATGCAGCTGGCAGTGCAAACCAAGTTTATGGTGTAGTCGGAGGAAATCTGGAGAACAGTGCAGCCTCACGCACGGAGCAGGATGCTTCTGCAAATGGTACACCAGGTGCAGGTAACGCAGGCAACACAGGTGTAGTCTTCCCGAATGCCAACTACTTTGTTGCTGCTACTGGTGCAGACGGAGCCGCAACTGCAACTGCAGCTCAACCAGCTGGTGCAAATGCAGCTACTGGTAACAGTATCCGTGTACGCTTCGATGTCGTTGGTACAGCCATCTCTGTCACGTCCAACACATTTGACCCAACTCCATAGTCCCTAGCTCTCTCTGCTGTCCCCAAGCCTGACAGCTATCCCCGCACTTTTAAAAGTGCGGGGATTTTTCATTTTGTATAGTTACAGGGTTTTCAACTTGACACGTACACGGAACGTAAGTTCAGATAACTTAGGATATTGCCTTACCCAAGCTATCTTTACGCTTTTACACAAGGCAATTGTAAAGTGATTGTAAAAATTGTAAAGCGGTTGTAAAAGGAGTAGAAAATGTCGCCTGAAACTATGTCTTCAAACAATGTCTACAGAGTCTTAACTATCCTGCTGGCAGTAGTAGTAATAGCAGCATGTAGCCAGCAGAGCAGCGCACCTACGGGTAGCGTCAATAACGGGCTAGTACTCGGTATTGGCGAAATTCCTATGGGTGTGACCAACGCCGACCTTGAAACACAAGCACTTGATGCTGTGTTCAACGGTCGTAACCCTGCTGATGGTGCTGACATCGACTTCTCTGTTGATGCACCTAGCGACATCATCTTCGATGATGTGAACAGGGTTAACTACATCCGCACCCGCGTACGCATCACCAACAACACGGGCGCAGCTATCACCAACCTCACCCTCATGGGCATTGCACCCCTGCAGTCAACGCTAACCACGTTATCTAACTTGCGTGACTTGGTGGGTAACCCGCTCAGTCAAGTTGAAGCGTTTAACGCTGACAGCGCCGTTGATCCTACCGTGGCTGATCCCAACTTCATCCCCAGCCCCACGCACGCCGTTGAAATCAACGACCAAGGTGTTGTTGAGATCATCGAAACCCGTGCTGACTTTGTGGCGTATGAAGAAGACCCAACTGCAGGTACTAACCGCGTGGGTACCAACGAACTTCAGCCCATCATCAATGAACTCAACACCATTGCAGCTAACGACCCTAGCTTTGGGCTCACCGGTACCGACGGTACTGACTTCAGCTTGTTGCCATTTGGTTTCCAAGTTGGCTCGCTGGCAGACGGTGCAGACGGCTTTGTGGATGTGACCTTCAGCATTCCTAACGATCCAGATGGTGTGGGCGTGTCACCGCTTGCTCGCTTTTCAGTCACCTTCATTGCTGTACAAGACACCACCGGTCGCGTGACCGAGGCAGTTGAAGAAATTGACCTCAACGGTAACCTAGACTCAGGTGTGGGTGACAGTGAAATTCGTTTCCTCAACCCAGCTGCTGCCCAAAGTGACTTACAAAACGTCACCAGCTTAGCTCTCTTAGGCTCTGCTGAGCGTGACCTCACCGTGCCTGACACCAGTGTTGTTTGTATTCCTAACGTCCGTATTGGCTTTGGGGATGCTAATGGTGTGACCATTTTTGACACTGCGCAAACCGATGCAACGGCTGGCGACTGTACGCTAAATGATGCTTCTGCCTTTGCGCTTGCGATCGACAATGCACTTGGTGACCAAGAAGCTGGTGTCGCCTTCACTGATAACGATCCCCCACTTCCTGATGCTGGTGGTCCTGTTACCTTAACCCTCACCGATGGTGGTAACCCTGTTGAAGGTCGTGAGATTACTGTTGAGCTCACAGGTGCGCCTATGGGTGTTCCACTTGCCTTTGATGCAGGTACCCTCTCGGGTACTACGGACGCTAACGGTCAAGTGACATTCACTGATCTAGTCATCAACACCGTAGGCACTGGCTTTGAAGCTACCTTCGCTTCTGGCAGCATTTTGCCAATCGTTGAAGTCTTTGACGTGCTCCCTGGTCCTTTTAATACTTATGAGTTCATGTTTTTCTCTGGTGCAGGTGAGGAACCTGATGCCATCTTCCCACCCGTTTTCACAACTGTTAGTAGGATCTCTGCTGATGCTGATCCCAATACACCAGGGATTCAACCTACTACTCTCACCATTCGCGGGGTTGACCAGTTTGGCAACGAAGTTGACCTTGATACTCCTCAAAAGCAAGTTTACATTGACGTGGTCTTGCTCCAGAATGGTACGCCTGTTGCTGGTAATCCAATCGTAGGCATTTCGGGTATAAATATTTCGTCCGACACACCACCCTATCCTGAATTAGACCTCACTGCTAACCCACCTGTTACTCCTTTCCGCATTGAGTTTGCATCAATAGCAAGTAACCCTGGTGCTTTTTTCTTTTCTGGTGTTGGTGTAGTTCCTGTAGTTAACGATAATACTAGAGG
>JBCCBI010000489.1:0-3980 GCA_039034155.1 Deinococcota bacterium | reverse complement strand
TTATCTGGATGACGGGAGACGTTGACACTCGCGTTACCAAGCGAAGTTCGACCTGCAGTGTGTAACAACTAACAGGATGTAATGATGGGAACGGCGCAATCAACCTCAGTTTAAGATATCAATTTAAGCACAAAGGTTGCTAAAGACATTTGTCATTTAAGAGCTGTACTATATAGGCGCTATTTCAAGCCTAAGATGCTAGAGACCTTTAGCTAAATTGCACTGTTGTAATTGGTCAAGCACACCTGAGTACGCACAAGCTAAGATGCCAATTGTTCAACACTTGGTTGGGGTGGTGAGGGTGTTGCTGAAACTTGCTCGTCAGAGATAAGTAAGCTGTCCTCGAGCCGAATCACGCGGTCAACTTTGTCTAACATACGGTAATCATGCGTAACAACAATTACACAACGCCCTTCACGGGCAACATCTCGTAAAGCGTCCAGCACAAGCGTGCCACTTTTGCTGTCTAGATTCCCGGTGGGTTCATCTGCAAAAAGGACAGACGGGTTGTTGGCCAGTGCCCTGGCAACGCTAACCCGTTGACGTTCACCGCCAGAAAGCTTAAACGGTAAGTGATTAGCGCGCTTAGCTAGACCGAATCTCCCCAAAAGCTCACGTGAACGCTGGCGTCGCTCGACACCCGAAACACCAGCGAGTCCCATTGGAAACGCAACATTTTGGGAGGCACTCAAGACCGAGATCAGATTATACGACTGAAATACAAAGCCAAACGAACGCAGTCGTAGGTCAGCGCGGTCGCGCTCAGGTAGATTGCTGATGACCTGACTATCTAAACGTACTTCACCTTGGCTAGGTACGTCAAAGCCTGCTAGCAAGTTGAGTAGGGTGGATTTACCAGAACCAGAAGGTCCCACAATAGCGCTGATTTCACCAGCCTGAAAGCTTACTGAAAAGGTGTTTAAGGCAAGCACGTCGCCAGAGGGATGAGGATACGTTTTTGTGAGGTTAACAGCGTCTAGCACCTGCTTAGAATACCGCTCGAGCTCCTTAAGTAGTGCAAGCGCTGTGACGATGTGGCTGGAATATAACTTGATGAATACTTCATAGATGCTAGTCACAACATGTTTTTATGGGGATAATGGTTACTGATAAACGTTTCAGATGTCACGCTCAGTGCTCAAATACTGGTCTTTATGACTTTTTAGATGACCTATTACTCGGCGGCTTTGAGCTGGATGACCTCGGTGACCTTGGGCTCGAGGTTTTTGCCCCAGACGTTACTGAACCATTAGAAGAGGCTTTTGACCTAGCATTACTGGCAGTATCTTTGATGTTATCTGCATCTTTCGGATGACGCGGTACAACAACTTGTACAGCTTGAAAGAGATTCACAAGCTCATCGACACTACGGGCATCTGCCCAATGGGTTTTGTGGGGGCTTGTAGCGAGTTCTGGACGCTGGCGCGCAAAGCGCTTGATACCGCGTAAAAAGGGTTGTGAAACCCCTAGAGCCAATGCGTAAATAGCTAGTTTTTCGCGGCGCTCGAGCACAGCATCACGTTCTTTGGCGAGGCGCTGGGGGCGCGCTAATAAACGCTGAAACGCACGCCACTGCCAGACTTGGTCTGCAATTTCAGGCTGCCACGCTGGAATAACTTGGTAGGCTAGGCGGCTAAGCCACCAACACAGCCCAGCTGAAAGCCATAAGCTCAGGGCACTTGTGAGGCTAACGCCCACCGTAACAGACTGAGTGCCCAAAAATTCAGGTAATGAACTAGGTAGATTGAACGTTTGGGGTCCCAGCCATACAAGCACACTTGCAACAGCCGCCAAACTTGCAAAACTGCGGGCAATGCTGTAGCACAAGTTGCGTTTGCGAAGAGCATCTTGCCAACTATCATCGCGAACAAACGAAAAGCCAACAACATGACCGTGTTTATAAAGTTCCCGAATAGCAGGAAGGCCAAAACGACTCACTGCCCAACCACCAGGTTCACGTTTCCACGTGCTTAAAAAAGAATGTAAGTTTAGGCTTAACCTACCTTCGAAACTATTGAGGTCAAGATAGCCAGCTTGAGCGTAGCGCTTACTAGCACCGCGCAAAAAGTCAAAGGCATGTTTTTCAAATGTTTTAAGGTGTGCTCGTGACTTGGTTTCGTTGACAACAAACCCGGCTCGCCCTTTGCTGTCATCAGTATAAAAGTTGAGGTAGCCACGGCGAGCTAGGTCAAGCAGTGTTGCTTGAAACTCGAGCTGTGTTGTTAATTTACGTTCAGGATGTGGATCAAGTAAGAGTGCAGCTACAGCAGGTGGAACTGTACTGCGTTGCGACATGACCTCGATCAGGTCAGTCGCCCTATACGCTTTGGGGGTAATGCGTTTGTAACGTCTGCGTGCATAATAAATACGACTGACAAGCAGCAATAACGTTAGAGCTCCAATAAGTACAACGACGGACCACTGTGGAAGCGCCGTAGAATTAAAGAAAGTAGTAATACTACTGATAAATTCACTCACAATAATCTAATAACTTAATCGCGTTTCTTTATAGTAGTTACTTTCTGCTTTTAGTACGCACCTAGCATATCTCAAGAATAACCTTCAGAATAAAACAATAAGTAGAAAAAAATCTATATTACCCGACCAGCAAGCATTAAAAGTTTGCTAATACAATGAATTTAAACCATCACATAGCTTTGTTGTTTGTGACTCATGATTTACACATGAATTAACTACACATATTATCACATGACCAACACAGTGAGCAGGTGTATGAAGAAAATAAATAAGCCTTCAAACCTTTATAACCTCTACTGAGACAGCATTGTGTGAAAGCAAATAGATCGAGGACTTACATCCACAACGGATAGTAACTATATGTGTCTATGTGAAACACAAATCTTAAGTTTCGTCGTCACGCTGTGGAACTGAACATGCTTCGGAAATTAAATTGTTGTAGCCGTAAACACTGCCTGATCCATAGACAACCATGGTCATGCCGCAGCGTCTACAAGTAGCACGCCAAACGTCATCACCTAGTTCCTGCCAAGCGACATCGTGCCCAAGACGCTCAGCTTCTTGCGTAATAGCTTGCATTTGTTTTGTTAACTTATCTTGATTCACGGAATACCCTCTCCAACGTAATGCTATAACGACCGTGTTAGTCTTTGAACAGAGTAAGCCTGTAACAATACTCTATCTAATAGACTAGATCATGATGTGTTATACGGTACTTATATATAGTTACCGAACTTCAAGGTGTTGACATTTTCCTAAGTACCTCTAAGTTGAAACACACTAAGCATCAAACTCAGCAGCGCCCATCCTTAACCGCTAACCGCTATCTAAAAACTGCGGTTTCCAGATAGGAGGTACTTAAGTAGGGCTTGACCCTAAAGACACCATAGACAAAATACTCTTACAAAACTCTTACAGCAGGTAAGTTGACCCGTCTGAGTGGGTATGTCTATAACCTCGAGCTCTATTGTGGGGCAATGGGTGATGAAGTTATAGCCATTTTGGTTAAACAATAATGAGACTGTCCTTAATGACCCCAAATGGGCTACTAACACTTGTAGAGTAGCGTTGATACCTTTAAATTAACTATCTAACAATTCAATTTCATAAGATGATTTTGCATCACTAAACAACGTAGGCAGTGTAGTAGGTTATTTTCATAGTATTAAGTCAAAATATATTTATAGTGTGACTATTAGAAGTATAATAGACATTACAGATGTTGTTCTGAATGAAGGTTTGTGGGATGTTGATATACCTTGTGAAATGCGCAGTGATTGTGGGGTAAGGTGCGTCCAAGACGTGTGTGGGACGACTTAGGTACGGCTCTCCTAAAGTGATTTAGGGGTCGTCACATAGATGATCTCAAAGTCGGGTAATGTATAGGAGTATGAATGTAAGAATACTGTCAGAGTTGTGAGGGCATAATGGGTATTAGCTTAAGAGTAATTGCTACTCGAGCTAGAAGGGAGGGGACGACGTGAGACTTGCTGCTAAAACTG
>JBCCBI010000488.1:0-3998 GCA_039034155.1 Deinococcota bacterium | reverse complement strand
CGCGGTAGCGGCGCTCGTCAGCACTGTAGAGGGCATCTAGTTGATAAAAGTCACTTAGGTTTGTGGTTTTGCTTAAGAGGCTCGAGCTCACAAGATCATCCTTCCTGACGCTATAGCTAATGCACTTGACACATCACATTAGACTAATATTCAATGGCGTCTATAACGATGAGTCGATTTAGATTATTTTGTATCCTACACATTCTAAGATTGTCGTGCTGTCCTCAACCTCACGAATGAGGCTGAGCCTCTTCCCTATACACGTCCAAATCAATTCTTAAACAACCGCTTCATAGCGTCTTCTTTGGAGGTTGATTTCACGAGTTGATAGCGCGCTTCGCTATCTTGGCTAATTTTGGCTTGCATTTCCAGTTTAGTGAGGGCAGTTTTAAGGGTATCTACTGCTAACTCTTCATGAAAGGTTTCATCGATAGAGCGCTGAATTTGGCGCAGGGTTTGGGGGCTGCTCGAGGCTTCTAGCGCCCGTATAATCCACGTTTCAACAGAGTCCATAGTTTCCAGTCTAAACCTTGTCCTGAAAATCTCGTGACGGGCTAGCTTGCAACTTGACCTGCTGCTATTGCAAGCGCATCTGTCTGAGCTAGCGCTTGCCTAACTTCAGACGCCGTTACCCCAGCAAACACCTCTTGAAAAAATGGGTCAATAAGTACCCGTTCAGCGACTTTATCTGCATGAGTTGTGAGAGCCTCAGCTACGCCAAGTCCAGCTAAACCAACAGGCTGCCCGAGGGCTTGAAAGGTCTGAGCAGTTTGTTGAACTTCAGCGTCTGGTCTACCGTCGAGCACCATCTCGGTTAAAATACCAAACCCAACAAGTTCACCGTGCAGGCTTTGGTGGGCGCCCTCGAGCAAGGTCAGTGCGTCATGAACCGGGTGAGATGCGGCAATGCGCGTACCGTTTCCAGCTAGACCGCTCATAAGCCCCGGAAAGAGGATGGCACTTTCTGCCACAAACGCGCGCGTCTCACTTGTTTGCCCTGCTTTAGCATCATCAATTGCAGTTTGCGCGTGTTCATCAAAGACGGCTTTCATGCTGTCACACAAACTTAGCGAGGCGGCAATGGGCGCATCCAACCGTCCATGTTGACGCTGCGACAAACGCACCTCGTGCCATTTAGCAAGTGCGTCCAAAATGCCAGAAGCCAGTAGCCGCGCTGGCGCAGCACCGATCACATCTGTATCAATAATCGTGGCTGCAAAGGCATGCGTAAAACTAAGCACACCTAAAACCTCATTTTGATCGCCATAAATCACACTCAAAGGCGCAATACACGCGCAGGTCGCCGGACTCGTCGGCACAGTAATGCACTCTATGCTGGCCGTAAACGCAGCTCCCTTGGCTAGGTCGAGGACTTTGCCACCTCCCACAGCAATAACTAGATCATAGTCAGCTTGGCTAAGCTTCTCTGCATAGCGGTTGATGTCTACCTCAGTGCAATAGCCGTGGTAATGGATGAGGTTATCTGTTGCACCTTCGGGTAACGACGTGAGCACGCTATCTTTAACCTGTTGCCAACCAACATCGCCGTGAATAACCACCGGACGCTCGCCCAGACGACTTACAATATCTGGTAAATTTTGCAATGCACCCGCTCCAGAGACGTAGGTACTTGGCAAAATCTGCCTAGTAATGACGGGACCAAGTGCGCCAAATCGGTTAGCTTTACTAGTGAATTGAAGGATGGAATTTAGCTTATTAGAATCTGTTGAAGTACCCATCTCAACCTCTTTCTCATTAGGTGATGCCTTCGAGTTACCGTAATTTGCTAGGTTCTAGCTAGGTGTTGGAGTAAAAAATTCCAAACGCACGCCACATTGCCTATCCTCACATTTTTACCTTGCCTAGCAGTAAGTGTATAAGTTACTCGAGGAAAAACATGCCTTATACAAGTAAAGCGCGCTCGTTTTTGTCCTAACTCTACAATTGAAAATATTAAACTAAAATCGTCTCGAGCTGAAGATGTGGATATGTCTTCTGTAGTGTAGTTGCAGCAGCAGCTTTCATCGTTCTTAGCTTTCCTAAATCTGGAGCTGTTTGACTTGTCCAGTTAAGATACCCAACGACAATATAGCTACTACCTGTTTTAGAAATGTAGCTTTCTGCCAAGCTAACCTCGGGAATAAGATGTTGTTTTAGGGTTCCATTGATGGCATCACTGACCGTTTTATCTTGCAAAACACCACCTGCCAGCTCGATAAAAGAGTTTTTGACAAGCTTAAACGGTGCGCGTAATAAAAAGCCGCAGAGTAAAATAACCATGAGAGCATCACCGATGTAATGCAAAAAGCCAAGTGACCCATTTATACTGACAAAACGAATGGCAAAAAGAACAACGCCTGCCGCTGCAGATAAAGCGCCGTCAGATATGTAGCCTGTGACCTCAGCGCTCAGAATCGTGCTCACATTGTTTGTTTTGATGTTCAGATATCGCAAATAGAAAGCAGTTCCAAAACACAAAATCATCATAAATACGGTGTAGATCAAAATAGGACCTGTTTGCAATGCAGGTATAGGTTTACCAGCAAGATAGTCCAGCAGTTTGATGATGTTTGACGTTAAAGCCATGATAACCAAGCCCAAAACAAGCAAGCCTTTGAGGAGTGCATACAACGCTTCATAAACAAATTGCCCAAAGGGAAATGCTTGAGATGTTTCAAGCTTAATACCTGCAATTTGAAGGGCGGCAATAGTTGAGAAAAACCCGATCAGTGAGAAATTACCATCCAGTAGTAAGGCTTCTGAATTAGAAAAATAATAAGCAACCCAGCCTGACACCGCCATAACAAGGTTAATTGCAACGCTCGCTCGCAGTGCTTGCTTTTCAATCTGATCAACAGCTTGACTCATAAGAAAACTCCTAACTACGTAAACCTTACTCAAGAGTGTCATCAACCCTGATGAAGAGATCAACAAGAGTAGGTATTCAAGATGTAAACCGACGACCTTTGTCTGGCTAAGCGCTATCAGGTATTTGATTACGCTGTCTTACTGCGCTGTGCAATGCGCCTAAGCACTTCTTGACGGTAACGCACATTTTCTTGATACTGTTTTTTCTGCAAATACTCGAGCAAAAACGCAGCAATAACCCCACCAAGTAAAGCATTACCCATCTCAAAGCTGATTTCTAAAATAACTTCAGCCACAAAGCTATTCAGAACATCTGCAAATAAGTAAATAACGATGCGAGATGCCACCATTATTAGCAAACCTACCAGAAAAAAGTAGGTTAAAAAACTAAGGTGCAACACCTCTTTATCAATAATCAGCTCGAGTTCTTCAGGATGCGCTTGGTAAAAATCAACATCGGCTTCGGTAATGACTTGCTTGGCGTCTACAAAGAGTTTTGTAAGATTTTGCAGTTTAAGCATAGCTTATGATAACTTTGATTAATGATTAGCAGAGGAGCACTACCATGCGTATCGTAGGTAATCCCATTACAAGTTTCATCGGCGGCTTTTTAATGGGTGTGATCGCTATGTGGGCGAGTACATTTTTGGCTATTCCTTTTTGGCAGAGCGCCATAGGACTCGTTGTTATTGTTTTTGTAATTGTCCCACTGTTACGCTGGTTATACAGACTTAACAGGAAGCAAAATAAGACAGCAACCTAATTTCATGCCGGGCTGACCTGCCCAACTTGGTATCCTTCTGATCGTTGTAACACCTCGCATTCGCCATGTCCTTAAATTCGCCATTGCGTTGAAACATACATATTCAATGAAACATATTTCTTCACATTAATTTTACAGACTAAGAAAGAGGTGACATGAACATAGGTTTGGTTTTGGGCGGTGGCGGCGCACGCGGGTTAGCCCATGTTGGTGCCCTTAAAGCGCTCGAGGAACACAACATTACCCCTACAGCTATCAGCGGCTGCTCGATGGGCGCCATTGTTGGTGCCTTGTATGCTTCAGGCAAACGCGCTGATGAACTACAAGACCTCGTTGCAAATTTACCCTACCTAAAAATGCTGCAGCT
>JBCCBI010000487.1:0-3999 GCA_039034155.1 Deinococcota bacterium | reverse complement strand
CTGTCGTCAACATTCACGAAGATAAGCTTGATGCATTTACCAAAGCACTTGATGATGATCCTAAAGTTGAAGTTTGGCAAGAGTTTGTTGAATAAAAGTAGCGCGCCTTTGAACTCTCATTCAAGGCGCGCTTAGTTGCTCATCAATCAGCTTAGAGCTTAAAAATCGTCATCCAATACACTCGAGCTAGCATAATCAGTAACCCGCGTTTCAAAAAAGTTTTTCTGCTTTTGAATGTCAATCTTTTCAGCTAGCCACGGAAATGGGTTGCTGTCGCTATCAAAGCGGTAATTCATCCCCAAGCCTTCGAGCCGGCGGTTGCCAATGTACTGCATGTAGTCCACAAACATTTCACTGTTGAGTCCTAGAATACCGCGTGGTAATACGTCTTTAGCATACTGAATCTCGAGCGCTACAGCTTGTTTCATAAGCTCAGTTAATTCAGCCTCAAACTCAGCCGTCATGATGTCGGGGTGTTGCTCGAGTAAGGTATTAAGGAGCTGCGTCCCAAACTTAATATGGATGCTTTCATCCCGCAACGTATACTGAATTTGCTCGGCAATGCCGGGGACTTTATCACTCATGGACAGCAACATGGCAAATCCACTGTAAAAGAGTGTGCCTTCACAGATGATGTAATAGGTAAACGCACCTTTATAGAGTTCGCGCTTGCCTTGTAGCGTAGTGGTATGAAAGTCTGACCGGTTGAGGTCGCTGGTGGCCCGCATCAAAAAGTCGTCTTTGGCTTTAATGGACGGGATGTTCAAGTAGGCTTCGTAGACCTCGTTGATGTCCAAATCTAGCGAGTCACAAATGTACACAATTGTGTGGTTGTGTAAGCACTCTTCGTACTGTTGCCGTGCCATGTACTGGCGGCACTCCGGGTCAGTAATGTGTTTGGCAAGCGCAAATAAGTTATTAGCAACTAAGCTTTCTGACCCCGCAAAAAATCCCAGATTCCGCTTGACTACCAGCTTTTCATCTTCTGACAGCACATCTTTCGCGTGCCAGTTGCTAATGTCTTTGGCCATGGGCACTTCGGTGGGCATCCAGTTGTTGGCGGCACCGTCTAAGTAACACTGCCAAGCCCACTTGTGCATGTGGGGCAAAATTTGGTTGACGCCCTCGAGTTCAGGCCCTAAAAGTTCGCCAGTTTTATGGTTACGTGCTGCTGCTAAGGTCACAAGTAACGCCTACTGGCAACTTTCACAATCAGGATCGCCGATGCGGCATGCGTTAGCCACAGAGACAGCAACTTGGGATTCCTCGAGACTCAATTCCTCATCCCAGTCGTCATTACTGGTTGTGATAGCAGGCTCATCATAAGTTTGGGGTTGAGTGTTTGTGTCAGGCTGATTCATAAGTACATCCTCCTTGAGGTGATGGTGTTTTGTTCGCATGATTTAGTTAGTACCCGTTGAGGTGGGCAAGCTCTCCAAAATATTGGCGCTCACCGTTGACTTTTCAACTTTGGATGCGGCCACTGTACGCAGGTAATAGGTGGTTTTAAGCCCGCGCTCGTACGCGTGCATGTAAATATCATTTAAGAATTTGAGGCTAGTTTTGTTGTTATAGAGGTTCAAACTCACCGCTTGGTCAATCCAAACCTGTCGGGCGGCATTACAGTCAATAATCCGTGTTTGGTCGAGGTTAAACGCCGTTGTGTACTTGGCTTTGAGGTCGGCAGGGACAACGTCATCTGGTAAAAGGGATAAATCCCCGTCCACGTGTTTCACAACATCAATCATGTGCGGGTTCCAGAGGCCACGCGCTTTCATGTCTTGCACAAAAAATTCATTAATCATGGTGAACTCACCAGACAGCGTGGAGTAGACAAAGAGCACGCTAAAGTTGGGTTCAATCGACTGAGACGTGCCAGCAATGTAGCTAATGGTCGCAGTCGGTGCAATCGCCATAGTGTTGCTGTTGCGCATGCCTTGTTGTTTTACTTTGTCACGTAAGTTGTCCCACTCGAGCGTTTCCTGTACGTCATAGGTCATGTCACGAACATCACAAAGGTCGCGGTAAGTATCTTGAGGCAACTTGCCTTGGGACCAGGTTGAGCCTTCGTAGCTGCTGTACGTCCCACGCTCAGCGGCTAAGTCGCTGCTAGCACTAATCGCGTGATACGAAATAAACTCGTATAACTCACCAGAAAGTTTGACAGCCTCAGCTGATTCGTAAGAAACATCTAGCGCATAAAACAAATTCTGCCAGCCCATGCTGCCGAGCCCCACTGGGCGGTGGCGCAAATTCGAATTCTCAGCTTCTTTGGTTGGGTAAAAGTTGAGGTCGATGACGTTGTCCAACATCCGCATGGCAATAGTGATGCTTTTTTCGAGTTTCTCAAAGTCAACCGTCTTCAAAACCGGGTCAACATGAGCCTCTAGGTTGAGGCTGGCGAGGTTACACACAGCCGTTTCACCGTGAGCCACTTTCACGCCTTGGTCGTAGCTCGAGGCTTTGGTGTGCAGCGTAATCTCCGTACACAAGTTGGAACTGTGCACGACCCCTTCGTGTTGATTGGTATAGCGAATGTTGCAAGGGTCTTTGAAGGTCACCCACGGGTGGCCCGTTTCAAAAATGCTGCGGAGCATCTTTTTCCAAAGGTCTTTGGCGTTGATGACTTTGAATACACGCAACTCACCGCGTTTACCTTTTTCAACGTAGTTCCAGTAGTGCGTTTCAAACGCTTTGCCAAAACTTTCGTGCAGTTCGGGTGTTTCGTTAGGTGAGAACAAGTACCACTCGCCATCGCGTTTAACTTGCTCTAAAAACAAATCGGGCAACCAGTTGGCGGTGTTCATGTCGTGCGTGCGCATGCGCTCATCACCAGTGTTTTTACGCAGCGACAAAAAATCCTCAATATCTGCGTGCCAGGGTTCTAAGTAAGCACAACCCGCCCCTTTGCGCTTGCCACCTTGGTTCACACTCACCAGCAGGTCATTGTAGAGCTTCCAGAAAAACACAGCCCCTTGGTTTTCACCGTTGGTGCCCTTAATAAAACTGCCACGTGCCCGTAGGGGTGTCATGTCCATGCCAAGGCCGCCCGCAAATTTACTTTTACGAGCTTCTTGCCAGAGGCCGTCAAAGATGCCATCAATAGAATCATCAAAGGTGTTTAAGTAGCAACTGGACATTTGGCTGTGGACGGTGCCAGAGTTAAATAGCGTAGGCGTGGAGCTGAGCACTTGAAATTGCGACAAGACGTTATAAAACTCGATGGCTCGAGCTTCACGGTCATCTTCAGCTAGCGCAAGTCCCATGGCCACGCGCATAAAAAACGCTTGCGGCGCTTCATGGCGATGTCCATCAATTTTAAGGAGATAGCGGTCGTAGATAGTCTGCAACCCCAAGTATTTAAAAAGCTGGTCACGGCTGGGCTCGAGGGCATCCGCTAGTTTGTCTAGGTCAAAGGTGAGGAGATCAGCGTTGAGGATGTCAACGGCAACAAGTTGCTCGAGATTGTGCTTAAACGCCGTCTTATAGCTACTAGCTACATCGCTTAAATCTTTGCCGAGGGTTTCCTTGTAAATATCTCCAAGTAGCAGTCGCGCGGCAGCATATTGATACTCAGGTTCGCGCTCAATATTGCTGCGTGCTGAAATAACCAAGGACTTAATAATGTCTTTGCTACTCACGCCCTCAAAAAGTTGTTTGCTAGCACCCTCAACAATGACCTGCGAGTCAACCTGCTCAAGGTCGCGGCAGGCCCTTGCCACAGTTTGTACAACCTTGCGCTCGTCAAACTCGTGGCTGCTGCCATCTTTTTTGGTGATGCTAAGGGTTCTACTCGCAACGGTCATGGGGCCTCCTAGAGGGTGCGGGGTTGAGGTTCTAAAGTGTCAAGTGGTTAGGGTCATCTGGGCCAAGGCTAGTGATGTATAATCACGCTTTCACAGGCATTCCTTGGAGAAACATCAGTATACAACATACAGAATGTTGTACGCTAGCAGTGTGGAGTACAACATATGGGCCCCACTTGTGCTATTTCATGTG
>JBCCBI010000486.1:0-4026 GCA_039034155.1 Deinococcota bacterium | reverse complement strand
TTCCAAGTTACTGCTGCTGATGCTAGTGGCTATAAGCTTACCCACCTCACCAGCATCAACCAAGACTTTTTAGGTGCTGTTACCTTATCAATACCCGAAAAGTTTGAGGCTCACAGCAGTGGCGTTCCTGTGGATGGATGGATCTATCCGCCTGTCAATATGCAAGCAGGGCAAACCTACCCGGTGATTTTGTATACGGGTGGCGGTCCAGGTGGGATGCGCGCCAATGTCTTTTGTCATGAATGGCAAGTTTATGCAAATCAGGGGTATGCGGTGATTAACTGCAACGCGCGTGGTAACTATGGTTATGGTGAGGCGCACTCACTTGCCACAAGGGGCAAATGGGGCGACCTTGACGGTGAAGATAACATGGCGTTCTTAGAGGATGCCCTCGCCTATTATCCCTATATGGACAAAACTCGCATTGCCGTGGCGGGCGGGAGTTATGGCGGCTACATGGCTGCTTGGCTTACTAGCCGTCATGATTTTTTCAAAGCGTCTGTGGTAGACAGAAGCCTTTATAACCGCCTCGCATTTCACAACACTGGGGATATTGGCTTTTTATTGGATAAAATTGAGTTTGAAAGCCGCCAACCGTGGGATGATCCACAAGTGTATTTGGAGCGCTCACCTGCGCACTATGTCAAAGAAATCAAAACGCCTACGCTCGTGGTACACTCTGAAAAGGACTACCGCTGTCCTATAGGTAATGGCGAGCAACTTTATATGGCACTTAAACGCTTGGGTGTGCCGACCAAGTTGGTCCGCTTTCCTAATGAAACGCATGAACTTTCACGTGGTGGCAGGCCGTGGCATAGAGTTTTTCGGTTAAAACAGTACTCGAGCTGGTTTCAAACATACGTATAAGTAACGCTTTAAGTTACTCGTCCAAAGTTTCTACGATGATGCTTTTAACCCTAGATAGTTAATCCTTCGGTAATAGTCATTTCAAAACTGGTTTTAGCCACAGAGCTAATGTTATGCTTGTGATTGTCAACAGTTAACACGCTCCCTAACGTCTTTTAACAATGCTTTTGTATTCGTAGCTCGAGCAACCTCGAGCCTCACCCTCTAACACCTAACTGACTGAATGGTTATAAGCACTTAAAGCATACTTATGAATAATACTAACCTCGACCCCATCACCTTAGAAATCCAGTGGCAGCGTCTTATTGCCATTATGGATGAGGTTGATAACGCGGTCATTCGCACTTCGTTTTCAACCATTGTGGGTGAAAGTCATGACTTTGCGTGCATTCTGCTGGATGCAGATGCAGCATCACTATGCCAGTCTAGTTTTAGTCCACCAGATTTTTGTGTTATTTTGCCGCGCACTAGCAAAGTGTTGCTCGAGAAATTCCCGGTTGACAGCTTGCAAGAAGGTGACGTGCTCTTCACCAACGACCCTTGGATTGCTGCGGGTCACTTACCGGACTACGCCATCATCACACCTATTTTTTGGCAGGGCAAGGTTGTAGCGTTTATGGGCACTATTGCCCATGTGGCGGATGTCGGCGGGCATAGTGGTGACATTATTGCGAGCGACGTTTACACCGAGGGCGTGTGTGTTCCACCTGCCAAACTTTACGAAGCAGGTCAGGAAAACAAACTTTTATTTGACATTATTGCGAACAATTGCCGCGTGCCGGAGATGGTCTTGGGTGACGTGCGGGCGATTGTGGGTACGCATCAAGTAGGTGCTAAACGCCTCAAAGAGTTTTTGAGAGATTATGAACTGGAGAGTCTCAAAACGCTTTCAGCAACTATTTTGAGCCGTTCTGAAGCTTACTTACGTGACAAAATTGCTGCATTGCCAGATGGTCACTACGAGTTTGGCTTAGATATTGATGGTTATATTGACCCTGTGCATTTACACGCGACTGTGGAAGTGCGCGGGTCGGATATTTTTGTAGATTACACAGGTACTTCAGCACAAACCCGTAAAGCAGCTATTAACTGCGTGTATAACGTGACGTTCTCGAGTACCATGTACCCGTTCAAGTGCGCGCTGGCACCAACCATTCCCAACAACGAAGCCCTTTTTCGCCCCATTCACGTGTCCGCACCCGAAGGTTGTATCCTCAACTGCACGTTTCCTCATCCAGTCAACGCCAGAGCTAAAACCACTAATAACATCAACCAAGTTATTTTTGGGGCGGCGTGGCCTATTTTAGGTGAGCACGCCCAAGCTGGCAGCGGGTCAATCTGGCCGTTCAGTGTCAGCGGTGAGGCTAGCGGCTATGGGCGGTTTTCAGTTCATATTTTGCCGCACGGTGGGCGCGGCGCTATGCGTGACCTTGATGGGCTTTTGCCAATTGCCTTTCCACACAACAGTTCAGTAACCCCTACTGAAATCATGGAAACCAGAGCGCCTGTGCTTATTTTAAATAAAGAACTCTTGCCAGATTCTGCGGGCGCAGGTAAATCTCGTGGTGGGCTTGGCCAGCAGATGACCTTTAGAAATATTGGTGACCAAGCGATGTTTGCCAGAGTTCGCCCCGACAAAGTCCTTTTTCCACCGCCGGGTATTCACGGTGGGCAAGTTGGCCGGGTTGGCGAGGTCATCTTTAACGGTGAGGTCATTACTGAATTCCCTATTTTAGACTTCAAGCCAAATGATGAAATCACCTTATTGATGCCCGGTGGTGCAGGTTTTGGTGACGTGCGTGAGCGTAATCATCAAGCAACCTTACGTGATGTCCAACTTGGCTATTTGAGTGCTGAAGCTGCCCAACGAGATTATGGCTTAGATGATCTATGAGCATCTTTTATGAGAACGAGTCCGTCAAATATGTGTATCAACTGCTCAATGCTTAACGAAAAGCTGAGGAGGTGTCAGCAACAAAACTAGATTGTAATAAGCATCTGTCATGGATCAAAGCCTTACATATCTTCAAAGATATATACGCCGCCTATTTAGAGTCTGATATTTAGAGTCCGATGTAAACATCAAGTCATGACGTTTAGCTAACTTGATGACGTTCTAGCAAGATTATCGTTTGTACGTACATATTCATCTGCCACATACCAAAGCTATACGGAGGTTGTAGTTTATGCAAATGTTGAAGACATCTATAAAGCCGAAACTCATTCTGATCTTGGTCGCCATTTTTGCAATACTTGGTGCTGCTAACGCACAAAAAACTATTACTATCGGTATGAACGAGTTACCTAGTTTGCTTGACCCACCCAAAGACTGGGCCATTGCCTCAACTTGGATTCACATGAATATGTTTGACTGCCTCATCTGGCGTAACCGTGAAACCGCTGAATTTGAGCCGTGGCTAGCTGAATCTTGGGAAAACATTGATGAGACGACGTGGCGCATGAACCTTCGGGAAGGCGTGACCTTCCACAACGGTGAACCCTTTACAGCAGATGCCGTGAAATTTACCTATGAACGTATCACGAGTGCGTCCAGAGATGAATTTATCACCTTTAATCAGTGGACGTTCATTACTAACATTGAAATTCTGGGACCCTACGAAGTTGAATTTACAACGGAGACACCTGAACCTGCGTTCCTCAGTAAGATGGCGGGTACAGGTTGCGGTATTCAAGCGCCAGTTGCAGGTGCTGAAAATGACGCTACTGATACCTTTGAGCCCATCGGCACGGGGCCCTACCAATTTGTGGACTATGTTCGTGATGATGTGCTAACCCTTGAAGCTAACGCTGACTACTGGCAAGGTACACCCGACATTGGCACCATTTTGTGGCGAGCACTCCCCGAAACCTCAACGCGTATTGCCAACTTGCTTACTAGCGATGTGGACTTGGTTGTAGGTGTGCCACCACAAGACTGGGATCGGATTAACAGTAATGAGGGTACAGTTGTCCAAGATTATTTGACAACCCGAGTGATGCTCCTTGCACTACGGGCCGGACCATCTGAACAAAACCCTGATTGGGAAGGGTTAACGTCTGACGTGCGTATTCGTCAAGCGATTAGTTATGCGATTGACCGAGGCACGCTGGTAGATGTCATCAATGGGATGGGTATTCCGGTGCTGTCGCGCATTACGC
>JBCCBI010000485.1:0-4028 GCA_039034155.1 Deinococcota bacterium | reverse complement strand
TCCGGCAGATTTATAACTTGCCAGACGTCCTCAATCTAGGTGTTTGGGGTGGATTTTGGGCACTCGGTATTGTCTACGGTCTCAACTTACTACTGTTACTTACCCATTACATTTTAGGAAGACGTCAACAAGCCCGCGTGATGCAACCTGTTAAAGCCTAGGGCAAAGGCTATTACCCTCACACGCGTAAACACAAAATGCGCGTAAACTGAACTTCATGCGAAACCTGACTGCGTGTGTCTCTATCACTCTGTTAATGCTCTTGCTGAACAGATGGGCGTCGTTCTTCGTAACTGCTGTGACTGATACACGTTGGCATTCATCCAAGCTTTTTTCAACCTACTTAAAATCTCTACAGGATCTTTTTATGCTGTTGGATGTAACAATTTTTCTATCTTCAAGTGGCCCCACACACAATTCGGAGCCACTTGAGTTCAATTTATCATCACATCAACTGGAGTAATTTTCATGATTGCACGACTCTTCCGGCGCGATAAAGCCGAGGTAGACCAACTTTTGCGGCTAGTTCGGTATGTACGCCCTTACTTGCGGCCGTTTTGGACGGGCATGGCAGCAGTGACGGTCTCGAGCATCTTAGGCTTAGCCCTACCGCTATTCACCCGCCGACTGTTCAATATTGCGTTTATTAATGGAAATGCCAGCGTCACGCAACTCAACGAAATTGCGCTAGGCATTTTTGCTATCTTTTTAGTTCAAGCAGGCTTCAACTATTTACGGGTGTTCTTTTTAGCACTTGTTGGCGAGGGTGTTGTCGCAGACTTGCGGCGGGCCCTGTTTGGGCATTTGATTGATCTACCCGTGCGGTTTTTTGAAGCTCGCAAAACAGGTGAGATTACCTCGAGGCTCACCAGCGACATTGCCACCTTACGCGGCGTTGTGTCTGGCTCGCTCGCGCAACTTATCAATCAAATTATTATTTTACTGGGTGGCGTGGTGTTTTTGTTTGTGCTCAACAGCCGTCTCACCTTGGTGATGCTCTCGGTTGTGCCGCCGGTTATTTTGGCAACGGCTTACTTTGGACGCAAACTCAAAAAACTCAGCACCGAATTCCAAGACCGGGTCGCAGATGCCAACGCCAGTGCCGAAGAAGCCATTAGCGGGGTGCGGGTGGTCAAGTCGTTTACCGCCGAGGGGCTCGAGCGCAACCGCTACGACAGCCTTATTGATGCATCTTATGACGTTGCCCTGAGACGCGCGCGCGTCCGAGCTGTTTTTGTACCCAGTGTACTGCTCGGCATGTTTAGCAGTATCACCATTGTGTTGTGGTACGGCGGACGTTTGGTATTTTCAGGCGGACTGCCCGCCGGAGACCTGATTGCGTTTTTAATGCTCACCATTTTTGTGGCTGGTTCGGTAGGCTCGTTTGTGGGACTCTACAGCCAGTTTCAAGAAGCTTTAGGTGCTTCCAAGCGCATTTTTGATTTGCTGGATGAACATTCTGATCTACCCGCTGCTGAACAGCCAACAACCTTAACATCCATTCGCGGGCACGTCCGTTTTGACAAGATGTCATTCAACTATGGCGACCGAGGTGATGCAGCCATCTTGCGTGACATCACTTTAGATGCTCAACCCGGTGAGGTTACCGCGCTCGTTGGCCCTAGTGGTGCAGGCAAAACTACCTTGGTAACACTTTTACCCCGGTTTTACGATCCAACTGAAGGACAAATTTTGTTAGACGGGCACGATTTGCGCGAGCTTGACCTTGACAACCTGCGTAGGGCCATCGGCATTGTGCCGCAAGAAACGCAACTATTTTCGGGGAGCATCGCTGAAAATATTCTCTACGGCCGACCAAATGCAGCTGATGAGGATGTGATTGGGGCAGCTCGAGCAGCCAACGCGCACGACTTTATCAGCAGTTTTCCAGAGGGCTATAGCACCTTAGTAGGCGAACGCGGTGTCAAACTTTCTGGTGGGCAGCGTCAGCGCATTGCGATTGCCAGAGCCATCCTCAAAGATCCGCGCATTCTTATTCTGGATGAAGCAACTAGCGCACTGGATAACGAATCCGAAGCACTCGTGCAAGACGCTCTGGAGCACCTCATGCAAGGCCGCACCACCTTTGTGATTGCCCACCGCTTGTCCACCATTCAAAACGCTGACCGCATTGTGGTGCTAGATGACGGCCAGATTGTGCAAGTTGGCACGCACGAGTCGCTCCTCACCCAAGGCGGGCTGTACCGCGAGCTTTACGACAAGCAGTTTAGGCAGCGTGATTTAGCGGTAACGTCTTAGCGTGCAGGAGCTTGTTTTAGAACCTCTCGCAACTAGCTTTGCGATTTTACGCTATCCACCACAAGCTCTCCCTAGTTGGCTTGTCACGCATCTACAAGATTCACCAAAAGCTGATGGTACACGCGCACTTTTAGGCATCACCACCACGCCCGAAGAGCTATCTGTTGTATGTGATGTGAACATTGCCCCCAAAAGGTTAACTGAGGCTAGTAACGTGCGCGTCTCGAGGCCGTGGCGCGCACTTAAAGTGCAAGGACCGCTCGAGTTTGAACTTACGGGAATTTTATTGCGCATTGCGGAGCCGCTAGCAGACGCCGGCATCAGCATTTTTGCAATGTCTACCTTTGATACGGATTATGTGTTGGTGAAAGAGGAAAGGCTCGAGCAAGCTTGTCGTGTTCTGGTAGCAACCGAGTTTAAAGTTTTGGGTTACTAGCGGCAAAAAGAAGGGACGAAGTTGCTATATTTAGCAAACTCGCCCCTGCTTTCCCGTTTAAGATTTCACTAAGCTACAAAATATCTCAAAAATCACCTTCGGCCATCTCATATTCGCTTATGTAGAGTGTTGCTTCAGCATTGGCACCAAAAGTACCAATCCAAACGCTATAGGCTCCAGGTACAGCGCTATACATCGTCACTAGTGGATTAGTACCACTAAAATCATCACTACACACCCAACCATTTGGCGTGTTGACCAGTAATGTGACATCCTCATCTGACACAACGTACATAGTGAGTAATGTTGCGCCTTCGCCACCCAGCCATTCCACTGTAGCATCTGGCGTATTTGCAATATAGCCCAAGCAACCTTCTTCGAGATTGAGGTCCTCTGCCCATATGTCTCCACCTGCAATAACTTCAAACTCCAGCGGGTTCGATGAGTCTGGCTGAAATCCAGCCCTTAGGCTCTCGTTAACGTAGTTGCCTGGAGCCATAATGTCTAAAGCGGTTATAGCAATGTTTTCTGATGGTTGCGCAGGTTGTACCTCAGGTGTTGTTACCTCAGACTCAGATGTACTTGGCGCTGGTGTGGTCACCACATTGCCAAAAGATGATGCGAACACCTGAGTCGCGTAAATTCTTCCGTTACTAGCTCGAGCAATGCCATAGCCGAAATCTTTCAAGTCAGGATCCATGAGGTTGCTACAGTGACCCGGACTATTAAGCCAATCTTCTAAAAAGAGTGCATGATTTGTGTCAAAGCGATACGCAATGTTCTCTGCACTACCTGACAAACTCGGATAAGACGACGCTTCGATACGCGCATGAGCAGTTTGTCCGTCAGGATTTGTATGTTCAAAAAAATTGCGGTCAGCCATATCTTGACTGTGCCCGGCTGCCAAGCCTGCTAAGACATCGTTCCAACGTAAAGGCGGGGCAGCGGCCATAGACATGTCACCACAGGTGCGTGCTTGAGCCCTGGCATTATTTGTTAACTGCATAATCGTGAGCATTGTTTGCTCTTGTGGTTGTGCAGCCGCATAAGCTATGCACCCTAAACAGACAAAGGCAAGCAGCATTCTGCTGACCCTGTATCTAGCGTTAAGGTATCCGGTATTGAGGTATCTGGCGTTGAGCGTAGTCATGTCATATTCCTTTCAGGCTTAGAGCCTGCCTAAAAAGTCTGATGGGGCTTCTATCTTATTTACTCTGATGCTGATCTCAAGCAGTTGTTGCAAAACCGCAATCAGCCCCTCGGCCAAATGCTGGGTCAGTTTAGCTTGATTCGTCAATTTGCCGAGCAGATTTTAGATCAACGCTAGACCTCT
>JBCCBI010000484.1:0-4033 GCA_039034155.1 Deinococcota bacterium | reverse complement strand
TTTTGCTTTCCAAGCGTCTTTAGCCTTGGTCGTTCAAACCGGCTCTTTGGTTCAGTAAAAAAAGGGAGATCAGCACAAGAACAATTAATTTTGAACCCTGTTGTGGAATTGTGCGGACACAATACAAAAGCACAGACTTCCTAGCAAAATAGCTCGAGCAATCCTCCTCGGATCACGCAAAAATCTTGCTACCTTCACGTTGACCACTTATATCGAGGCTTTCTAGCTACAAACGCAGCTGCAGATAATGCGGAAGCTGCAGCAAACCAAGCAAACAACATTCCATCAAGAATGTATCCAAATAAAGTGGCAAATGATAGACCCCCACTGATGTACTCAACAAAGTAGTGAATGATTTGAAGGAGAAGAAGGATAAAACCCACTAAGTTATAGAGCAAGGACACTAGCCAACCAAGCTTAGCAGTCTGCTCGAAGTGTACTCCTTCATCAAAAGCTTGGGAAGCATAAAACACATATAAAAGGATGCCTACTACATAAAACAACAGACTCATTGGGAACATAACAATTGTTAGTAACAATAAGGAGCCTGCGTAAGACCTATGATCTAAAGAGCCTAATGAAAGAAAATTTACTAAAACTAGGAATGCAGAAAGTAATAGGCTACCCACTAGTATCACTCGAGCAATCTTTCTCGAGTCTCTCCAAAAACCTCGAAGCATCAACCTGCCACCTCAACCGGAGATTCCCCTCTAAACGCAGCCATAGAGATAACAAACGCAAAAAGCATCCATAAAACCATTGTGGTAATAATAATGTTGATAGTGTTGCCGAAAGTAAAGTAAATTATCTCAGAAATAGTGCCTCTATCTCTTATAATGTAAGTTATAAGGGGAAAGAAAAAATAAAGAAAGCCTCCCAGATTGAAAAATGCGGATACAAGCCAGCAAAATGGGGCAAATGGCTCTTTCTGAGGGCCTTTTCCCATAGCTTTCAAGATGTAGAAGGCAAGTAAAAGTAAACCAATTATAAGTATGCTGAGTGGCCAGCCAAAAAGCATCATCCAACCAACAAAAACCATACTTTCAGATAGACTCCTGCCACTCTTTACATATAATGTGATAGTAAGAATGAGACAGCCGATGCTACCTATCATCATGACCCTAGCAATCTTCTGTGGATTTATCCAAAAACCCTTCGCCATAAAATCATAATAAAACTAAAATGCTAGTTGACTTGTTTTAACATCCTCAGCAAGTTGCTAACAAGCTTCTCAACAAGCACTTGGTATAACCTAAAGTCATGCGCTTGTTTGCCATTGCCGATCCCCACCTCTCCAAAGCGCAGCCCAAACCCATGAACATTTTTGGCGGCAACTGGCAAGGGCATCCCGAGATTTTTTTTGAACGATGGCGCGAAACAGTTGCGGCAGATGACGTCGTGCTTATCCCCGGAGACATCTCTTGGGCCATGCACTTAGACGATGCCCTACTCGACCTAGCTGACATTGTTGCCTTACCCGGTTACAAAATTTTGCTGCGGGGCAATCACGATTATTGGTGGTCGTCGATTGGTAAAGTGCGTAGGTCGTTACCGGCAGGCATGTGGGCATTGCAAAATGACGCCTTTGTGATTAGTGTGCTGCCAGTAGATGAAGATGGTGCTGACTACGTCCACATTACTAATACGCCCCAAGATATTCCGGCAGTGCCAGATGCAAGGCATATTCTCATTGCCGGTACGCGCGGTTGGGATTGTCCGGGTAGTGGTCAGTTTGATGATGACGATCCAAGTGATGCGAAGGTCTACGCCCGTGAACAGCAGCGGCTCGAGCTATCACTTGCCCACGCCCAAAAATTACAAAAAGCGCTACCACCGTCTGATGTCAAGCCTCAACTGGTGGTGATGATGCACTACCCACCTACTCACTTGCGTGGGGATGTTCAACTTGAACCCTCAGGCTTTATGGAGATTTTGGCGTGTTACGTGCCAGACGTGCTCGTGTTTGGGCATTTGCATGGCTATACGTCAGACAATATTGCCATTGAGTTAGCGGAGACAGCGGTGCATTTAGTTGCTGCAGATGCATTAGAGTTCTACCCTAAACACATTCTTTGAGGCGCTCATGTCACGCTTGTGGACTGGTGAGGGAGTACAATAGCGGCTAGTATGCAACAGCCCTTTAGCCTGAACCCTGAAGAGCACACCATTTTAGCTGTAGACGACAAACCGCTTAATTTGCGCTTGTTACGGCAAATGCTCGAGCAAGAAGAGTTTAACGTCATAGACGCCGAGCACGGTCATGCGGCGCTCGAGCTGCTCGCTGCACGCGAAACCTTGCCAGATTTAATTTTGTTAGACATCAACATGCCAGTCATGAACGGCTTTGAAACCTGCCGCAAGCTCCAAGCAGACCCCAAAACGCAGCATATTCCTATTATTTTTGTGAGCGGTGTAAGCGAATTAGAGGACAAAATTGAAGCCTTTCAAGAGGGCGCTGTCGATTACATCACCAAACCCTTTCAGGTTGATGAAGTGATTGCCAGAGTGACAACCCACCTCACCCTGCGCAACTTACGTCGCAAGTTAGAAGAGCAGATTGTTGAATTGCAACGTACCCAAGCAGAGCTCGAGGCCAGCAACCGTGAACTTGCCCGTCTGAGCGTTCAGGATAGCCTCACTCATTTGTATAACCGCCGTTACCTGGATGAAAACTTGCGCAGCGTTTACAGCCGTGCTCGCCGCTATGGTAAGTCGTTAAGCCTTATGGTCTGCGACATTGACAACTTTAAGCAAGTGAACGATACCTTTTCACATGAAGTCGGCGATAAGGTCATTCAAGCAGTTGCAGACATGTTACAAACTCGCGTCCGCGATGCTGACATTGTGGCCCGCTATGGTGGTGAAGAGTTTGTGGTTGTCTTTCCAGAAACGCTGGTGAACAACGCAGCTATTGTCTGTGAGCGTATTCGTAAGCAAGTTGAACAGCACCCTTGGCAGAATCTTGCTGATGATCTTGCTGTCACCTTGAGTATGGGCTTATCTGGCAACATCACCTTTGACAATCACGAAAAAATGCTGGCAGATGCCGACAAGAAAATGTATGAGTCAAAAGTTGGCGGTAAAAATAAATTATCTTGGTGATGCCATCCAGGCAAGTAAAACGCTCAACACTAGGTTAAATCCTGTGCTGAGCGTTGTTGTCGTGATGATATTTGATTACGTGACTAATCGTTAAGGTATTTCGGTGATGTTTAAGTCGTAACTGGGTTTGCCGTTAAAGCTGCCTACATAAACGTAGTAGAAGCCCTCAGCCCAGTCACCCTCGAGCAAAGGATTAAAGCCGTTGCTATCGTCATTACAAAACCATTGATCGTAAGGTTCACCGTACACGACCAAGGTGGTATCTGCTTGGCTGGCAACTTCCATCTTCAAATATGAAAACTCGCCTAAATAGATGACATGGTCGGGTTTGCTGTTGACATTGCCCAAGCACTCGAGGCCGTATTGACTTGCTTGTTCTGAGCCGCCGGCTACAAAACTCATCACGTACGGGTCGGGTGTAAAGCCGGGATAGAGCGTCGCACTGCCGCCATCTGGCACTTCGGTAATGCGCAGTTGGCTCGAGATCGCCTGGGGTTTAGGAGGTGGGCCGTTACCAGACTCAAAGCCCACGCCGTCGTCTAGCGTAAATTCAGTAATGTTCAAACTATAGCTAGGGCTGCCGCTAAAACTACCCACATGAACAAAATACGTGCCTGCATCCCAAGCACCCTCGAGCAAAGGGTTAAAGCCTAGGGTGTCGTCATCACAACGAGTATCCACTCGACTGCCATCAGCTAATACGCGGTACATAAGCAAGGTTGTGTCTTCAGCACTAATTGCTTCTACTCTAAGATAGTCAAACTCATTTAAATAAAGAATAAAACTGGGGTCTTGCGTAATGTTACCCGTACAAAATGAATCATAGTTCGCTGCTGGAATAGGCGCGCGCGCCCATCCGCGCGGATCGTGGCCGCACCGTCAATGATGGATGCGGCCCGTTTGCGGACGTAAGCGGACGGATTGCTGGCCG
>JBCCBI010000483.1:0-4065 GCA_039034155.1 Deinococcota bacterium | reverse complement strand
CGAGCGGTTTTTGACTACTCGTGGAAGCTACTAGATAGTGATGAAAAAGATGTGCTACGCAAACTATCGGTATTTCGCAATGGCTTCCGGCGCGAAGCAGCCTCAGGTATTGCAGCCGCAAAATTAGCCGTCCTTGCGTCACTGGTTGACAAGTCGCTTTTGCAAGTTAGTGAGCATGGGCGTTACGAGCATCACCCGCTCATCTATCAATTTGCTGCCGAAAAACTCAGTGAAGACCCTGAAGCTCTAGCTGCTACTGAGCGGGCACATGCCCTTTACTATGCACAGTTGTTGGGTAGTTTAAGGCCTAGCTTACGCGGTGAAAATCGCAAACGGGTCACAAGAATTGTTAGTTCTGAGCTTGAAAACGTGCGCACCGCATGGCGTTGGTCAAAAGCTCACCGCGATGTTAGCAAAGAAGAGCGGGCAGCGTTCAAAAACTTTTACAGCTTTTTGTCATGGCTGGTTTAGCATCAGCGGCTAAGAGATATGTTGATTACAGAGTTTGTTGGAGGAAATACCCGGGCGTATTTTAATTACACTAACAATGATACATCGCTATAAGGTAATGTTTATGTCTAAGCAAATAGAATACCTTTTTGATGAATCTTACTATAATGATAAACGCGTTTTTGCCGTCACACACTACCGACATCTAAACGCAGTATGTAAGCAGATTGTCAATGAGGGTTTGCCCCTAATGGTTAAGGATTTGCAGACCCAAGAACTTATACACCTAGAAACTCTTGCACAGCTAGATGCTTGGCTAAAAGAACATCAGGGAATGACACTAGCAGAGGCTTTATCGACCACAGTAGCTAGCAAGTAGGTGACAAGCTGAACGCTAGGTTGGACTCGGGAAAGTATTGTTCATCGAAAAAGTGGCTAAACCATGCTGAGGGTCGTGTGGTTTCATCTAGACTGACACAGATTGAGCAGAAGTATCTATAATTGAAAAGATATAGACTCGTTAATCCTTTGTTGAAGGTACAGCAATTCCAAATGAAGCCAACGCCCTAGCCATGGGATACTTGAGGTATGAAGGGACAACTCAGCCTAAAAGCCATCGTTGACTGTGTTGCCAGCGTGTTTGACGCGCAACAGGATAAGCGTGATGCAAGACGTTGTAGGTATCAGCTAAGCGATGCAGGACTCGCAGCATTTTCCGTATTTTTCACCCAAAGCGCATCGTTTTTAGAACATCAACGAGACCTCAGGCGGCGCAAAGGTAAGAGTAACGCTGAGAACCTGTTTGGGCTTGAGACACCACCGACCGATCAACAGATAAGGAACTTGCTTGATGGCGTGTCAGCAGCAGCTTTGGGTGTTGTGTATCGCCATCTAGTCAAGGTTCTGGACGAGACGAAGGTGCTAGAGAAGTTTAAGGTTGCTGGACGCTACTACCTTCTAGCGATGGATGGAACGCAATACTTTTGCTCTGAAAAGATTCACTGTGATAACTGCTATGTTCGTAGGACTAAGGACAAGCTGCACTTGAAGGTACTTACAACTTTGTGAGTAGGCAAAGCTTGCTACAATAAGTCAGAGCGGTGAGGGTAGCCTAGTCGCGGTAGTATACCTACTGAGGAAAGTCCGGGCACCACAAGGCAGAGTGCCAGATAACGTCTGGGCGCGTAAGGCGACGGCAAGTGCAACAGAAAGTAGACAGCCTCAGCTACACGCTGGTGGTCACGGTGAAACGGTGTGGTAAGAGCACACCAGTGCTTGTGGTAACACAGGCAGCTAGGTAAACCCCACTTGGTGCAAGGTCCGCTAGGGAGAGAGAGCTTGCCCGGCTCGCCAGCATCTCCGGGAGGACTGCCTAAGGCGGTTGGCGACAGCCGTCTCAGATAGATGACTAGGGCGCAATATGCGTACAGAACCCGGCTTACGACCCTCCCGCTTTTCTTGTGGCACAAGCTCAGACTGAGTAAAAACACGGTGCTTTAGTTATGCTATTAGGTTCTTCAGTAGTGTCTACGAAAAGTGCTAAGATTACATTAAATATTATGGAATTGCAGATGCTTAGTGGAAGAGATGAAAATCCTATCAATTAAAGTGCGTCACAGACGTAGGTGGCATCGCTTTTTAACCAAAAACGGCTTTTATTCAGAACAATATTTACCCTTTAAAGTGTAGTGAATTTCACAAAAAAATTGTAGCCTCTCACCAATTTGTGAGATTTTTCGCAACATGTTGATTTGTTTACATGTGAGCATAGAAAGCGTGTGATGTGTTGATTTTAAGCGCGTTTTTAGTGAGCTTACGCTACCCTGATAGGCCGCGTTCTGGCAACGTGAATGCGGTAGTTACGGTACGAGTTGAGTCTGTACTCTCATCGGACTGCCACATGTGTGCGTTACTGTACGGCGATTTAATTCTTACTCAGGTTGAGGTCTGTGCTACACGATGTAACTGTTTTATTAGCTAATCACATGAGATATATGTTCCGATGATAGTTGCTTCAAACAAACGCGCACTATCAGTTAAACCGGTGTTGATTAAACCGGTATCAGTTGAATTGTTTAGATTGAGACAAAGATAAAGACATCTTGTGAACGAAATTGCCCCGCCCCACATGCCGGTTATGCTCGAGCCTTGCCTCGAGGCCCTCGCCTTGCACCCTGGTGATTGGTGTGTAGACGGCACCTTTGGTGCAGGCGGGCACAGCCGGGCGCTGCTCGAGCGGGGTTGCTCTGTCTTGGCCCTTGACCGAGATAATCATGCCCAGCAGTTTGCACGCCCATTAGAAACCCAATATCCAGAACAATTTGTCTTTGTCAGGGCAAATTTTCAAGATATGGCAGAGGTTAGCCGTGAGCAAGGCATTGTGCCCAAGGGTGTGCTACTCGATTTAGGTGTCTCGAGCATGCAACTAGACGAAGCAGAACGCGGTTTTGCCTTTCGGCACGACGGCCCCCTAGATATGCGCATGGGACTCAACGAAACTTCGGCAGAAGCGCTTGTAAATGAAGCCTCGCAAGAAGAACTTGCTGCCATCATCTACAAATACGGCGAAGACCGCCACAGTCGCCGTATTGCTAGAGCTATTGTTGAGGCTAGGGAGGTTGCCCCCATCACCACAACGAGTGAGCTTATGAAAGTTGTGGCTAGCGCGTATCCAGGGCGGGCAGGTTCAAGACACGATCACCCAGCACGGCGTACCTTCCAAGCATTGCGTATTGTCGTTAATGATGAACTTCAAGCTCTTGAAAACGCACTCGCTGCTGCCGCAAGTTGCTTAGCTGAAGACGGCCGCTTGGCAGTGCTGAGTTATCACTCACTAGAAGACCGCATTGTCAAAGTGTTTATGCGTGGTGGTGTATTAACACCCCTGCATAAAAAACCTCAAATAGCGAGTGAACAAGAATTAAAAACGAACCCCAGAGCCCGCAGCGCCAAGTTGCGCAGTGCGGTGAAGCCTGCTGCTATTCATCAAGACGAATTGATAAGTGCCGCCTCTCCAGCTCAGATAACTTCAGAAAGGACACCCTCCTCATGATGAAACGTTTACGCCGTTACGCCAGCTACTACGTTGTTTTATTGATGGTGCTCGCTGCATTAGGTGCCAACAATCAGCGCTTACACCGCGAGCAGTGGCAGATGATTGACCAGAAAAAGACATTACAGCTCGAGCTTAGTACCTTGCACGCCCAAGAAGCTGCTTACTTTGGTGCGCCTGCCGTACGGGTTTGGGCCCTAGCTAGAGGTATGATTGCCGCTCCCGAAGGAGCAAGTGCTGGCTTCATTTTTGCCGAAGCCGCGCCAGCTGTAGAGCTATTTACGCCAGTCAACGAACTTGAAATTGTAACGGTTTGGTAGGTACTGGTTTGTTAGGCAACTAAGCTCATTAGCATATAGAACGCTATGGATAGCTTTAGTATTCAAAATGAAAGCCTCAAGCTGATGTCATCGGCGGTAAGCATCTACAGGGTTGATGTGAGTTGTCGTGAATACGGTGTCAACATAAGTATAAATTTGTCAAAGAAGTACCTAGTGGGTTGCGTGTACACATGTTGGTGATGATGCCTGCGTCGCTAGGTAGCACTCGAGGCATGTTAACTT
>JBCCBI010000482.1:0-4070 GCA_039034155.1 Deinococcota bacterium | reverse complement strand
GAATGGGATTGCTAATACTGCCGAGGTTGACAATTCGTATATCTTCAACCGTGATGTCACAGGATGCGTGGGTATGCCCCACAAAAACAATGTCTGCACCACAACCACCTACTAAAGTTTGCAACTCTTGCTGAGTGGATTTAGGGTGTACACCACTCCCGTCATCACGACCTGGGGAGGCGTGTACACCTAAGCACCTGATGCCATTTGGAAGTGTGTGTCTGTGCTCGAGTTCTAAGTTTGATAACCACTCAAAATAGCCAGCAGCTGTTATGGCACCTTGTGTCCACGCAAAACAGTTGTTAACTTCCTTGTATAACGGCAACAAATCTAAATCTTGTTTAACATCCGTCTCAAAAGGACTCGGGCGCTCACCTGTGACGGTATATCTGTCTGTATTGCCTCGAGTAAAGACAGCATGAGGTAATGCCGTTAGCTGCTCCATCACACCAATAGGATCAGGGCCAATCGCAACTAAATCGCCGAGAATCCAGTACCCGTCCACACCACCTTGCGCTGCAATATCTTGTAACACTGCGTTCAACGCGATTGAATTGCCATGAATATCAGACAGGAGGGCAATGCGCATGTGTACTTAACCTAACAGTCCAAAGAATAATCATTGTTGAAGATAAAGAATAGTCATTGTTGAAGATACTGTGCTAATAACTCAGCTTTGCGCGTTCTGCCCATCGCTCGATAAGCTTTTAACCACTCCTCAGCACTCCCTACTGGCACACCATCCCAATACCCTGTCACAACCGTTCTAATATTAATAACTTGATGGCTATCTGCAATCGCAAAGCCCCCAATAACATCAGCCTCACTCTGGGGAAGCTCGAGCTTGAGCAAAAATGCGCTTTTGTAAATCCCTTTGGGTTCTAGCCTCACAAAATCGTAGCCACGCAAGGCTTCCTCAACAGCATTAAGAGGTGCTTCGGTGGTTAAATCCCAATCGTTAACCTCAACAGCTAAATCAAGATAAGAAAGTAGCCCACTGCCGCCAAGCGCGTGGACAATACCTGCTTGGGTGAGTTGCTGAGACAGTGTGTGTAAATCTTCAACTTTAGCCATGATATTGGAAAGTTTCAAAATGTTGTTCTCGAGTTTGTTTAAACCACAGCTTATCATCACACTGTTTGGTTAGCTTGAATCCACACTTAGCCATCACACGTGCTGAAGCTAAGTTGGATGCTTGGCAGGATGCTGTAAGTTCAGTGAGGTGGTGAGTATGGAACGCTTCATAAATCAGTAAGCGCACCGCCTCAGTGGCATATCCATTACCTTGGTAGCGACTGTGGGTGGTTCATTCGCAGTCGCTAACACCAGGTGTTACACATGTAATACCAACACTACTAAGAACATCGTGTGTGTCGTTCAAAACAACGGCAAAAAAGAATTTGCTGCGGGTTGCTAAAGATCGCTGGGCAATTGCCTCGAGCAAATTGGCTTTTGCTTTTGCAGGAGTTACTGGAAGCCATGACAGATGCTTAGCCACCAACTCACTTGTTTGCCAATCAACATGTGCCTCGAGGTCTTCCACACAATACTCTCTAAGATGGACTCGAGTCCTTTGCATAGTGTTAGTTAGCTGGATTCATGACCGAAAGTTGATACAACCAGGGTAAGTCATAAACTACGACCCAAGCTAGGTAAATAAGGCTAATACGCAGTGAAAGTTTGTCTTTGGTTTTGACGTGCAAAGCTTGAACGAGTACCAACACAGCAAACGCAAGCGTGACCCAAAACGTTAAGGTGAGGTTTCTCGAGCCAAAAAACACGATGTTCCAGATTTCATTAGCAACAATAACTGCCGTTGCTAGGGTGATGGCGCTAAAGAATCTTTTAACAAAACTTCTGTAAATGATGACGCCATAGCCAACGTAAACAAACAACGCTACAACAATAGACCCAGCTAAAGGCAGTTTGTACCAAGGGTGACTGAGGTTGTTGTACCAACTAAGTGCGGCTTCAGAAATAAAGGCATTACCTAGGATAGCTGTGACGAGGGGAATGCAAATAGCGACGATTAAGGCACGCGTGTTCATGCTGCAATCATAGATGGAACTTAAGGATACCTGTAGATGTTTAGCGCACGTAGACGTTCAAAGAATTTGGTGTTCAAAGCTTCTACAACACCTGAAACAAGGTGACTTGCATACCATCAGGGTCTTGAAGTCGGACATTTCGGTGGTTCCACGGCGTTGTCACGGGTGGATGTACAACGGTAGCACCTGTTGCCACTAGCCTTTCCAACGCTGCCTCGAGGTCGGGCACTTCTAGGGCAAAGCGAATCGAACCACTCGTGCGTTGACCTGTTTCAATGCTGTCAACAACCTCAGCATGGTGTTCATCAAAGATTTCTAGGGTTGCTTTGCCTAAGCTTAAAATGGTTGCTTTGGTATCTTCTTGGGTCCACAGTTCTTCTTGCTGAATGCCCAGGCCTTCACAATAAAAGTTGACGAGGCGTTCATAGTCTGTTGTGGTGACTGCAACGCGCATTTCTGTAACTGGGGTCTTAGTAACTAAATTCTTTGCAACTGAATTCATAGTGATTTCCTCCTGATAAAAAGCCTAGCAAGTCTGCTTATCTGAGGGAATACTTTGTTTAAGGTCTTTTGTGAAACCGGCCTAAAATTTTTAGGTGTAAACTACAGGAGTGAATCGAGATGACACACTAGACACAAAAGATTGGCAGCTCTTAAAAGCACTCCACGCTAATGCGCGTTTGAGCTTTAGTGAGCTAGCCAAAAGTGTCAAGTTGTCAGTTCCTGCAACAGCCGAGCGGGTGCGCAAGCTCGAGGACAAAGGTGTCATTACAGGTTATAGCGTCCAACTTGACCTCAAGAAGCTTGAACGCCCGCTCAAAGCGGTCATTCGCTTTCAGGGAACAGGGCAGCAAATGAAACGAATTGCTGAGCGCGTAGGGGAGATGCCGGAGGTGATTCAAGCCTTTCGAATGACAGGGGATACCTGTTTTATGGCCGTTGTGGCGGTGACTTCAACGGACGTGCTAGAGATGTTCTTAGACAGCTTGCACGCCTTTGGTCAGACGCATACGTCGATCATCGTTTCGGAGCCAGTAGGGTCTCTAGATATAGATAAGCTTAGCGCTACAATGGATATGTCTTGATACATTGTAGGTGTATTTACGAGGTTTGATTGAGGTAAACCTCGAGCTTATCAAAGGCTTGTTGCCAACCTTGGCTGCCGCCTTTGGCACCTTGACCTACACCTGCGTGCGTCATGGTCATCTTAGTGCGTCCGTTCATATCTTCTAAGATAACTGTCACCTGAGTTGCCACTGGTGCATTTCCTTTGGAGATGATGTTGCCTTGGTCGTCTGCCATGCTTTCAGTGTAGACAAGATGAGTTGGTGGGGTGGACTCGAGCACCTCACCTACGGTCCAAAAGGTCATCTCACCGCGTTGCATACACACATGCCGCGTGCCACCTGCATGCGTATCCAGCTTGGCAACCGGCACGCTAAAGCCTTGCGGACCGTACCACTGCTTAAAGTGCTCAGCGTCTGTCCACAATTGCCAGATGCGGTCTATGGGTGCGTCGAACAGACGCTCAATGACGATAGCGTCTCGGGCATCTTGAGCATCTTGCATATTGGCTGAGGTAGTAGTTGCTGTGGTCATGATGATTCTCCTTTGATTGGTGCATCTTTTTTATTTTGAGACTCGTTTTCGGAAGGCTGCTCGAGCTTCTTGACGTAAGCCGACATCTTGTCAAAGCGTGCTTCCCAAATGGGGCGGTAAGTTTCTGTCCAAGTAGCAACGTGTTGAATAGGGCTCGCGTTCAAGCTACAGGGGCGGTATTGGGCGTGCTGTCCTTGTTGAATAAGCCCAGCACGTTCCAAAACTTTAATGTGCTTGGAAATAGCTGGCAAACTCATCTCAAACGGCTCAGCTAGTTCGTTCACGGTGGCATCACCCTCTACCAAACGCGCTAAAATTGCGCGCCGCGTAGTGTTGGCGAGGGCTGCAAAGGTTTGGTTGAGTTGCATTTCGTTGACGCCTGTGGGATCAGAGGATGGGTTAGAAGAGAACATGAGCTTAGAT
>JBCCBI010000481.1:0-4094 GCA_039034155.1 Deinococcota bacterium | reverse complement strand
CCGATGGTTTCTACGCCAGCAATTTCGTCAAAGATGGGATGATTTTGGCAGTCTTCGGTACAGAGGGTTACAACTGGCTCGCTGGGGGCATCTGACGTGTGCAGCGTGCGGTGGATAACCATATCTGGCGTGCTGCCGCCTGCAAAGCCTTCAGTAACAAGAGCAGCAAGTTGGGCGTCGTTATAGCCGGTGACAATGGCAGATGTTCCCTCAAGAGCGCTGGTTAGCCCATCAGCATTGGGCAAACTGTGTACGATGTTGAGAGGTAAGCTATCAAACTGTCCACGGAGCGATACTTGTGCGTTTGCCTCGCCAATCATCTGCAAGCGGTAGTGACCTTGCTCGAGACCTGCGAGCTCCATCATCAGCCCAAGCTCACCATTTGGCAGTTCACCTAGTTCAGCTTCAGCAAGCGTTTTGCCTTCTGCTGTAAGTAGGCTAAGGCTTGCTAGGTCAAGCTCATCACCCAAAGGCACGCTGATGACAATATCCTCCCACCAATCGCCAATCAACACATCAATCTCAAATGGGCAGTTTAAACAAGGCGGGTCAGGCAAGCCAAAGTCGTGTTTGACAAGGACAAACGTAAAACAGTCAGGATCTTCTAGCGAATTACAGCTTTGGGTGCTTAGCGTGGGATTTGGGTCTGTGGTGTGTGAGCAAGCAGCAAGTACAAAGATTAACAAACTTAACAAGCCAACTTTTGACATGATGTTTCCTTTCTACAAGGATGAGTGTCTCTGGAACGCTCTGATAGAGGTCAGAACGTTCCAGTGTTGAAGGTCTCGGGATAAGTGTCAGTTAAACCTAAAAAGAGTTAGACGCTAATTGAGAGGTGAGTTTGTGCAATTCCTAGGGAGCAAAACCAACCGTAAAAGGTAAGGCTTTGGTGTAAGCCGCGCCAATGCCAAAACTTCTAGGGTAGCTGTCGCCATTGCGCCCACGCACGGCACCGCGGTAACGCGCAGATGGATGCCAGCTAAAGAAGGTGTCTTTGTTGCCGCCGTAGAGGGTACGTGTGTAAACGGTCATCCAACTGCTGCCCACTTTGCGCTGTACTCTAAAGTCCATCATGTCTAACCAGTAGCCACCGGTGTGAAAGCGAGCACGGCTGCAGACACCTAGGTAGGTTGTAAAGTTGGCGCTCGAGCCTGGGTAAAAATTTCCCCAGTTGGGCTGGCTGTGTTCGTAGCGGTAAAGCGAAGGATAGTAGTCGGTTTTACCTATAAAGGCGTTTCGCCAATCATTGTTCCAACTGTTGACGCTGCAGGCATAATCTTCGTAGCCGGGGTCATCCAGACCCATAGTGCTTAATTCACTGCGAAAGTTACGTGCTGTTGCGCTCAAACCTCGTTCGGTGGCTAAGCGGGCATGGTTACTTACAAGCAGTTCAGGTACGTCACTTGCTTCTGGCACAAGGGCGGTGTAAACCTCGAGCGGCGTTGCTTCGTAGCGTTCGACCAGTGCTGCTACTTGCGAACTAGTACCAACATCAGCCGTTTCGACAACACCTAAGTAGCCATCACCAACATCGATAAACTGGAGTTGGCTACCACTTTCTAGGTCAACCGTTAGCAGAACCTCGGGGCGTTCGTTGCCAACAGTGGTGTCAGCTTCTTCGACAAGGCTAAAGCAGTCGGATTCGTCTAGAGAAGTACACCTCTGGGCGTTTGGCACAGGGTCAGGAGCTGGTGTGTTTGAACAAGCAGCAAGTGCTGCGGTAATTACAACAAGCAAAAATAAATGGATGCGGTTCATGATGTCCTCCAAAATGTTGTCTAGCAAAATGTTGTTTGGCAAAATGTTTCTGGCTGTGCGCCAGTATCTCAGGGGGTATTTGCGCGGCTAGGTGGTTATGCAAGGTCAGGCTCGAGCCGCATTAGTACGCACAGCCTAGGGGGGTCTCACTCGGTATCTAACAAGGTGTTGAGTGAGGTAATACGTGTGGCACAAGCTTCATGCACGACAGACGCACATAAACACGTTGTGCCACCCAACAGTCGCAATGTCTCCCTCCTTGTTGAGGCTATGTAAGCAGATGGGCTAAGACTGCCTACACGCTCCGCCAGCTTAGACAGCAGGCGTTTGCAAAGCGTTGCAAATACGTGCTGGACGCATAAATTACATAGTTGACTCGGTTTGTTTACATGCTGATGTCTTGTTCAGGCTCCGTTCAGGGTGCTCGCTCTACCCTTACCGTGACGGTCAGCGCGACGATAAACTGATGACGATCTAGCGCCCGTCTCATACGCTAACGAACCAAGCCTGATGTGTTCTGTAAGGATGTGTGACTTATGGATGGACTCGAGCCGAACCTGCTAGGTACACCCAAGCTTTACTGGCAAGGCAAGCCAGTACTCTCTCCAGCCCCTAAAAATTTGCTGCTACTGTGCTACCTAGCCCTGCAACCTGAACCCCAACCCCGCGACCACCTCACCCAGCTTTTTTGGCCGGGCGGCAAGCGGGCCAGTTTGCGGTTTGCACTGCACAAATTACGCCAGCTTCCGGGGGCAGACCAATGGCTGCAAACGCCGGACAATTGTGTGAACATAATTGCAACAAGTGATGTGATGAGGTTTGAAGAGGCATTCAATCAAGGACATTTTGAGGATGCGCTGTCGATTTGGCAGGGTGAAACGACAGGTAGTAAAACCTTGCTTAACGGCCTGCAAGCAGATGATTGCCCTGAGGTTGAAACCTGGCTCGAGCAGGAACGAACGCGCTTACAGTCGCACTATCTTGAAGCCTTACACGGGCGCTTGCGTGAGCTGGAACGTGACGACCAACCTGCAGCGGCGTTGGGCGTTGCACGTGATGCATTACGTCATGACGAGCTTAACGAAGCTGTTCACCGTAGCATCATGCGGCTCGAGGCAGCCCTTGGTAACAGTGATGCGGCTCTGGTACAGTTTGAGCGCGTGCGCGAACTACTGCACACAGAGCTAGGGCTTGACCCCGAAGCAGAAACACAAACCTTGCGCAAAACCATTGAAGACAACGCGCCACGTCACCGCCAGCAGGCACGCGTGATTAACAGTCCTACAGATGTTCCCGCTTTAGCCCAGCAGCTTGTGGGACGTATGGACTTACTCGAGGACATTCGTCACAACCTCACACAACACCAGCACATCTTGTTACAAGGTTTTGGTGGCACAGGTAAAACTGCCCTTGCTGCGCAACTTGCAGCTAGCACCAGTCAGCAGGGTCAAGTTCTTTGGCTCGAGGCAGGCCACGACGCTTTAGAAGTATTACTTGACAATGTCGCTCGAGCCTATGATGACCATACAGCGTTTGTTCAGAGTGGTGATTCAGTAGCGTTTGTTCAGGGGTTGCTCGAGCAACACGCACCTGCATTGATTGTGATAGATGATGCTTGCAACGCCTATGCGCTTAGTCAGTTTAAAGATGTTTTACCTTCTCATCAGCGTTTACTGGTGACGTCGCGGCAGCAGCACCGTGGGCTCGAGCGACTTCAGGTGGCAAGCCTCACGCGGAGGGATGCGCTCGAGTTACTCAGCAGTCACGCTCAAACCGACCTTAGTCAAGACGACGATGCATTAAGTTTATGTAACATCTTGGATGACCACCCGTTTTCGTTGCGTTTGGCAGGTATCACGTTAGCTGCAGATAACCTCAAACCAAGAGAACTGCTAAATCGGTTAAGAACATCGCCTCACGACCTCAAAGCACCCGTAACCCATACGTCAGTAGCTGATTCAACTCCCTACGACAGTGTCACAGCTATGTTGAGCACAAGTCTAGAAAATCTTCCAGATGATGCTTACGAGGCCTTTATGAACATGGGTAACTTGTTTACCAGCAGTTGCACGGCAGACTTGTTAGCAGAACTCGAGCGGCGATCTGTGAGTGAGGCTGAGGACGCCCTGTTTGAACTTTACCAGCGCGGTCTAGCGCAGCGGCAAAGTGAGGCGGGTAGCGACATCATCAGTTACCGGTTGCACGACCTTGCGTATAGTTTTGCTAGAACCCGCAATCATCGTCGTCCGGCCAGTGCTGCGCGCGCTTGTCAGCGGGTATTGCAAGCTCAGACGCATAACTTTGACCTTTTGGATGTTGAGTTAAATAACTTGCTT
>JBCCBI010000480.1:0-4106 GCA_039034155.1 Deinococcota bacterium | reverse complement strand
ATTGTTTTAGGCTTCTAAATCATATTGATATCGATAGAGACATCACAACCAACATTTAAGATTGGAGCTAATACCTCAAATTTCTCGAGGTACATATCGCTTACATGCATGGTATCCATCAACTAAGACGCATTCCTTAAGTAACTTCAGTATCATAGTAATAAATTTAAAGAAAATTTTACAATTTAGCTTGATGTGATTTTGCTATCTCAACTAAATACTCGATACTTAACCTCAAATCTAATCTCACTCGAGGAGGATACCCATCAAAACTCAACTCATCGGCGGTTGGATTGTTGCCTTTGAAAGCGACGATACACAACTTTATGGCGGCCAGCACGTGCTCTTACGCGATGGTTGCATCGTTTATGAAGGTGACAGTATCATCTTTGTAGGCTTTCCAGACGATCCAAACTGCCCTAAAGTAGACAATGTCATTCGTACCGACGGCAAGCTAGTTTCACCAGGACTTATTAACTTGCACTGTATTGCCAACATTGATTTACAACCCCTGCGGATTGACGTGGGCAGTGTGGGTTTTCCAAGGCCTAAAGCGTGGCTCGAGCAGGCAGCACCCATCTGGTCAGATGACGAATTTCGCGTGTCAGCCAATTTGTCAGTAGCCTCACTTCTAAGGTCAGGTAACACTACCTTTTGTAACGTCACCACCTCAGCAACCAAAAGCTACGAAGACCCCAAGATTGAACCTTATGTGCTAGCAGAAGCCTCAGAAACCCTTGGTGCACGGGCGTATTTAGCACATAACTTTCAAGATTACACGCGCTATAACACCATCAAAAACGGCAAAGAAGAGACGCATTATGTATTTGACAAGCAAGCTGGTGAGCAGGGGTTGAGCAATGCGCTCGAGTTCGTGCATTACCTCAAACAACGTTTTGACACCAACAACAGTCTCGTCCAAGGCTTTCTATTTCCTTATACAACCCTTTCCTGTTCTGATGATCTAATGCAAGCTGCTAGCCAAGCTGCCCGGCAAGAAGGTTTAGTCGTCAGGTCACACTTTGCTCAAAACACCCGTGAGCTAGTTGAAACTCTCGCGGAGCGTCAGCAAAGCCCAACGGAACGCCTTGCTAGTTTGGGTGTACTTGGGCCCGAGCTTACCCTTACTCATGCTATTTTTATGCGCGGGCATGAAACTGTGCCGGATAGTGGCAACTTGCAGGATGACCTTAAGTTGCTAACTGATAGTGGCACGCATGTAGCGCACTGTCCCATTGTGTTCTCGAGGCGTGGAGGCGTGCTGAACTCGTTTCAGACCTATCTGGATGCAGGTGTTAATTTGGCATTAGGGACAGACACCAGCCCACCAGATTTGTTAGGTGAAATGCGCATGGCCGCCACTCTCGCCAAAGTCGTTGATGGGAACCCACTCGCAGGCACCGCAGCCAGCATCTACAACGCAGCTACCCTTGGCGGTGCCAAAGCACTTGGGCGCGCTGATCTTGGTAAATTGACCACAGGTGCCAAAGCCGACATCAGCGTTTTTGACTTGCACGCGCTGCACTTGGGCGTGATTGACGATCCCATCAAAGCGCTTGTGCACTACGCTAGCAGTGGTGACACCGATAGAGTTGTTGTTGATGGGCGCACGGTGGTAGAAGATAAACACGTGTTGGGCGTGTCAGAAGATGAACTCCTCAGCCAAGCCCAAGCAGCGTGGGATGTGTATAAGCAGGGACTTGCTGCCAGAGACCCTTTGGGACGAGATGCCGACACAATGTACCCATTTTCGTTTCCAGTACGAGGAGGTTAGTGGTGCTTGTAATTACTGGCGGTACGCGCTTTAATAGTCAAGCCGCCCGCTTTGAAGCAAATGGCAATATTGTCTTAGATGGTGAGAAAATTGTTGCAGTAGATGTTAATCCTGCTGAGTATCTGCAAACAGAGAGGCTCGAGGCAACAGGCAAAACCATTCTACCGGGGCTGATGAACCTTCACGGACACTTAGCCTGGGACGGCTTTTCTGATCTTGAATCGCAAACCCGTTTTGATGGGCCGATGCGTTATCTGAAAGCTGCTCGAGGTTTGCGAGATGCCGCCCAAGCAGGTGTAACCACCTTCCGCGACATGGCCTGCATCCACGATGCTGCTCTGTACGCTAAACAAGCTGTTTTAGACGGTCTTTTACCCGGCCCAACGGTCTACACCTGCGGGCGCGCAGTATGCCGCACGGGCGGGCATATCTGGTGGGGTAACCGCGAAGCAGACGGCGTGAGCGAGATTCGCCAAGCTGTGCGCGAACAAGTCAAAGATGGTGCTGACTGGATTAAACTGATGGCCCACAGCTACAGCCGCGAGGAAATCAAAGCTGCCATTGACCAAGCTCATGACGAAGGCATGCGCATCACCACAGACGCGGGCAAATGGGCAAATATAGCAGTGCAAGAAGGCATTGACTGCATTGAACACGGCGGCATGTACGACGATGACACCGTTGCACAAATTGTGGCGCGTGGCGTGTGGATTGTGCCTACGCTATCGCCAGTTGTTTTACAAGCTCGCCAAGGGCACTTGTGGGGTATGAAAGATAGTGTCACTGAACGGCGCAAACGCCAACTTACTGACAGCGGGCGTCACGAGGGTCTCATCAAACTGCGTGAAGCAGGTGCCAAGTTTGCCTTTGGCACCGACTCTGGTAGCCCGGTTGTGCCCAATGGCGCCATGCTCCCCGAAATGCAAGCGCTATTAGAGTTTGGTGTTTTTGCAACTACTGAAGAAGTTTTACAAACGGCAACCTTACACTCAGCAGCATGTTTGCAAATTGATGATGTCACAGGAAGTTTAGAAACAGGCAAACAAGCAGATGTGCTTGTTGTTGACGGTGATGTCGCCAAAGATTTAAGTACAATCACCCAAGTTGAGGATGTTTTTGTAAAAGGACGGCATACTGTTCAGCAAGGGCAAGCGCTATTGCCTGATCCAAGGGACTATCAAACTTTTGCCAACATTGGTGCATAAGCTTAAAACAAATACCCCGTTATCCATTAAAAATAACGGGGTATTTTTATGACGTTCTGCTAAAAAATTTTAATAAGCCACAGCAGTTATTGACCACGCTCACACTCTCTTGAAGAGCTAGTCAAATGTATAGCTCTCCATCCACTCGAGTCGTTCTTTAAAATCATCTGGGTACAGCGTAACGCGCTCAGGCGCGGCCGCAAACTCAAAACCATCTGCAGCCATCGCATCAATAATCGGCCCCGCATCAAAACGCAGGCCGCAAAATTGCTTAGGAGGCTGGCTAAGCAACCACACAAACGCGCCGCCCAGTAGCAAAGGATCAACCCACGTTGAGGTTGTTTCTGCTGGCAGGGCCTCGAGTTCGTCCCACGTAAGCCTAGTAGGTTTAATAGGTTTACCAGGCCCCATACTGTTGATGGCTACATTGATATCATCGTGTGCCCACTCGAGCGCCAGCGACTTAATGAGCCCTTCCTGCGCGTGTTTAATCGCACAGTAGACGCTTTCGTCGTGGTAGCCACGAAGGCTCGAGCCACTGGCAATTGTCACAATATGCCCGCCGTCCGTCATATGCGGTAAAGCAAGTTGGGTAGCGTGAACAAGCCCACCTAAACCAACCTCGAGCTGTTTCCAAAATGAGGCTTGTGGCGTGTCTATAAAGCGCGCAAGCGGCATGTTGACCGCACAGTGAACAACTGCATCAAGTCGTCCCCAACGTTCAATAATCGCACTTATGGCTTCAACCATACTAGTTCTATCTGCCGTGTCCAACACGCGCCCCATAGGTTCACCAGGAGCTTTGTCGAACTGGCTAATCTGCTGCACCGTGCGCGTCACGTTGGTAAGAACAATATCTGTCACCGCAACGTGTGCACCAGCTAACGCAAGAGCCCGAGCTACACCCCAACCTAGTCCGCGGCCAGCTCCGGTGACGAGGACAACTTTATCTGTAAGCTGTCCTTGAATATGCTGCTGCAAGCTTTCTGTTGTAAGTTGTGGTTGTTGTGCGTTTGGTGGCATCAGTACCCCCTACAACATAGCTATGCCTAGCTATGTGAATAGTTTGCATCTGCATGTTGCCAAAAGACTGACCACACCCCTTACCGCTAAGTTTTAACAGGCAT
>JBCCBI010000479.1:0-4114 GCA_039034155.1 Deinococcota bacterium | reverse complement strand
TTTTAATGACGATGAAACTGCAATAACGCTCGCGCAACACGCAAACTCTTTAGATGCATGGTGGCAAGACCCTGAGTCTCTTTTTCCATATTTGATCGTTGTGGACGGTCGTCCCGCTGGATTTAATTTGATTGCGGCAAGCTCGAGACTCCCCCAAGAAATTCAAGCTGACTTCGTCGTCCACGAGTTTTTTGTGTTGCACGCGTATCGGGGTAGTTCTGTTGCAGAACGGGCGGCTATTGACGGATTCAACGAACACAGAGGCGCGTGGGAGGTTGTCACCTACCCAACCCACCTGCGTGCTATTGCCTTCTGGCGGAGGGTGATTAGCCAGTACACATCCACAAACTTTTCGGAAGCTGAAGTTGACCATCCCTGGGGCAGAAAAGTTGCTTTTCACTTTGACAATGCTGTCTAGCTGGTCTTGATAGCCACTAAACTTTAATCTTGCACAGCCTCTAAAAACCAACTTGGCAAGCGTCGCTGTTGGCGTTTTAAGAAGTTGGGAAAATCCGCATCTAGCAAGTAGGTCACCGCGTAATCGTCTTCACTGCGAATGCTGCGCCCATAAGCTTGCACCACGGTGAGCGTCGTGTGCCAGTCATACCATGCGGGGTCGCGTTCTTTGCGGCGCGCCACCTGGGGGTCGCCTAAGTAAGGGTAAGGAATTTTGCAGATGATCTGCCAGCGTGATAAGTCGCCAGCTAAGTCTATGCCCTCAGTCATACTCGGGGTGAGGAGTACCGTAGGCGCTTTGCTGGTACAGTGCTGCTCGAGCGCACTATCTCGTCCACTGCTATTGTCGTGGGTGATGAGGCGCTGCTGCTGTTTTTTAGGCAAACTTTCTTTAATGGCGCTGGCAATTTTATAGCTATGGGTGTGAATCACGCCTTTGTCACTTGCGTGACTGTCCATAAGGTCACTAATGGCACGTGCTAGTTTCGGCAAGCCGTCTTTGAGGTAATGGCGCGTTAATTTGGTCACGGGTTGCACGTAGATGGGACGCTTTTCGGGTGGGAAACTGCTCGGCACATCAATCACAGCAGCATCTTCTTCGGCGATGCCAAGCCCACGCAGATAGGTTGACGCGTCCAGAATAGTTGCAGAGAGCATCAACACGCGCGTGCCGTATTTGAACAGAAGTTCTTCGGCAAAGGACGCTACCGTCACCGGCTTAAAGGTGAGCGTTGTTCCGCGCTGCATCCGCTTGCTTTCCACCGTCCACTCGATGCCATCTTCGTTGCGGCTGTTTACAATTCGTTCAATACCCAAAAATTGGCTGCTCAACCACGCCCGCCGCCGCATAATGTCGAGGGCAACAGGGCCAGTTGGGTCGGAGGCTTTTTTGAGGGCGGTATCGGCTTGCCCATGTAAGTCCCACAGGTCAGGCAGGAGTGTCTCGAGGTACTCAAAGTAGTGGCTGTCGTCTTCAATAAAGGGCGGGAGCCCCTCGAGCCCGTAGCGCATCACGTCACTTTCGCTCAGGGTCACGGTTAAAAACTGCATGAGGGAGGCCTCAGCGTTGTGTGCCTCATCTAAAATTAGTAAGTCGCGTTGTTCAAAACCACCCGAGTAATTGAGCTCCGCTAAGTAGTAGGCATAGTTAGTGACAACACTGCCTGCAGCCATCGCGTTCTCTTTAGCGGCAAAGTACTTACAGCTTTCGCAGCGCACGTCTTTATAGCGCAAAAAACACGGGGCAGCACTCGCGTTGGTGAGTGGGTTAATCTCGCAAGGATAATTGCTGCGACCTTTCACCAGCGCCAGTTCCGGAAAGTCACTCACGTACTGTTGTTGCAAAATTTTTTGGGCAGTCAAGATATAAGCGCTACTGGCTTCGCGCGTAAATGTCACTGCAATGGCACTTTTACCGGAACCGGTAGGCGCTTCAATAATAACAAAGCGTTTACCTGCCTCAAATGCATCCCTAGCGGCGTCAATGGCTTCACGTTGGCCGGTGCGATAGGTTTTGAACGGAAAACTCACAAGGGTTTTAAGGTATCACGTTTAGGGGGTGCTATCTGAGGTCTCTGATGACAGCCTCAGCAGCATCGTTTACGCTTGTGATAAGTACCCACAAAGATGACATCACAGACAGTATTTTTAGCAGTCACATGCGGTGTCACTATGGTGAATTGATACTGTCAGCATCATTCAGCATGAGTTCAATAACATCGTCTAGAACGTCTAATCTACCCCCTTCACAAGCCTTGATACGGCGTCTAGCTACATAATGCCTCAAACAAACAAAGCGGCCTTCTTTAAGACCGCTTTACAGCAAAACTTAATTGCGTGGCTCCGGAAACTCTGCGATGAAGTGACCAAAAGCAGCATCACCAGGTTTGTTGCCAGCAGGTACGCCGTCTGGCTGATAGGTGATGACTAAAAATCTGTGGTCAGCATCATCTGGAATACTCACTGCATGTATAGCTGTGCCCTCAGCAGTAGCCACAAAGCTATCTGGCGTATTACCTGCTATGGGACGAATACGGACGTTGAACGTCCCCCGGCTGGCACCCCAAACTGCGTAGGTTCCGTCCGGGACGAGTCCACTTAGCTCGAGCGCCACCTCAAAGCTATCCCCTTGAGACGCACTTACCGTCATCTCACCATCTGCACTTAACCAGGCAACTTCGGTCCAGCCTTCGGGAACACCGTTACGGGCCATAGCATTTAGACCGGGCTCGAGGTTCAGACGTTGCGCTTGAACAACCATCGTATTAAGTAAAACTAAACACAGTGTTGTCAGGATTATCTTCATCTAGTTACTCCTTAACGTAGCTCAGCAGGGTGTCTTATTTGAACATCCTTGCTGCATACTATTAAAAGCAGGGCTAGATAAAGGATTGGTAAGGATTGGATAAAGCCTTACCAGGTGGAGTTATCTTTAACTAACAGTAATAGCAGTTTATCAGCAACGTGTACATCAACTGCGTACAATGGGTCTTGTGAAACGGCATCTTGACTTACTCCGGGACATTTTGTTGAGGCTCGAGCAACACCCTACCTATACCGTTTCGGGCATCACCATGGACGGCACACTCCTTGACTTTACAGATCACTCAGTGGAGGTAACCAGCTACCACCTCAACTTGCTCGTTGAAACTGGTTGGTTGAGGCTGCAAAGTGATCCTTTTGAAGATGCTGGTAGCATTGTGGTCAGAGCGCAGTTAAGCTGGCGCGGCCATGAATTTTTAGCACTTGCCAGAAACGCTCACCGTTGGCAAGAAGCCCTAGCTCAGGTTGGTATAACGGATAACGTGGCACTTTTGGAAGCGGTGTTAATGGAGCTCGCTCACCAGCAGCTCTTAACCTAAACGCGATCCGGCAAACTCTCAACAACTACAAATATCATCTACCTGAGAATTTCAAATACTGTGAGATGTTAAGCGACGTGATGAGTGCGAAAAAGTACAGGCCAATATTCAAACGTAGGATTTGCACAATTAGCATCCATGAGTTGTGTGATGGGCATATCCATCAACATCACCGAGGTACTCAACGACCCGCTACTAAGTTGCGTTCATCCTCGAGTGCGCAACTTTGCCAAGAGGTTAAGGGCATCCTCTTCAATGTTAGAGAGCGCTCACAGTCAAACAAAAAAGCACTAGAGCTGAACTCTAGCGCTTCTAGGTGAGGTTTAAGGTGGCATCACCTCATGGCACTATCTAATAATGCCGCTCATCATGGTGCCGAGGATGGGACTTGAACCCACACGATCGCAATGATCACTAGCCCCTCAAGCTAGCGTGTCTACCAATTCCACCACCTCGGCAGGAATTGAAAGCAAAAAGCATGATACTTGCTGGCTCAAGGCTTGTCAAGCATGGCGACTGCTTCGCATTACGTTCAATGACCTTTTTCAATCATCATCTTGAACCCACCTATCAGCAGCTCGTGCTTAACTTGCCTTTTCCACTGCGTGTTCAATGTATGCAGCCGATGTATACATTCATAGTCAAGTTGGTATCTGTGCTACAATCATAATACTTTACAATGGGTTTTTAGCAGCTTTGTCTGTCTACATACTCTTTAGACTAAATGCTCTTTAGACTAAACGGCTGTATGTAGGCCTAGACAACTTAGGGCAATTTTCGGCAACTTCACAGCATTG
>JBCCBI010000478.1:0-4122 GCA_039034155.1 Deinococcota bacterium | reverse complement strand
CTAGCCCGTTATTGACGCTACCCGTAGGTGCGCTGCTCTGCTGGCTACATGCTGCTATTACTACTACTGCCAGCAGGACGGTTAAGACTCTAGAGACATTGTTTGAAGACATAGGTTTATACTCTTTCTAGTTAACCTCTAGAAGGATTAACTGATAAGGTGAATTATTCTGATTGGTGCTATCTTGGGTGATGTTCGTTTACGTCAAACGTTGGTAGCTATATTGCTCGAGATACGCGTGCGCGTCTGCTTTAGCTTGAACATATCCTTCATCCCCTAAAGACACAAGATACTCAGCCGCGTTGTACCGTAACCAGCCAAGCTCATGCTGCGCTGCTAGTTCAAACGCTTGCTGAGCGAGGTCGTGACCAGTATTTTGCCCACTTAGTTTGGCTTGTAACAAGATAGCCTCGGCTAAAAACGCGTCCATCTTGTGCTTTTGAGCAAGGTTAGCGAGGGCGTCAGCAGAGGTGCGGGCTTGCTCGTGATCCTCATGAACCAAGTGTGCATAGGCGCTTACAAGGTGCAATCTACAGCGTGCAAAGGGGTGCTCGAGCTTGTTGGCTAGCTTCCAGGCCTCAGCAAGAACCTTCTGGGACTCGCTAAAATTCCCCAGTGCAAGTTCAGCATGTGCTAAGCCTGTGAGCGCTTGGGACAAAATATATGGCCGGTTGTACTGCTCTAAAAGCTGGCAGGCTTGCAAGCTTGCGTCGCGGGCTTGCGCTGCATCACCCGTGCACATGTAAAGTTGGCAAAAGCGGGTTTTGACTTCAGCCACAAAGGCGGTAAGCCCCATATCTTGGAATCGTTTTTCACTCTGTTGGTAGTGCTCGAGGGCTAATTGGCTGTGACCCAATACGACGTGGACGGCACCCATAACGACATGGCTTAAACCTTCGCTATAACTGTCGTAGCTGTCTTCGCCAGCTTGCCTACTTTGCTGTGCCCACGTTAAAGCCTCGCGCGGGCGACCCAACATGCGATAGACAGATCCTAAGTGATAGTACAACCGGGTTTGCACATGCTGCGGGGGGGTGCGTTTGGTGAGTCTTAGAAGCATCTGCAAAAGTTCTTCAAACCTACCCTGATGCCACATCAAGGTTGATAAATCAAGTTGATATACAGGTGTGTCGGGCGCTTGTCGAACGGCCTTAAGCAGCGTAGGTTCAGCCTCTTGATACCTGCCAGCTTGGAGTAAGGTGAGGCCGCTTGTATTGTGTAGTTGGGCGCGTTGTGCGTCTGTGAGCGGATACTCGAGCGCTTGGTCAATATAGCTGTTAGCTTGATCAAACGCACCATGTTGTTCAGCACAGAGTGCTAATCCAACCAGCGCCGCAACCTCTAGCTCAGTAAACAGGTATTCACTGAGGGCAAAGGCCTCCAGAAAGTAGGCCTCAGCAGCGGCTAAATCCTGGTTGAGCAGCAACCTGCCTTTAAGCACATGCGCGCGGGCGTAACTTTCACTGTCATTAGGTGCATCAAACAAGATGTCTTCAAGCCAATTACTAGCTTGAGCTAAAAAGCCTTTGCTGATGGCATCTTCAACGGCACGCACGCGCCAAGGGAGGGCACGGTTGTGTGCGTCTGCAGCTAAATAGTGATGGGCGATCTGGGCGGCATCAGGACTTGGCCCGTCTGCCTGAAGGCTTTCCTGCTCGAGCAGTTGCGCCATGCGTTTGTGAAGGTGGCGTTTGATGGCGGCGGCGGTAAGTTCACTCGCTTTGCTTTGCAGGACGTCATGGACAAACCAGTTATCCACAAAAATTTGCGCTTGCTCGAGCTCAGCAGTTGCTTCGGCAACATCAAACGCATCAAGTTCAAGTAAGCTAGCTAGCTGGTCGGTACTGAGAGGCCGCTCGAGCGTGGCTACGGCTTGGGCAACGCGTAACGCTAGTGCAGATAGCGTGTTGAGACGTTTGGTAAGTGTATGGGTAATGTGCTCAGGTAGCGTAATGGTTTCTGGCAGGCCGTCAAGCTGCCGGTTGCGGTAGAGCGACTTGAGCGTTTCAATAACGTGCTGCGGGTTGCCGCCAGTAGCAGCATGTAATTTAACTGCAAAGTCAGCATGCACATGAATGTTGAGACTGGCAAGTAGCTTGTTGAGTGCGTCTAAAGTTAGCGGTGAAAGTTCAATATGAATTGCTAAACCGTGGTCTAAAAACTGGGTCAACATGCGCTCAAACCCGTCTGGCATGGTGTCTTGACGAAAAGTATTGATTGCGCAGATGTGTCTTTGTTGGTTTGCGCTACGTTCAAAAAAGACACTGGCTGCCTGTTGCGAAATATCTGCACTAACAGGGTCAAACAAGTGGACGTTGTCAGTAGGGTAGACCGTAAAGTGCTGGGAGGTATGCTCCATGAAGGCCGTAAGCGCCCGCACGAGCCGCTGCTTATCTCTGTCGCTCGGCATGTTGCCAGTGATGGTTGTGTCATCAGTTTGGGTGGGTGCATGAAACTGTGACAGCACGTCCACCACGCTAGGGTCAGGTGAGCTGTCTGGATAAGCGTCAAAATAACGCTGAATCACCCGCGCTTGACTGCTTAGGGGTACATACTTATCTGCAAGTTTACCTTCAGACAGAATAAACGGTCCTTTACTAGTTGCAAAATCGAGCAGCAAGCGGGTTTTGCCAACCCCGGTTGGACCGGACAAAAATATCATTTGCCCAGCTTGGTAGGCGTTTTCCATACGTACCCACGTGCCTTCGCGGGCAATTAAGCTAGGTGGGCGCAGCAGTGTATTGGGCAAGCGAACTTGTTCGCGAACAGCAAACGCAGGCAGTGCCTGGCCTTGCTCAATATCGCGCGCGAGGGACTGGGTTTCTTCTAATGGTTCAATGTTGAGTTCTTGGGTGAGTACGCGCCGGCATATTTCAAAGTAGCGTAGTGCTGCTTGAATATGACCCCTGGTGTACTCGAGCCGCATCGCCAAACGGTAGGCACTTTCGTCAAGCTCATCTAAATGAATAAGCTGTTGGGCTAGGTGCAGTGCTCTGGAAACATCTCCCCCTCGACGGGCATCTTCAGCAGCCGCGTAAAGCGCGCGGTTGTACAAACTCGCCACGCGGTCGCGTTCGCGGTCAAGCCAGTCCATAAACTGCGGCGCGTCATCTACACTAAATCCCTGCAATAAATAGCCCCTCTCGGGGTGTAAGGCGAGGGCATCGTTGTAGCGTTCTGCACGTAAGTGATGTTCAAATACTGTGAGATCAACGGGCAGGTGAATCGCAGCGGTATCGTCTAGCTCGAGCCAAGTTTCTGCTCCAGGTAGCTTCCGAAGCCGGTGCAATTCAGGGCGCAAGCGGTGGCGAGCATCTGCATCCCACAGCAGCTCAGCAAGTTCATCCCGTGAAGCCCGGCCGTGAACGGCCAAAAAGTACAAAATTGCGGCCGACTTTTGGGTGGGAAGCTTGAGCTTAGTACCATTCTCGCGCACAGTTGGATAGCCCAACACACTGAGTGCTAAGGGCGTTGTGATGGTGTTGTCTAAGGTTGTTGCACCCACGACCTAGTCCGTCCTGTTGACTTTGTGATCAACAATCTGACGCTCGAGGCTGGCAATGGCTGCTAAGACGGCATCAATATCAGCTTGAGCTGCACCATGATGCTCGAGGGCGGTGACTAAGTGACCCGCTACGGCATCAAAATCTGCATGACGAAGGTCTAAATGGGCGTGGGCTTTGTGCATACTGCGGCCGCTGTAGTGTTCAGGACCGCCTAGTACGTGGCTTATAAACGCACTTTGATGAGCGCGTTGCCGGTCCATGTCCATGCCATCAAAATAGTGGCTAATGCGGTCATCTGCCAAAACGTATGCGTAAAATTCAGTCACAACGCTGGCGACACCCGTAGCACCGCCAAGTTTGTCATACAAACTGGACTTGGCTGGATGTGGTTCATGATGAGGTGTAAGGTCAGGCACGGGTGTCTCCACAAGGTATTAAATGATGCGTTAAGTTTATCACATTGTTAAGCTAAGTTGAACGAGTTTGTCTTGGTGTTTGTTAAAGCACTACCTTAGGCCGCTTTAGCGTGCAGGTTGGTCGGGGTTGGTGCTGAGGTTGGGTGAGCTATCCACACAATGCCACTGTAAACAAGGCCATTTGGGCCGGGTATAAACTG
>JBCCBI010000477.1:0-4146 GCA_039034155.1 Deinococcota bacterium | reverse complement strand
GTTAAGGATGGGCGCTGCTGAGTTTAATAAACCCCACTTTTCAACTTGGAGGTACTTATTAAGGTTACAGCGGACGTTATGAAGCTGACGCTAGCTTGCCCTATCATGCGTCATCATGACAAGCGTGTTTGAGGTTTCTGACAATGGGCAAGTTACCGCCATCAACCAGCAAGGGCTTGACTACTTTAACCAATTTGTGGATGAACTCCCCGAAGCGCGCTTGGTTAGCTTTGAGCCGGGCCCGCACCGAGTGATGCTCGAGGCAGACACGCGTGAAGAGGCGCTGGTTGAACTGGGTATCCTCAAAGCGTCTATGCTTACGTCAGACAACTCTAACGTGATGGTCATGGCTACTAAAGATTATCCGTTTAGCGCTGAAGCGGTGCAGCAGTTGCTCGAGCTAGATGCTGACATCGAACGTTTCAAGATAAGCCAAGAACCCCTCACCTAACGCGTTCATTACTTACCAATAACAACGTGCCAATAACAATATAGCTAGCTCCCTAGGGTATGCTAGCGACCATGATGTTTGCTACCCAACTTGCTAAAGCTGTGCGCCAGCGTGAGGTCACAGTTCGCTCAGTTATTGAAGACGCACTGACACGTGCTAAACCTGTTCAAGATAAACATAATGCTTTTGTAACCATTGCCGAAGAACGCGCCTTGGCTCAGGCGGATGAGTTAGATGCTGCACTTGCTGCTGGGAAAAATGTGGGCCCACTGGCAGGTGTTCCTATTGTTGTTAAAGACAATATCTGTACCAAAGGACTCTTGACAACGGCAGGGTCAAAGAATCTCGAGGCGTTTGTTCCGCCGTATAGTGCGACCGTGGTAGAGCGGCTCGAGCAAGCCGGTGCTATCATCATCGCCAAAGCAAATTTGGATGAATTTGGCATGGGCGGCAGCAACGAAAACTCCTATTATGGTCCTTGTACTAACGCGTGGGATGCAACGCGTATTGCCGGCGGCTCCTCTGGCGGCTCTGCTGTGTCGGTGGCAACCGGTGTTGTACCGCTTGCCCTTGGAACAGATACAGGTGGCTCCGTGCGCCGCCCAGCAGCCTTAAACGGAATGCTTGGTTTTAAGCCGACCTACGGCGTACTCTCGCGTTACGGCGTGGTGGCCTTTGCCAGTTCGCTCGACCAAGTGGGCGTGTTAGCTCGCAGCAACCGCGACCTCGCCCTAGCACTGGATGTTATGGCGGGTCACGACCCTTCCGATGCAACGAGTATCGCCGACCATGACATTAACTTTGCGAGCGCCCTTGAACAAGCTAATGACCTCACCGGCTTACGGGTTGGCGTCGTGACCGAGCTTTTAGGTGAGGGTAACAGCCAAGGCGTACAAGCTGGTTTGCAAGCAATGATGAGCCAATTAGAAAACTTTGGTGCGTCCATTAGCCAAGTGTCTTTGCCGCATAGCCGTTACGGTGTCGCTGCTTACTACTTGGTTGCCCCCGCTGAAGCTAGCAGCAACCTTGCCCGCTACGACGGCATGGTCTACAGCCGCCGCGACGGTGAAAATAATTTAGGTCAAGCCGATGTGATGATGCGCTCACGTGGCGCTGGGTTTGGCGAAGAAGTGCGCCGCCGCATCCTCATTGGTAGCTATGCGCTGTCGGCTGGCTATTACGATGCCTACTACGGCAAAGCCCTCAAAGTGCGCCGACTCATTGCAGATGACTTTAACCGCGCGTTTGAAAATGTGGATGTTATTGCTACGCCCACCGCGACCTCAGTTGCCTATCCGGTGGGTGCCAAGCAAGATGACCCGTTGAGCGTTTATCTAGATGACATCGACACGGTGCTTGCCAACCTCGCAGGCATTGGGGCTATTTCTATTCCGGCTGGGCTGGCAGAAGACGGATTACCTTGTGGTGTGCAATTTCATGCGCCCATTTTGGAAGATAGCCGTTTACTCAAGCTAAGTTACGCCCTCGAGCAACACAGCCAAGATACCTTTGCACCACTCGCTCCCAACTACCGCTAGCTAGCTCATTTACCTCTTACTTGGGTCTAATTAACGGTGCTGGGACGCTCATGCAACGTGCTAGCTTTTACATTGAGTGATGAGGAGACACCATGCCTGACTTTGTCGCTGTCATTATGGCTGGGGGTACAGGTCAACGCTTTTGGCCACTGTCCACCGCCGATTATCCTAAACAATTTTTAGACCTTGAAAATACCGGACGTAGCATGATTCAAGCCACTTGCGATAGGCTCGAGGCTGTTACGGGCGGCCTTACGAACATTTTTGTGGTCACTGGTGAACGTTACGCCCCGCTGGTCCGCGAACACTTACCCGAATTACCTGCTACCAACCTCATCTTAGAGCCGCAAGGACGCGACACGGCACCGGCTGTGGCCCTGGCTGCGCTCACCCTCAAAAAGCATTACGACAACCCAGTTATGGGCTTGTTTGCCTCTGACCACCGCGTGCAGCAGGTAGACGGCTTTCACAGCACCATTCGTGCGGGTATCGATCTAGCGCATGAAACAGATGGCATCATCACCCTAGGTATTGTGCCCACCTTTGCGTCCACTGGTTACGGCTACATTGAACGCGGTGGTAGTTTTGACTTTAGTCCCTCAGCAAACGATCAAGCTGAGGCTTACAGAGTCGCGCGCTTTGTCGAAAAACCCAACAAGGTCATTGCTGAGCAATACTTTAACTCTGGGCGGTACTACTGGAACTCCGGTAATTTTGTGTGCCATGTAGATGCTATTTTGAGCGAACTTGACCAATACGCCCCCGACATGATGCGCCCCTTGCGTGCGGCGGTTAGTCGCGGCCGGGTGGATGAGGTTTTCCCCAATTTGCAAAAAATCAGTATTGACTACACCGTGATGGAAAAAACCAGCAACGCCTACGTGTTAGCTGCTGACTTTGATTGGGATGATGTAGGTGATTGGGTAGCTTTAGAGCGACTCCTCGGCGGCGATGACAACATCAACACAGTTGTGGGCAAGCATATCGGGCTAGAAGCGTCCCACAACATTATTTACACGACTGACGAGCAAGACGTTGTAGTGATGTTGGGCGTGGACAACGTGGTGGTGGTGAAGCGTGGGAACACGGTATTCATTGTTGCCAAAGACCGCGTGCAGGAGATTAAAAAATTACTCAAAGATGAGCGGATTGGCGGGTTGCCGCTCGAGTAAGCTTCTAGACGCTTCCTTTAACAGTTCAAGTCATTTCAACAGACAAGTCAGCATCAAGCTGGCTTGTTTTTTTGTTTATAGGTGAGATTCATCCAACTGAAAAGGCAATCTATAACGACTGTGGTAATTCTGTAATAGAGTCGCAAAATCTTCCGGTTGAATATCGAATTGGGCAGGTCGCCATATTAGCTCATTTGCAGACAGACGAAACCGTAGTCTGAGCCACCACCTGCGTAAGAGATGTACTTCTGTAAGGATGCGCTCTTTACGTTCCTCTGTTAGCTTGAATACAAGTAGATGCCTAGTTCCAACTGGCTGAGTGACTAACTCAACACTACGTACATCCTGCCAATCCACACAATTCATAGTTTTTTGACCTGACGAATTTTTGAGCTTTATTTTGAGTCCTTCTTTATCTACAATAATACCTGTCAGCGTCACAAAAACTGGTAAAAGTGACAAAGCAAGACAAAAAATCATCGCAGAAGTGTATAGAAGTAAAATACTATTAGATGGGCGAGTTAAAGCTAGTGAAAAAATCGAAGCTGTATATATAGCAATACTTAATATAAATTCACGTTTACTTCTTTTAATATCTATGTGAATTGATCCATCTGTTGGTTCTGCTATCATTGACAGAGTGTACAAAGCAAAGTGGTTCAAAATGCTACAAAAAGTAAGCTAAAGGTTTACAAGTGAGTCTCATCCAGAAGCTCTGCTGTACCATAACGCCCGTGGTAATCCTTTGCCAAAATTGCAAATTCTTCTATGCTAATCGCAAGTCCCCCTTGTCGAAATATGAGTTCATTTGCAGATAAACGATAATACACTCTGAGCCACCACCTAATTAAGGGATGCCCTCGTGAAATAATACGCCTTCTGCCTGCATCGGATATTTTGAACGCTAACAAGTATCTCGTTCCAATTCGCTGGGTGACCAACACGACCTCACCTACATCTTGCCACCTAACTATTGTTAATCCAG
>JBCCBI010000476.1:0-4152 GCA_039034155.1 Deinococcota bacterium | reverse complement strand
TTCTCGAGCAGTTTTTACTTCATCCCGCTCGTTATCGCCCAAATAAAGCCTGCCTGTAATTAGCAAGCCCCTGTTATCTTCAACCAATGCCGAGGTGAGCCCAATTTCTTCGTAGTGCTCGTCAAGAATTGGCACAATGCCGCGTTTATCTTTGATTGTTTTTGCAAAGCAGCCTTGCTTAAATAGTGTGTCGTAGCTATCTACAACGTTAAAAACAGTCGCATAAGCTTCAAAAACACCCTCATCCGTAAGCGAGCGAATCTCAAAATTTGCAATAGCTGCTTGCCGTCGCTGCTCTTTACTCATAGCGCCTCCTGCGCTTTCTCGAGCGACTTAACAAGGCACTCGGCTGTGGCGACAGGCTAGTTACGTATGCCTTTCGCGTGGTCTGGCCTAAAAAAAGCCCGCGCAATGCGAGCGTGACGTACAAAAGTAGACATAGAAATGAAATTAGTGGCATAGCCTAAACCCCCTCGAGCTGATAACCCAAAATGCAACGGCAATTGATGGTTTCTTCCGGTGGACCAGCTGGATCACCCGGGTAAAGCAGTCCATTAGAAAAGCGCTCTTCAAGTGCCACAATCTCACCGTCAACATCAACATGGCTATCACGTACCTCGCCGTCTTGCCGGCTAATCCACTCTTTACTAAGCGGGTCACCTTGAGCCTGAATTAGCCTGCCCATTTCAAACTGAGCGTGCCCCATAATCAAGCCCACTTCAGAGGTGGCGATGGTCATGCTGCGGGCATTTTGCCAGCGGCTGTAAAGTGCCTCGAGCCCCTGTGATGTTGTAGCTGCATCAAGTCCGTTGCTGGTAGCAAGCTCGAGCAACTGCGTTACTTTGCGCACGCTAGCGTCGTTAATGAGATCAACCCGGTCAGGTGATAACCCCTCAGCAATTAACTCTGCTGTGCTACGCCAGAGGTCTGGTGCGCCCCGGTCAAACAGTTCACGATGTAAGGCGTCACCAAACACCTCACTGCCTGCTTGATAGACGCCACCCAGCACCACCCGCCAATACTCACGCTCGCGGGCCATTGCTTGATAGACAGCAGTTGAGCCAAATTCGCTATAAGCGTTGGCAACCTGCGGACCAAACCTTGCAAAGATGTCTGCAACGGCTCGAGCTACAACCTGTTCTTGTTGGGTGCGCCTGTTATTGCTTCGTTTCCAGTACTGCACACGTTCATAGGTAGTGCGTTTTGACCTACGCAAGCGGCGGGTAGCACCTTCAACCTCATCATCATCGTCTAATGGTGGTGGCGTGGGTGGGTTTACAACTTGTGCTTTACGCAATCCAAGATCAAGCTTTGCACTGACCTCGTCTGCATCGTAGCCAGCACCCTTAATAAGCTTGACGGCAACGTCAGCACGCTCTTTGTACATGGTGGTAAGCGCCTCTACCTTGCTAAAGTCAGGCTCAATAACAAACTCATCGGGTTCTACGTTGCTGTAAAACTCAGATACAAGCCCTTGGGCAAGCTCTTGAGCAAGATCACGCGACCGAGGAATAAGCGTATCTACCCACGAGATGTAACGTGCCCATTGTTTGTTGGCAAACGTGGCACCTTGCCCAAAACCCAATGCTAGCGGGTCCCAGCCAAAACCAATGGCAATCTCTTCGCGAGTAAGGCGGCGTGCTTCGATAAATTCAATGTCTTTAAAGTTTTGAGTCAGTTGGTGGTAGTCAAGGTCTTGATCAAGCACGGCTATTTTGCCAGCATTTTCAGTGCCAATAAACTCGTGCTGAATAAAGTTTTTAGTTGTTTGATATTGCTCTTTAGTGGGACTGTTTTTCATACTCACAATGCCCGTGAGCATCCCGCGATTCTGCATACTTGAAGAGAAGTGACGTTGTGAATACACATCGGTGTCAACAGATTGGGCAAGTGCTTGCAGTTCACCAATACCCCAGAATGCCCACTGTGGGTCAGGTAGTTGGTCATGAATGACATCGGCTAGCTCGAGCCTTGCAGACACGCCGCCACGCTCGAGTTCATAGTGGTTGATAAACTTACCTTGGTTATTCTCGGTCTGTTCACGTGCACTCAGTAAGCGCCCGTCACCCGTCCTAGTGACTGGATAAATACCCTGTGGGAATAATGGCCATAACTGCTCAACTTGGTCAGCAACACGCACCTTACTGATAATGGCGTTACCGCCTAAGGATAAGTGTGCTGACCAACGCCACAGCAACTTACTGAGCGTTTGCATCTCGTTGGGGTGCGCCAGAAGTTCTACTAACGGGCCTGACTCAACTTTGACGAGCTCACCACGGCGGTCGCGTTGTTTGAGGACATAAGGGATGCTCGAGACAGAATCAGCTTTGCGCTTGACACACAGGTAAACGATGCTCGAGACTTTATAGCCCTCTTTAACAGCATTCTCAATGCTCCAGGCTGGGCGCTGTGGTTGCATGTGCATGTAGCGCGGTAGCGTCTCAGCATAGGTGATGCTACGTGTGTCAAATCCTAAGACAGTGCGGGCTAGCCACTTTTGAAAGCCGTTCATTATGTCCACTCCAAACGAAAGCCTTCTTGAGGGCGTTTCAAGTCGTCATTGATAACTGCTTGAAGTAGTTGAACGAGTGCATCAACGGGGTCATCGTGGCGCGTACTATCATTCAGGGGATTATCGTCTGCTACGTTCTCAGCAGATGATGTGTTGTTGTCTTGAGGGAAATTCAGCAAGAACGATTCAAATTCAACAAGTTTAGGGTGATTGGCCGGAAAAAATACCTTGCCAGCTTTAAACCAACCCTGCACGCTCTTAGCTCGAGTCTCTTTGTCTTTGATTGGTTTAACAGCTTGGATAGGTAAACCTGTGAGCTTGGCGATGCGTTGCGCAAGTGTCTGCCCGCTCGAGGCATCCTCAATCATGACTAAACTTGAGAACGGCAAAGGATATCTTTTGTCAGGAACGCTTTTGATGACGGCGTCTATATCATCCCGTGCGTACTGTTGCTCAATATGATTCTCGAGGTCAACTGGGTCTAAGCGTTCCCAGCCCATATCAACGATGTAGACATCGCCCTCATTAGTGATGACGGCATCCACATATGCAGACAAGTCATTATGCTGTCCAGCTTTACCGGCTGTATCCCACGACTGGATACGCCAACCGTCAGGTACAACGTGTGTGTGATAGCGGAAGGTATCACCATCGAAGATGGCAACACCATCACCATCATGTGTAGCATCTTGTTGATACCAAAGTGCAAACGAATACGGGTCTGCCCGGCGTTTTTGCTCGAGGGCTGCAGCCGGATACTCGAGCTGCCAGTAACTTTGCCCTTTATCGTCAAGGGCAGGTACTTTAATAGTCTGGGCATCATAGTGATGCTCAAACCTGCCCGTGTAGTCGTCTTTGTTTAGTCGCTGCTGGACGTTGATGATGGGACACCACATGGGTGCGCGTGAAAGCACGGTGTTATCAATAAACGACCATGTTTTTTGGCGCATAGCCGGTGTGCGTGCGCCTTCTTGGTCTTGGCCATCGTCGATGATGATGAGCGAAAACCGCTTGCCCATAATTGAACCCATAAGGCTCATAGCTGACAAGCTAGGTGAAATCTCGCCGTTGGGCAACCCTTTAACAAACAGCTTGCCTTGGGCCCATGCCCGGCTGTAGTCAGGTCGGGCAGCTTCGTCAGGAAATATTGCCCGGTACAACTCACTTGATTCAATATCACCTTTAGCAACTAGCTCAAATAAATCTGCAAGGTTGCCTTTAGCTGATACGATGCCGATGCGTTCATCGGGCCTGTTACCAAGTATCCACGGTGGTGTTGTGGCAGTGATGATGCTGGACTTACCTGCACCTGGGGGTAGGTTGACGTTGAGGATGCGGCGACCCTTAACGCTGTCTTTACGGGTATGCCAGCAATGCTCGAGAAACTCCTGCACTGCATCCATGACATAAATTTGATGAGGCAAAGGTTTAAGCTCGCGAGCAAGTTCAAAATAAGAAGCCAAGCTATCTCGAGCTTGACTTAGTTGCGCTTCTGACCACTGAGCTGTTTGTTTTTTGCGCCTTCGGTACTCATATAGCAGTTTCAAGTCTTGACCACTTACGACCGTCACAGTTCACCCTCATCAATCAAGCCACGCTTAAGCAGTTCAGCTTCAATCTCTTCATCAGTCATATCCTCG